>JAGSHF010000014.1 GCA_023954685.1 Flavobacteriaceae bacterium | reverse complement strand
TAAATCAGATCCAGACATGGCCAATTCGCGACCAAACATATTCCATTGTAGACGCCCCACATACATTAAGTTGTTATCGTCATTTATTGAAGACCCTCTACCCGTGCCCGTAAGTAATGATAAGTGATACGTGAAATCGGCAAAGCTTTCTGAAAATATTCTCCCATAAAATTCTATCCCTTGTTGTCTATCTAGAGTAAATGGTCTATTAATAATAGACCGATCTACCATTTGCTGCTTACCTGATGATATTACCCGCTCTCTGCTGTAATAGGTTTTCCATTGCCCAATTTTAATTTTAAAGAATTCCCACCGCTCAATCATAATGCGAAAATCAAGTAAATTCGCTTGAGTCCAATCATATTCAAAGTAATACTTAAGCCAGGGTTTATAGGCATGCCCACCTACTTTTAACCGTGCTCTATTAATTTTGAACGTGGTTTTACTATCGTCGTAAAAATCATCAAAAGTCAACGGGTCTTGATCGTTTGGCGTGGCGAATCGAAATTGTAAACGTGATTCGATGTGTAATTGATAATTTTTATCTGGCGTGGTAAACGTGAACCCCTTATTGGTATATTCAATGTTTATTTTTTCAGAAGGAATCGAATCCGTTTGTGCTAAAAGCGTTGTGAAAACCCCATTAAAAATGAGGATGCAAAATAGAAATTTACTAAGATTCATTGGCATAATAACTTGCCACTCCTATGCGGCACTTAAATTCAAAGACTAAGTTAAAAATACTTTAGAGAAATGTATAATTCTTGAGAATTTATTAATTGACCGACAAAAGACTTTAAAAGAATTAAATCTTTCCAATTGTTGTCAAATCTGTTATGAAACTGCATTAGCAAGTATTTTAATAGCTTCTTTATGTTTTTTCGCGCTCACAAAATACATTTTCATCATGCCCTTATTCTTTGCATCGATCTCGCCACGATATTCACATTCAAAATCGTCTTTTATTATTTGATAAGTGTTTTCAGAAATATTTATTTTTCCTAATCCAGAATTAGATTCCATCCGTGCTGCAATATTTACAGTATCGCCCCAAATATCATAGGCAAATTTGGTACTACCAACAACCCCAGCCACTACAGGGCCTGTATTGATGCCAATTCGCACATTAAAATTAAGGTGCTCTTTGTCAACTTCTTTTTGAATTTTGTCTACAAAAGCTGCAATTTCAAAAGCAGCATTAATCACACGTTTGGCGTGATCATCAGATGGAAATGGTAAACCACCAGCGCACATATAAGCATCGCCAATGGTTTTTATTTTTTCCAGATTATGCTTTTTTATAATTTTATCAAATCCTGAAAAATAATAATCTATGGTTTCTACGAGTGCTTCAGGACTCAAATGCTCTGAATACTTGGTAAAACCCTCAAAATCTGTAAACAAAACGGTAACCGATTGAAAGTGTTTGGCTTTAACCTTGCCATGAGTCTTTAATTCGTCAGCCGTTTCTTGCGGTAAAATATTGAGCAAGAGTTTATCTGAACGCGCCTTCTCTCCTTCTATGATTTTATTGGTGGCTTTAATAAATTTATTACGTTTAAATAAACCCATTGCTAATACACCTATAAGTAAAAGCACCCCAAGAGTGGCATACAAAATAATGTTTTGCGCTTTCTTCTTTTCCTCCAATAAATCGACTTCTCCTTGTTTTTGAGAAACTTCATAATCGGTACGAAGATTGGCTATTTTCTGCACTTCTTCTATATTCTTAACACTATCTCGATAAACAATATGGTTTTTGTAATGTGCAAAAGATTGTGTTTGATCTCCATTTTGCTCGTAAAGTTCAGAAAGCTTAAGATGCGCATCCCCAATTTGATCTTTAAGTTGGTATTTTTTTGCCAAATCAAGACTGCGTTGCGCATAACTAAATGCTGAAGACAAATCGTTTTTCTTAACATAAATATCCGCCATATAGGTTAAATACACACAAACGGGATAATAGTCTTCTTGTTTTTCAAGAATAGTAATGGCGGCATTAATATTTTGTTCAGCCAAATTGTCTTTTCCTTGCTCAGCATAGACCATACCTATATTACCTAGGTTATAAGCTTTTCCCGTTAAGTAATCTACTTTATTAAAGATCAGTCCAGATTCCTCAAAATAGTGTAGAGCTAAATCAAAATTATTGGAATTAAAAGCATCATCACCTGCATTTAGAAGAGCACTAGCTAAAGGAATCGAATCATTCCCAATTCTTAGGAGTCCAATTGACTTTTTATAATATTCATTGGAGTTTGTAGTATCCTCCATTAAGGAATATACATCTGCGACTGACAAATAAGCAATTCCCTCAGCACGAGTATTTAATTTTACTGCAATTTCTGCAGCTTTAAAATATATATCTAAAGCTTCATTTATTTCACCATTATCTTCTAATGTTTCTCCCTTTCTAAGGTATCCCCTATATAGGTAATAATTATTATTTAGTGATTTAGCAAGAGTAATTAATTCATCGGCATACTGCAATGATAAATCAGCACTTTTTAATTCATTAAAAGATAATTCTTTTAATAACTCAAGTTTATCTAAATTATTTAACGTGTTTTTATTATAATATTGAACTAAGCTATCAGCAACACGCTGATCTTGAGCATTTAAATTTAGAATTACAAAAAATATTAAGATGCCTTTTTTAATCATGCAATTAAAAGATATATTTTAATTATTAGTTTTAATTAATTTTTAAATCATTAACCAAGAATCCTTTTATTGAATTTCTAAAATAATTTTGACTAATGATTGTGATCAAACACTATTATTCTTTGACTTTTATTTTTGGGTCAATGGTAAATACTTTTGAAGCGTCATTATTAATTTTAAATGTTATACTATAACTTTGAGTAGTTCCTATTGTCGCATCTTTTTTAATTTTTGCCTGCCAGTTCAAACTATTATTTGGGTCTTGTTTTATGTTTTTCATAATATCAGATCCACTTTTAACTGCAATTCCAGTAATTGCTACTTCAGTTGTTCCATTATCAGCAGCTCCTGTCCAATAAATATTTTTGTCCTTATCTACTGAAGACGTAAACGTTTCAGGATGGCCAGGATCTTCTGCGCCGTCACCACGATCATCTGAAAATGTTGTCGTAGTATTTTTGTTTGCTTCAGTAATTGTAGCCGTATCTACTGTTGCTGTTACGGTGGTGTTTTTCTTTGTGTTTGACATAATAGGGATTTTAAATTGTTAGAGATTAATATTACATACGCAAAACAATATGCTTTTAAACAAATTAAATTCTAGGAAAGACAGTGGGCTATAAACTATTAAAAATTCCCTTAGAGAAGGAACTGTAGCTTTAAATATACTATTTTTTTACGGCATTTGCTAATGATGAAAATTTCTTGACTTAAAATTAGTTCTATGATTGAAGTCTTTTTGAACTTAATTTGAAAGCGTTTCTTTATTTAAGTTAAGGTCCATTTCAGCCCGAATAGCATCTTGCAATTTCAAATTGAGTTGATTTGGTTTTTCCAGCATTAACTGGAAATAATCACAATATGAAACGCTTGGATCGTTTAATTTAAGGCCGTTAATTTCAAGCACTGTCATCCCTACTCGTATTCCTTTTTGAAACGCTGTCGACTCTTCAATTATGGCTTGAATATAAAATACACCATTTTTATTCATACCAATTGAAACGCCAAACGTCGCATTAAAACTTGTTGGCAATCCTGTAGGTACAAAATACAAAACCCGTTTTTTCCAATTGATGGCCAACTCAAATCGTGATAATATTTCGTTACCAATCAAGCCAGAAGTTCCCGTTTTTATTTCAACATCTTTCATCGCTAAACCTTTTATAGCAATACTGTCTGTGTAAGTCAACTTGCGATTAATTGCTACTGCTTTTCCAAAAAGTCCCGATTGCTTTTTTCCAGTCTCTGTAAACACTGACGTGAAACGTTTATTATCGCTAAGCGTATTAAATATGGAAACCGGAATGGTGAGACCGCCATTGGATCCGGTATCTAACTTTAGGTTTCTAACTTTATTAGCACCCACACCAACAGGAATCATTATGTCGTATTGTTTATCTGTTTTAAAAGGCAGTTCCGCCGCGTTCTTAGGTGCGCTGAAATCACTATTATTATGTATGACGAACTGTTCTTTTTGAAAATTAAATTCCCAATTACACAAACGCATGGTGTTGGATCCTAAAATACCATCCAAATTCATACAATCAAGAATTGGATTCGCACTTAAATCACTTACAAATGCGGTTTGATTTTTAAAACTAATACCGCCGACATTCATGGATTTTACTTGAACGTAATTTACAGTAGATTTGCTTTTATCACTGTCTGTAAGTTTGCCTTTACTAATAATTTTAAACTGAAATTCAGCTTGAACTTCCTTAGAGATACTCGTCATAGCACCAGTATCTAAAAGAAATCTATAAGTTTTTCCATTGACTTGTACTGGAACAATAATCAAATTATTTTCAAACGTAAAATCAACCACCTGATTGATATCTCCTGATTCTATGCTACCTTGTTGTATGGCATCTGTCCAATGCGTAACACACGACACCAAGTAAAACGGTAATAAAAAAAGTAAATATTTATATGTATTTCGATTCTTCACAATTGTATTTCTAAACACTTAATTAGCAATAGGGTAACCCAAAATATCTTGTAACTGTAATCAAAAATACAGACTAAAAAACGTATATAAAAATATATTTGCCCTGCATTTCAACCTCATTTTAATCTAATTGGTCCACTTTACCGATAAAAAGAACAGCACAGCACTAATATTTGTTATGAGGCTTGTATTTGATGACCTTCATTATAACGTAAAGACAAATCTAAAACCCCAAATTATGGATACTAATCTTTCACTTTTTAATCAAATTAACAGTTTAGCCTATTGGTTTTTATTAGAAACCAATTATAAAAGTTCAGTGATGTTTGATGCCGATAAAGACTCTTATTTTATTACTATTAAAAAAGGTGGTGAACGCCTTTACACGTTTAGTATTAAAGATTTTAGTAATAAAAACAAGCGTTTTTTAGAGTTTGAATTAATTGCTATTGCAAATAGTTTACTTCATATTAAGGAAACTGTAATTGAGAAAAAATTAAAAAGTGCTTAGAAAACAATAGTATTATCGCATATATTGTGCGCGTTCAAGATTAGATTCTTGAAATTCTTACTTTTTTCTTTTTTAACCTTGAATTATTGGTCAATGAAATAACAGAATTTATTTTGTCTGCTACTACGGCCACAAATGCACAATCTTGCTTAAGCTCAATCATACCCAATTCTTCTTTTTGGAGTTGCCCTTGCTTAAAAAATAACCCAGCAATATCCCCTTTTGAAATTTTTTCTCGTCGTCCCCCAGAAATATGAAGCGTTCGCCATGGTGAAGGTTCTGGTGATTGACGCTCTATTAATTTTTCAGGATAAGCATTCTTAATAAATTCAGGTAGATATTCATCTTCCCATTTTAAGACATAGGCCGTACCTTCTTCATTCATTCTTGCTGTACGCCCGTTTCTATGCGTAAATTCTTCTGCTCTATGGGGTAATTGATAATGAATAATAAATTTAAGCTGAGGAATATCTAATCCACGTGCTGCTAAATCTGTAGCTAAAATAAGCTGATGTGTACCATTTCTAAATTTGACTAAACTTAACTCCCTATCAAATTGATCCATACCACCATAAAAACAGCCATGGCCAATATTTTGAGAAGCTAAATAATCACTTACACGTTGAATACTATCTTTATAATTACAGAATACAATACCGGGTTGGTTTCCAATATGACACAATAAATTAGCTAAGGTTTCAAGTTTATCTTTTGTAGGAGAAATTACCGTTTTTACAGTTAGCTGGGTGTTTATGTCCTCTAAATAATCAATGGTTACAGCATCTTGCATCCCTACAAACTCAGGAACGCTTAATCCTTGGGTTGCAGATGTTAATACGCGTTTATTAATAGTTGTTAAGGTATTAGTGATTTCTTTCATTTCTTTTTCAAAACCTACTTCCAAAGATTTATCAAATTCATCAAGCACTAATGTTGTTAATTTACTGGTATCAAAAGTTGTTCTGCGTAAGTGATCTGCTATGCGCCCCGGTGTTCCAACAAGAATTGTTGGGGGGTGCTTCAAATCTAATCTATCGCTATTAAAAGAACGGCCACCATAAAAAGCATTCACCTTAAAGCCAGCGCCCATATTCCTAATGACTTGTTCTATTTGCAAAGCCAATTCTCTTGAAGGTAAAATAATTAGAAGTTGTACACCTGGTGTATCTGCATCCAAGGTACTAAGTAAAGGGAGCAAAAAGCCTAATGTTTTTCCAGTTCCAGTAGGCGATAGTAATATGGTATTACTCGTAGACCCAATGGCAAGCTTAGCTTCTTCTTGCATTGGGTTGAGTTTAGAAACATTGAGTTTCTTTAAAATTTGTTTTTGAAAATCAATAGATTTTGACATGCCAAATAGTGCCGCTACCAACGGAATGTAATAACTATTAAAATAAAAATAATGGACTTATATTTTTTTGACTCTAACGGCATTCATACCTTTCATACCTTTTTCTAATTCAAAAGATACTTTATCGTTTTCGGCAATTTCATCAATTAATCCGCTCACGTGACAAAAATGTTTTTCTTGACTATCGGAATCAATAATAAAACCAAAACCTTTTGAAGTATCAAAGAAAGAGACTTTACCATTTCTAACTGGATCAAAAGGATCTTCATCGCTATCCTCTTTTTTAGGTATGCCTATAGTAATGCTTTCCGCATCAACTTTTATCTTATCCGCAGGGTCTGGTGGCGTATCAGTTAAATTTCCATTATAATCCACATATGCAAACTGAATCCCTTGAGGGTTTTCCTTAGCTTCTGCTCTACGTGCCTCTTTTTTCTTTTGTTTATCTTCACGCTTTTTTAAACGCTTTTTCTCTTTTTCAGTTTTACTATAAGTTTGTTGTGATTTAGCCATTCTTTATTTAAAAATTAATATTCTATTGTTGGAAGACATGCAAAATATCGGTGTTTTTAGGAAGGAAAACTTAAAAAATATACCGAAAATTAGATCCAGTGAATAGCAATTTTCCACTTTACATCTCTTTATACGCCTACAAATATAGGGTTTCCCAATTAAAATTACTAATCCTAAATGTTGATTTTAAAGGAATCTCGTAGAACTACTAATATTAAAATGAAGAAATGTGGAGATAAATACGAATAAACACGAGTCAATTTTACTTCATCACTAAAATGGCAATTGCTTTAAATCTACATTACCCCCAGATAATATAACACCAATTTTAGTACCATTAAATTGCTTTTTTCTTTTTAATATTGCCGCAAATGCTACTGCACTAGAAGGTTCAATAACAATCTTTAAACGTTGGTAAATCAAACGCATAGCTTCAATTATTTCATGCTCTTCTACTCTTATAATTTGCTTCACCCCTTTTTGTATAATAGGAAAATTAATGTCGCCTAATTGTGTTCGTAATCCGTCTGCAATGGTATTTGTATTTGTATTCGATTCTATTGTTCCGCTTTCTAAAGAACGATAAGCATCATCAACTGCAAATGGTTCAGCACCATAAACTTGGCAATTTGTCCCAAAATGTTCAACAGCAAGAGCCGTGCCTGCTACTAAACCGCCGCCACCTACAGGTGAAATAACAGCATCCAAATCAGGATAAGCTTCAAGAAGTTCAACACAGGCTGAACTGTTTCCAACAATAACATCGATATCATTAGAGGGATGGATAAAAGTGGCACCAGTAGCTTTACATATTTTATCTGCTGCTGCTTCCCTAGCTTCAATAGTGGGTTCACAAATGCTTATAATACCGTCATAACCTCTTACCGCTTCAATTTTAACTTGAGGTGCCGATGAGGGCATAACAATGTACGCTTTAATATCTAAACTTTTGGCTGCCAGTGATACGGCTTGTGCAAAATTGCCAGAAGAATGAGTTACAACACCTCGCTCTCGCTGAGCTTCACTCAATTGCATAATGGCATTCGTTGCCCCTCGCATTTTAAATGCGCCCATTTTTTGAAAATTCTCACATTTAAAAAAAACTTCTGCATCTACAATAGCGTTGAGCTGTTGCGAAGATAATACAGCCGTTCTATGAATATATGGCGCGATACGTTTACAACAGTCTGTTAATGTTTTTTTGTTCATCCTAAGTTATTCTTTTATAGCCTCTTTAATAGTGTTGAATTGAGTTTGTAGATCATTAAAACGAACTTTAGCATCTTCTCCAGGTATTTGGTCCGCTCTACTAATCATATTCAATACATAAGAAATTTGAGACGTTAGCATTTGTTGAGGGTACGCACCTTTAGCATTCCTTAATTGCGTTAAAACTGTATTAACTTTTTCTAAACGCAGTATTTTGGCCTTTGCTTTTTTAGATTTGAGGGTTTTTGCCTCTTTCTCAAGATCTGCTACCAAATGATTAGCTTCAGAGAGTAAATCAATGATTTCATTTTGCATCTTTAGTTGATTATTAATATCCTCTTCAGTAATACCTTCAGCTTTAACTCTTGGGTCTATTAATATTTTAAAAGATTGCTCAATAACTTTTTCACCAATAGTCATCCTAGCTGTGTATACACCTGGTGCAACCATTGGACCATTTTTGAATCGCTTTTTCTTATCTTTTTGCCAAGCACCTTGTTGTTTTAAATCCCATCCAAAACGCTGTAATCCTGGTTTGTCTTCTAATTTTTTGTCCACATATCTAAACGTTTGGCTCAAGTTCATATCTTCAACTTCTTTCTCCGTAGTTTTTAATTGGGTACTATCACTCAATATTGTACTTAAAACGACACCGCTTTTGTTTAATATTTCTAATTTAATACCGCCTTTTGTACTGTCTGGAACAAAATAATCTAAGGTGACATTTGTTCTTGGATATTTTGGGAATTTACCACGTGCATTGGGATAGCGGTATCGTATGGTTTGATCTGGTTGAAACAAATGCGCCGTATCTTTCAACTTAGAAATTTCAGATTGTCGCAATGACGTAATATTATCTAAAATCCAAAAGCCACGTCCCATAGTACTAATTACCAAATCGCCTCTAAATATTTTAAGATCTGTAATTGGTGTTACAGGTAAATTTTGTTGAAATTTTTTCCATGAATCTCCATCATCAAAAGACACAAACATACCGTATTCTGTCCCTGCATATAACAACCCTTCGCGAATAGGATCTTCTCTTAAAACACGCGCGTAATAATCTGACGGTATCCCATTTGAATCCGTTGAGAGTAATGTCCAATTTTCACCATAATCTTCAGTTTTATAGAAATAAGGCTTAGAATCGCCTAACAAATGCCTTTCTACTGCAATATAGGCCTTGGCAGGATTAAAGTGTGAAGGTGCTATAGATTCTACCCTCCCTCCTTTTGGTAGTTTTTTTGGTGTGACATTTGCCCAAGTATTACCGCCATCTTTAGTTATTGAAATCACCCCATCATTGGAACCTGTCCAAATAAGACCTTCAATTAGTCGCGATTCTCTTATCGAATATAAAGTACTGTAGTATTCTTCTCCTGTAATGTCTCTAGTAATAGGGCTTCCAGAAATCACTTGTTTATCGTCTTCAAAGGCAGTTAAGTCAGGAGAAATTGTGGTCCAATTCATACCATCATTAACCGTTTTATGAACATATTGAGAGCCGTGATAGACAACATTTGGATTATGAGGTGATATGTGAATAGGTGCTACTCGTTGGAATCTATATTTTAAATCTTTTGGATTATGCCCATAAATATTGGACGCACCAACATAATAGCCTTTTTCAATGCCTGTAAGCTTATTAAATACACCAAATCGTCCTTTACAATTGGCATAAACGGTATTGTGATTTCCTGGTTTAGGTACTGCTGGGCCAGTTTCGCAGCCACCCGTATTAATAATCCATCCCGTACCTGCATTTTGAATTGCACTTGGGGGATAACTTGGTACTGCTATAGTTGAAGAATTATCTTGCTGACCGGCGTACAACCAATATGGATATTGATCATCTACTTCAACTTGATACAATTCTGCAGTGGGTTGATTAAACTGAGTAGACCAAGATTTACCACCATTATGACTCACATTTGCACCACCATCATTAGCTTGAATTAGCAAATTAGGATCGTTAGGATTTATCCATATATCATGATTATCTCCATGTGGCACACTCATTCGCTTCCATTTTTTACCACCATCTACCGATTTTAATAAGGGATTGGCATTGGAATAAATAATATCTGGATTTGTAGGATCCAACTCAATATTAGTATAATAAAATGGTCTGTTCACCAAACCTTTATTATTTGATGTTTGCTTAAATGATTTTCCTTGATTTACAGATTTATACACGCCCCCTTCTTTTCCAGGGGCTTCAATCACGGCATATACAATACTTGAATTGACTGCTGATACCGCAAGGTCTATTTTGCCAATTAACCCCTTTGGGAGCCCTTTCTCGAGTTTGACCCAATCTTTACCTCCGTTAATGGATTTGTAAATACCACCTTCGTCACTTTCACCTCCAGATATAATAGTCCAAGGTTTACGCTCTGCTTTCCAAGCTGCTGCATATACAATATCTGGATTTCCAGGAAGTAATTCCAAATCAGCAAACCCTATTTTATCGGAAATAAAAAATACTTTCTCCCAGTTTAAACCACCATCAACAGTTTTATAAATACCTCTTTCTGGGTTTGCTTTAAATGCATTTCCTATAGCGGCAACCCAAACAATATTGTTGTTGGTTGGATCAATTTCAACAGCGCCAATTTGACCTACGTTTTTTAAACCTATATGTTCCCAAGTTTTTCCGGCATCAATAGATTTATACATTCCTTTACCGCTAATCACATTACTTCTTAATCCATCTGATCCTGTTCCTACATAGACTATATTAGGATCGTTAACCGCAACTTCAATAGCACCAATGGATGGGGTTTCAAAAAAAATATCAGATACGTTATGCCATGTGGTTCCATAATCTTCAGATTTCCAAACTCCCGCACCTGAAGCACCCAAATAAAACGTGTTAGGCAACATCGGGGTTCCTGTAACAGTTGTGACACGCCCGCCGCGTTCGGGACCTACGGTTCTGTATTTTAGAGCTTTAAAATCTTGAGCAATTAAACTGCCTGTAAATAAGAACAATAGTAAGCTCTGATAGGCAAATCGTTTTGATTTCATAAATAAAAAAAGGGTTAGTTAGAATTCAAAGTTAAGCATCTAATCCATAAAAATTAAAATTACCAACTAATTTTATTTATGATTAAATTAGTGCGTTATAATAATTTCAAACTATGAATAATTTCTTAAAAGTAGCATTAATCTTGGCTTGCAATATGATTGTGGTTTCCTGTAAATCAAATTCAAAACCTTCCATAGATACTCTTGAATCCGAAATCAAAAGTCAAATAGCAAACATAGATGGAGATATTGCCGTTGCTTTTCTTGACCTCACAGATAATAAAAATTCAATTATGATTGAAACAGAGGTATCTTTTCATGCCGCAAGCACTATGAAAGTTCCTGTTATGATTGAGCTTTATAAACAACAAAACGAAGGCTTGATAAACCTTCAAGATTCTATAGTATTGATAAATGAATTTAAGAGCATTGTCGACGGAAGCCTATACAATATGGATATTGGAGAAGATAGCGCCGATGCTATTTATAGTAAAATTGGAACTAAACAAACTATTTTTGACCTCATGGTACCTATGATAACGGCAAGCAGTAATCTTGCAACAAATGTATTAATTGAAATGGTGGGCGCAAAAAAAACAACACAAACCATGCGTGGTTTGGGAGCTAAAAATATAGAAGTGCTTCGAGGGGTTGAAGATCAAAAAGCATATGATTTGGGGTTGAGCAATGCCACTACGGCAATGGATTTATTTCTTATTATGAAGGCAATTGAAGATGGTTCAGCGGGAAAAAAAGAAGATTGTGAAGCCATGCTGTCAATTTTGAAAGATCAAAAATGGAATGATATGATCCCAAAGTATTTGCCTGATAATGTTGAAGTTGCTCATAAAACAGGTTCTATTACAGGCGTACATCACGATGCGGCTATTGTTTATACTCCCAAAGGAGGTTCCTACGTCCTAGTTTTATTATCAAAAAATTTAAAAGATTTTGATAAAGGCACTGACCAACTTGCTAAAATTTCAAAGACCATTTTTGATTATATGATTATGTCTAATGAGTAAGCTAAAGAAAATAATAATACTTGCTACTAAAACTTATGTATTTATTGGTGGTATTCTTGCGCTTTGGTTTTTTATCCGCGCATTTACCGAGAATATAAGTTTTAGACAATCTTTTGGTGAATTAGCAGCGCTTTTTACATACAAGAAATTTGTGATTTTTATACATCTTGTATTTATATTAGTTTTTGTTTTAGTATTACTGGTAAGGTATTTTAGAACTGTTTATAAGTATAAAGGACTAAAAATTATGCTTAAGGGCGTAGCGTTTAAGTTCATAACGCCCATTTTAGTATTATACCTTGGAGGGAGTTATCTATTAAAAACGAATGCTATTGATAACTATCAATATAAGTGGGAATCGTCTTATGAAAACACCTCTGAAAATTCAAATAATCATTATGCCCGAGACCACAAGTTTCGTGGCATGAGCGTGTTTGGTTGGCATCGTTCTAATGAAAAGGACATTAACGAAATAGTGAAGAATAACATAGAATGGGTAGCCGTTATTCCTTTTCTATATCAAAAAGATGAACAAACTAAACAAATAAGTTCCGTTAAAAATATTGGTGTTTGGACTCGTCATGATACTACTTTTTTAAAATCCATTCAAAGTTTGCATGAGAAAAATGTTTATGTGATGTTAAAACCACATTTATGGATGTCAAGCGGATGGAGGTCAGATATTAGTTTGGGTTCAACAAAAGAATGGGATGACTGGTTTGATACTTATAGGAATGTAATACTTCATTATGCAACTATGGCAGAAGTAACAAAAACTGAATTATTTTGTATTGGCACTGAGTTAAGGACCTCAATTTTACAACAACCAGAACAATGGAAAGCGCTTATTAAGGATATAAAAAAGATCTACTCCGGAAAACTCACTTATGCCGCCAATTGGTATGATGAATATGAGCATATTAGTTTTTGGGATGAGTTAGACTATATAGGGATACAAGCCTATTTTCCATTAACAAAACATAATAACCCTGAATTGTCGGAAATAAAACAAGGCTGGGAAGCACATAAAAAAGTACTCGAAACGTTTTCAAAAACACATCGCAAGCCTATTTTGTTTACTGAAATTGGCTATAGAAGTGATGAAGCCGCAACCATAAAACCTTGGGAATGGAACTCTATTGGTAATTTAATTACGAATCAACGCTCTACACAAATTCAACAATATGCCTATGAAGCTATGTTTGAAAGCTTATGGGACGAACCTTGGTTTATTGGTTGTTTTTTATGGCAATGGGATACTAGAGGGACTAAAGCGGGCGCATTAGAAAGTTTTGATTTCTCACCAAAATATAAACCAGCACAAAATATTATGGCCAAGTGGTATGGAAATTACAATTCACTACATAAATGATGTAATTCACTACATCTCATTTTTATAGCAGTGTCATTTCGAATAGATTTGAACCATCAATCAAAAATAAAAGAACTGTTATGAAAAAATCAAATCAAATCATCAATCAAATTTTAAGCTATACGTTAATGGCACTTATGTTATTAGGTGCCAATGACGTATTTAGCCAAAAGCGTAAATCGTACTCTACAAACATTAACACTAACAAAGGGAAAAGTACCATTCATATGACAGAGAATGGTAACGATTTTAAAATTGAGTATGAAGGAGAAATTACCTTATCTGATGACGATAGCGATATCGTTGGCATCTCTAATGGAGGCTTTATTGAAATTAAAAAATCATCTTTTGGAAGTAAACGACGTATTGTTATAGAATCTGATAGAAATGGGAATCTTGAAAAGCAATATTTTGTTGGTCGCAAAGAAGTAGATTTTAATCCTGAAGGAAAAAAATGGTTGGCAGAAGTGCTTCTTGAAGTGGTAAGAAGCACCACTATTGCTGCTGAATCGCGAGTTCAACGTTTCTATAGTAAGGGTGGTGCTCAAGCTGTACTTAACGAAATAGAGAATATTGAAAGCGACTATGTGATGTCGCGCTATTTTGAACTTTTACTTGAACATGATTTAAATACATCAGACTTGGTACGGGTGATTAAAATTGCTGGAGATGAAATTAGTTCCGATCATTATTTATCGGGAATATTAGAAAGTAATCAAAAAGCATTTTTAGCAAATGATCAAACCATTGAAGCTTATATTAATGCCACTAAAAGCATTAGTTCTGACCATTATACAGCTAAGGTTTTAAAAAAGGTGGTTAACGATCGTTCTATTTCAGACTCTCAAATGGCGAGTTTACTAGATATTTCTAAAAACATTCAATCAGATCATTATGTATCTCAAGTATTAACAGAGTTGGTTGATAATAGAGAATTGAATGACCAAAACATGTCTAAAATCATTAGCATTTCAAAAGATATTCAATCAGATCACTATAAAACACAATTGCTTAAAAAGATTATCAACGACAATGATATTCCTCCTGGAGTTTATGATGTCTTCATTGCAAATTTAAATGACATACAATCAGACCATTATGTCAGTGAAGTAATTTCAGAATTATTGAGTAAGAAAATGAATGGCAGTTCTGATGATTTACAGGGGATATTGGATATTGTAAAGCATAATATTAGTTCAGATCATTATGCCTCTAATGTTTATAAAAAGTTAGCCAATCAAAATCTTCCAGAAGACCAACTCATAATGGCATTAAGGGCTACTACTAGTATTAATTCTGATCATTATGCGGCTGAGACTTTAAAAGCCTTTTCTAGTCAAGTAAGAAACGCATCAGAGCGGGTAAAATCTGAATACAGAACAGCAGCGAAATCAATCAGTTCCGATACGTATTACGGACGTGCAGTTAAAGCCATAGACTAGTTTTTAAATCAAGGTAATCATTCAATGAGATCCACCAAATTTCAATTGGATTGATTACCTTGGTATTATGAATAGCCTTCTAAACATTATAAATCAACCTGTTTTGAGAAAGCATATAATAATTTCGGTTATTGGATTAACCTTAGGCAATTTGCTGTACTATTATTTTAGTACTAGTGGATTAGAAATTAGTGTTTTTAAAATTTTAGAAGCGATTTATGCTAGTGTTTTTGGTGTGTTCTTAGCGTATTTAATGTTATGGATTTCACAGAAGTTAGATCAATATATACCTTGGCGTAATCAATTGGCAAATCGATTTATTTCTGGTATATTTCTTCATTTTATAGTGGCCTATTTCCTTTGCGTAACATTGATTCAAATTTATAAGAGTTTAACTCAAGACCTTGCTTTAGAATTTCAATTCACAAATGATTTAGGATTAAAACTGGGCATTATTTTTATAATTATTGCTGTATTATATACGATTATTTATTTTGCATTATACTCCTATTATACCTACGCTTCATATCAAATTGAATCAATAAAAGTTGAACGTCAACAAATAGATCTTCAATTACGAGCTTTAAAATCTCAGTTAAGCGCACATTTCCTGTTTAACAATCTAAATGCCATTTCAGAACTAGCGCATCAAGACCAAAAAGCTACTGAAAAGTACATTAGAGAGCTTGCACAAATTTATAACTATAGTTTAAAAAGTTATCATTCTAAATTAGTGCCTTTTAACGATGAACTCGATTTGGTAAAATCATATCTTGAGATATTAAAAACCCGATATGGATCTGTATTTAAATATGAAATCAATATAACTAAAGATGCACTTGCTTCAAATATTCCTGCGCTAACCCTACAAATGCTAGTGGAAAATGCAATAAAACACAATCAGATGTTATCAGATTCCCCGTTAGAAATATCAATTTCTAATGATAAGAATCAGGTTATTATTACAAACAATATAACGATTTCACCAAGATCAGTCCAATCATTTCATATTGGAATCGATAATATTAAAAAACGCTACAAACTGCTTTGCAATAAGCCTGTTATCATAGAGAAAACATCTCATTTTATTGTAAAACTACCATTAATTATATGAGGCGTTTATTTATTCATCACCCGCTTTTTAGATTACTAAGCCCTGTATTTAGTGGTGTGATTATATATTTACTTATTTTGCTTATTAATAATGATGTCGTACAATTACAGGAACAATTTCTAGGGCAAGAACTGTACATCTGTGTGGGACTATCATTTATCATTCAAGAATTTGCACGGTTTTCACTTTGGATTTTTGGTAAATTACCAAAGCATTCGAATCCAGTTGTTATGACCATTGTACAATTGGTTGTTATTATGTTAATTACCATCTGTTTAGTAACGTTCTCTATTGGTGTGTATTTTGAAAACGTCTTGGGTTATATGCCAAATTCAGAAGAATTATGGTTGTTCAACAGTATCTTTTGTGTCATTACTGGGATTTATATCCTATTGCATATAAGTCATCAATATTTGTATAAAGTCAATACCAAAAAACTTAAAAATGAGGAACTTCAAAAGGAGCTTATAGAAGAAGATTTTGAGCAATTTAAAAAGGGAATCAATCCTGATTTACTATTTGAGAGTCTAGAATCAATAATTATTATGGTTCAGAAAAACCCTAATCAAGTTGATAATGTCATAGACCACTTAGCTGAAGTTTACCGATATATTTTATCTCGAAAAAAACGTCAATTGGTAATGTATTCGGAAGAAAGGCAAGTGTTGGACGCTCTTTTAAAACTGTTTAATATTTTACCATACAGAACATTAATATTTAAGGATAAAGTAAACTCAGATTTTTTAATGGTACCAGGGACACTATTAGAAATCACTGAAAATATTATAAAAACAACAATTGTAGACTTGAACTATCCTCTAGAGGTCGTGCTCTCCGAAAACATCGAATACTTAGAAATAAGTTATTCCCTTAATGATAAAATCACAAGTTCTTTTGCTTTATCGAAACTTGAAGCAACGAAAAATCAATATGATTTTTATAGTACCCAAAAAATAAAATGCACATCTTCCAATAATAAGAGAATTATTAATGTTCCTAAATTAACAACAGTATGAAAGTAATTTTAGTTGAGGATGAAGTTCTGGCCATGCAAAAACTGGAACGCTACATATTGAAATATGATGCAACTATAGAAATATGTGCTAGATTAACTAGTATTTCTGAAACGGTATCTTGGATTAAGAATTCTAAAAACGTCTATGATTTAGTTTTTATGGACATACAACTAACGGATGGTTTAAGTTTCGAAATTTTTAATCAAGTTCAACTTCAAAAACCTGTAATATTTACCACAGCTTTTGATGAATATGCTATTGATGCATTTAAAGTAAATAGTATCGATTATATTTTAAAGCCAATTACATTTACAGATATTTCTAAGGCATTAACAAAGCACAAAGTCTTGCGCGGACCTATAATTCAAAACCAAATTGAAGATATCTCAAATTTAATTCAAAAGAAAACATATAAAGATCGGTTTTTAGTCAAATTAGGAAATCATATTCATGCCATAAAAACTCAAAATATTGCTTTGTTTTATGCCGAAGGACGCACCGTATTTTTAGTAACAAACGAGGGTAAAAAATATATTCTTGATTATAAGCTTGAAGATTTAACAAAATTACTCAATACTGCTGATTTTTACCGCGTAAGTAGGACCTATATCGTAAATATTGATGCCATTAAAGATGTTATTATGTATTCAAATAGTAGGTTAAAATTGGTATTAAATATAACAACCGAGAATGACATAATAGTAAGCCGTGATAGGGTCTCAACATTTAAAACTTGGTTTGGTGGAAGTTAAATTAGTTTAAAATTAATGCTTCATACGGTTTAAGAAATGTTTTAACATTTCTGTTGTTTCACGATAAAAGCTTTTTCGTGAAATGATTTATCTTGAGTTTTATCTAATATGACTCCCTGCGTTCATATCAATCGTAGCCCCTGTAGCATGATCCATATCACCACTACATATCAAAGCAACCAAGGGTGCAATATCTTTAGGTTTTGTTAATTCGTTTAATGCTATTTCGCTAAGTATGCGTTCTTCTCCATACGATGAAATAAAGGCCTCGGCCATTTGAGTTCTGGTAAATCCAGGCGCAATCACAAATGATTTGATGTTGTCTTTACCAAATGAACGCGCCACACTTCTAGCTAATGAGGTTAAACCGCCTTTTGAAGCTGCATAAGCGAGATACTCTTCTGTTTCACCCCGAAATACAGCTCTACTTCCAATATAAACGAAGCGACCTCCATTTTGAACTCTAAAATGCTCAATTCCTAATTTAGTTAATATGCCTACCGCATCTAGATTTATAGCCATTGTAGATTTCCAAACAGATAACCAATCGTCAAGTTTATCTTGAGCTGAATGTTGTAAGAAAACTCCATGGTTCAAAACCATGGCATCAATAGCTCCAAACGCTTTGATAACATTAGCAAATAAAGTGATAACGTCTTCTGTTTTACTTAAATCTGCTTGAAAAATTTTAGATTGTGTGTCGGGATATTTATCGACTAAAGTTTTTGCACCTTTCTTATCAGAATTATAATGTACTGCAACCCTCGCTCCCATTTGCATCATATAGTCAGCAATACTTTGGCCAATTCCTTTGGATGCACCAGTAATTAAAACTGTTTTATTAGCTAAATCAATATGTGTCATTTATAATATATGTTTTATCCAACCGCCATCAACAGCAAGGGAGGTTCCCGTGATATAGCTGGCACGCTCACTAGCCAAAAACGTAACAGCCGCTGCAAATTCTTCTGGGTTACCAAAACGTTTCAGCGGAATTTCATTAACTGCAGTTGCAAATGATGGATTATTTTCGATTAAAGATAATAATCGGTTTGTCTTTGTATATCCTGGCATTACATTATTAACTGTAATGTTGTATTCTCCCAATTCACTTGCTAAAGTTTTCATTAATCCCACAACTGATGCGCGAACGGAATTAGATAATATTAAATTATCAACGGGTTGTTTAACGGCTTGAGATGTTATTGCAATTATTCTGCCCCATTGCTGTTGTTTCATTCCAGGAATGATAGATTTAACTAGAGATACCGTGCTTGCCAACAGCAATTTATAGGTGTTATCCCAATCATCCATTGATAGATCTTCAAACTTTCCTGAAGGCGGGCCACCAGTGTTTGTTACCAAAATATCTACTTTATCGTAATGACTCAAAATAGATTCAATAACTGATGTTCTTTCCTCTTTATTTGCTAAATCACCTGAAATAGCTAGAACGTTGCCTTTTGCTACTTTTTCAATACTGTGTTTCGTTTGAATTAACTTTGCTTTATTTCTACCATTAATAATGACAGTAGCGCCTTCTTTGGCCAATTCCAAGGCAACAGCTTTTCCCAAACCATCACTTGAAGCAGCTATAAAGGCAACTTTATTTTTAAGACCTAAATCCATTATTTTTTTCTTAAATAATCATCAGTACCATCGAGCCAATCTTTTCGTATTGGCGACCACGTGTCTACCTCTTCTACATCTCCTATCATTAAAGCTTCATGTGGCAGGTGTGCAGGGATGACCACCGAATCTCCCGGACCCAAATCCATGGTTTGCTCCTTGTTAGCACCAAACCAAAAACGAATGGTTCCGGAAATAACTTGGGTGACCTGTTCATTGACATGGTCATGAAGAGGCACTAGGAACCCGTCTTTAAATTTCATTCGGGCAACCATCACCTTTTCTCCATAAATCATTTTACGTTGCATCTTATCTGTAACGTGTTCTACGGGAACATCGTCCCAATTTATCTTTTTTACCATCTTAGTTTTTTTCTAACAATTCATATCCTTGATTAATTCCCTTTTCTAAAGCTGGTACCCCACGTTCCATCCAAACTGGTTTTGGTGCGCCTTGCAAATAATGATCAAAGAATTGTTGCATTCTAATATTAAAATCTTTTCTGTTTTGCATTTTTAAAGGCCAATGTCTTGCGCCATTATAATTTAAAAGCCATGATGGCTTACCTAAACGTCTTAAGCTCACAAAAAACTCAATGCCCTGATACCAAGGCACATGCCCATCGGCATCATTATGCATAATTAATAATGGCGTATTCACTTTATCCATATTATAAATTGGTGAGTTTTCTACATAGCGTTGTGGATAATCCCAAGGGGTTCCTCCTATTCTACTTTGCGTATGCTCGTATTGAAATTGCCTACTCAATCCTGAATCCCATCTAATGCCGCCAAAAGCACTAATCATATTCACTACAGGAGCGCCAGATTCCGCAGCCTTAAAAATATCTGTTTTTGTTACTAAATAGGCGATTTGATAACCACCCCAACTATGGCCTTGAGTTCCAATATTATCCTCATCGACAAAACCTTTTTCTATTAATGAGGTAATTCCAGGGATTACGCAGTTAAAAGCACTTTCACCAGGATAACCTACGCGATAGTATACGTCTGGATTAAAAATGATGTAACCCCTACTCGCATAAAAACTATAATTGATTGTAGAACGTCCAGGATTTGGTGCTCTGTGTGAGTATAAGCCGTTTGAACTCTTCTCATAGAAATTAACAATCATTGGATACTTTTTATTAGGATCAAAATTTTCTGGTTTAATCAACATTCCTGTTAAAGGTAATCCATCCAATGAGGTCCAATTCACCAATTCTGCAGTACCCCAATTGTATTCCTTTTGTTGAGGGTTTGCATCACTTAATAGTGTTTGATTTTTAAAATTTAAATCTGATATTCTAATATTTGGAAATTCTTCAAACGATTGTCTTGTAAAAATAACAGCATCACTAAGTCTTGCTTTTCGCGGCGTTGAATAACGATATGGACCATCAACGAGTTGTTTACCAGATTTGCTTTTATAGTTATATTCGTAGTATCCAGAATACTTTGACGTTTCGTTAAATGTGGTTAGCAACATATTAGCAGAAGTATCTACAAATCGTTTATCTGGGTCCAAACGAACGTTCCGATATGTAATTTTACTTTCACGGCCCTCAGTTAGTTTTTTGCTTGTGGCATCATCAGGATTAAATTCCCAAATATCATAGCGGTCATAAATAATTATTGACTTATCATCTTCGGTCCAACCAGCAGATCCATAAGCTCTTGGGTAATTTGGAGAATCATTTAATTCATTATAGAAACGTTTCCCTTTGGTGAGTTCTGTATATTTTGTTGTAGCAATGTTATACGTATACCATGTGCTATCAACTTGATTATAACCATATGCATATTTTCCTTTAGGACTAAATCTAGCATCGTTTGGGTTTTTCTTTATTGCCATTTTTGAAGTGCCATCATTTATATTTATGACCCTCAAATCATTAGTTGAAAATTGACCCGTCCATTGTGCTTCTAATTGATAAGGCTCATTATTACTAATTAGGGCAAAATCCGCATTTCCCTCATCACCTAATCTAGAACTATTAGGAAATTCTTTTGTTGCTATTTGAACTAACTTTTTATTGTTTAAATGATAAACGGTTTGAAATGACTTTTTTCTATCGTTTTTTGCTTGTATTTCTTGAACAGTATATAATCGTGGCTCATCATAGGTCCAAACTTCAACATTGACGATTTCTTCTTTTAACAAGGTTGTATCTTGAACAATGGCTGGCAGTGCAAGTCCGAAATACAATTTAGAATCATTTTTAGAAAAACTAATCGCACCATCAGATGAAACTCTGTAACCCTCAGGAGCCGATTCATTATTTGTAACCATTTCCGCCACGCTGTTTGAAGCATTCCAATGATACAATTCGTTTGGTCTCACATAAGCTTTGGTAGAATCTGCATCAATCACAAAGCCGAGATTCTTACCTGAATCACTAAAGTTAAGTTTGAAATATTTAGTTTTTTCATGGGATTCAAAAACGTGCTGCGTACTGTTCTTAGATAAGTCAACAACATAAACGCCGGCTTTCACATTTTTGCGATCACCAGTCGTAACATATGCTATAGTCTTGCCTTCCTTTGCAAAAACATAACTCGTCACAAAATGAATCGTGTCTTCCTTAGTTGTTTTTAAATTTCTAATCACTAAGGGATAACCATTTTTAGCGCTCGCTTTTTTCACCTTCGCCTTCGACTTCTTTTTTGTTTTAGTAGAATCGTTTGCCGTAGAATCTTCTTCTGATTTTTTTGATATTTTCTTTTTAGATTTTTCAAAAGTATAGGCTACAAATCCAGACCACTTTTGCGGCAACTTATATGATTTAATATTAGCAATTTTTACTAGAGATTTATTTTGAAGATCATAAATACCAAGTGTATCCTTGGGCATATTATCTTTTTTTACTTTTCTACGCTTCATTTCAATAATGCTGTCTTTCCAAGGCTTTATAGAGAAAATCGCATGGTTTGCGTCGTATGTAAATTGGCCTCGTTCCGAACGTTCGTGCTCAAAAACCAAATTGGCTTTACTATCTTTTATTTTTAGGTGATTATCTTTTTCTCCTTTTTCTAGTGAATAGATAACATAATCACCATCACTTGAAATGGATTGATTTTTTATGCTATTCCAGATTGCAAAATCGGAATGATCTAATGTTTTTTTTTGGGCGTAGGTGTTAACGCCAATACACAATAAAAGTATGTAAACTACTTGTTTCATAAAATTAGGTTTTCGTGAATATATGGAAAAGAGCTACTCACAATTATAGTAGCTCTTTATCTTAAATGTTTTATTAATCGTTTTTCACCCCTTGTCCTTCAATCCAAGGCGCTCCAGAAGATTTTAGCTCTTGCTCTAAAGCTGGCAACGTATTATTTAATACTGAATTGAGTTTAGATTTAACTTTTGCTAATTGACTATTTAATCTGTTTAATAAGGCTTTTTGTTCTCCTGTTGGACCATAAGTGTTCCTTAAACCCCGTCCAGCACCTCCATCACTTGCTGTTGGATTTGATCGTGATCCGATTTCTCCTTTTGTAGCATCACCATTCAACTCTTTATCTATCTCTAACAATGCTATTCGGGCATCATTAATGCGTTTTGAAAGCCCTTCAGCCGGTCGCGCTGCTTTATCTAAAGCTCGGAGCATTGCATTAACTTTCTTTATATGTATTGAAAGTGATGTATTAGTAGAATTAAAGTTTTGTTGAAATTCAATTACGACATTTCTAAAATCATCTCTTTCTTTGTTGGACTTACGCTCAAGTGTTCCTTCTAACAATGGCTCAACCTTAAACGATCTAGGTTCTTGTAATACAGTATGTACACCATCGACACGCTTAACTAATGTAACAGTGTACTCACCAGGTGAAACCAACATTCCTATTCCTCTAATTCTAATCGCTTGAAAAAATTCGCCGCCACTATAAGGATAGCTTAGTGTCCAATTCACCCTATTAAATCCTTTTTTGTTGGTTCCCTTAACCGTATTTACAACATTCCCATTTGCATCTTTAACAATTAACAGAACTGAAGGTCCTTGCTGTCTATTCTCTGCTTCAATGGCATCCCATCCAGGAAATTTTTTATCAGTTTTTTCTCTAGCTTTTCGATCATCTTTTAATGACTTTACTTTATCAGACATATAATACGTGAAAATCGCACCGAAAGGTGGGTTTTTTGCAATCCATTCCGCATCACCTTGACTCCCTACTCTGTTATGTTGACTAAACCAATGAGCCTTTTTTACTGGAAATAATGTTGCTTCTGCTGAGAGCATACTAGAATCAAAATTCCGGATAGGACTAATATCATCTAAAATAAAGATACCCCGACCAAAAGACCCCGCTACTAAATCATTTTCTGTACGTTGAATGGTTATATCTCTAAATGAAATAGTGGGAACGTCTCCTTTTAATTTAATCCAATTGGTTCCGCCGTTATTGGTGAAGTATATTCCAAATTCTGTGGCAGCAAAGAGCAAGTCTTTCTTAATATGATCCTGAACAAGTCTCCAAATCAATAATTTGTTTGGTAAATTGCCTGTAATAAGGTTCCAGGTTTTTCCTTTATCTGAACTTTTTATAATGTAGGGCTTGTAATCACCATACTTATGATTATCAAGAGCTGCATAAACTACATTTGCATCAAACAGATCGGCGCGTACATCATTTACAAATGGAACTTTAGGTAAACCCTTTATATTATTTAAAGAAAATTTACGCCATGTCTCGCCATTATTTTCAGTCACTTGAATCAATCCGTCATCTGTACCGGCATAAAGTAAGCCTTCTTGAATAGGAGATTCTGCCAATGAAGTAATGGTATTATAATTTGACATTGCCTTTAAATCCCATGCATTATCCCAACTTTGTTGTTCACCATAATATGGGAAGGTCATTCTATCTTGATTTAGAGTCAAATCATCAGAAATTGGTTGCCAACTGTCTCCTCTATCTTGTGATTTCCAAACACGTTGAGAAGCAAAATATAATTGTTTAGGGTTATGAGCGCTTACTACTATTGGTGCATCCCAGTTAAAACGCTCGTATGGGTCCCCTTCTCTAGCTTGTGGTTGAATAAAAACAGTTTCTCTGGTCTTTTTATCAATTCTCCAAAGTGCGCCTTGTTGAAATTCACCATATGAAATATCTGGATTTCCAGGTTCAGTTGCGGTTTGTGCTCCATCTGCGCCTAAAGTTTTCCACCAATCAGCACTTGCAATTCCATCTGAGCTAATAGTTCTAGATGGCCCACTATGTGAACCATTATCTTGTGTACCTCCATAAATATTATAAAATGGTTTGGCGTCATCGACGGCGATTTTAAAGTATTGCGTTATTGGCAAGTTTCTAACATACTTCCAGCTTTTAGTTAAATCAAAACTTTCATAAAGACCTCCATCTGTCCCTATTAATAGGTAGTTAGGGTCAGATTTTTTAAATACTAAAGCATGACTATCACTATGTTGGTTCGATCTACGCATTCGGTTGAATGTTTTGCCATGATCATTAGATTCGAGAGCAGAATTATTCATAAAATAAAGTGTGCCCTCGTGATGTGGGGAAGCAATCAATTCTTGATAGTAATGAGGTCCTGTTCCTCCCGAAACTGCATCTGACTGCTTCGTCCAAGATTCACCACCGTTAGTTGTCATATATACACCTCCCTTAGTTCTATCAAGTTCTAAAGCCGCATAAATAACATCAGAATTAAACGGCGACATTGCTAAGCCTGTTTTACCAAGATTTGATATTGGTTTACCATTTTTAAATTTTGGAATACCATTTTTAAGTTCCCTCCAAGTTTCGCCGCCATCTACACTTTTATGAAGCCCAGATCCAGGTCCTCCTCCTAGGTAACCAGCAACAGTACGATGTCTCTGCCATGTAGCAGCGTATAACACATCTGGGTTGTTAGGATCGATGAGCATATCTGTAGCACCTACCCATTCAGCATCTCCAAGGGTACGATTCCATGTTTTTCCACCATCTATAGTTTTATAAACACCTCGATCACCTCCTTTACTCCAAAGTGGCCCTTGGGAAGCGGCCCAAACAATATCAGAATTTTCAGGATGGACAATGATTTTGGATAAATGTTCAGAATTTTCTAATCCCATATTCTTCCAAGATTTTCCATCATCATGGCTTACATAGATTCCATCACCGAAAGCGACATGGCGTCCACCAACGTTTTCACCAGTCCCTACCCAAATGGTATGTGGATTGTTTGGGTCTATTGTTACACACCCAATTGAGTATACCGATTGGCCGTCGAATAATGGCTTCCATGTGGTGCCAGAATTTTCAGTTTTCCATACACCACCAGATCCAACGGCAACATACCAAATGTTTTCGTTATTAGGATGAATAGCAATGTCGGCTATACGACCTGAAGTCATAGCTGGACCAATATTTCTAAGTTTTAAACCACTAAATGTTTTATCATCTGCGGTTTGAGACTGCGCAGAAAATGTAATTCCTATTAGGCATAGCCATAAAAAAGAAATATTAAGAATAGTTTTCATATTTAGCTTATTAGTTAATATATTAATTACTTTTTAGCAATAGGAATTTGTATTTGAGAAGGGTATTTTGATGAATGATGCACTTTATTATGAGCCACAATTCCAATTGATTCATCGTAGTTGTTACCTCCCGTATTTAAGTTTCTTGTAAAACGCGGGAAATTACTACTCGAAATCTCAACCCGAATGCTATGTCCTTTTTTAAACAAATTACTTGTAGACATTGCGGTTAAGTCAACTTCATAAACATTGCCTTTTTCCATAAACACTTCTTTATCATAACCTTCACGATAACGGACACGTTGAATGGTTTCATCTAAATTATAGGCTGTGCCATCAGGATATACGTCTATTAATTTAATCGTGAAATCAGTGTCTTTGACATTTGACGACACGTATAGTTTCGATTTAATAAAACCGGTAACCTCTGTATCTTCTTTTAGAACTTCTGTTGTATAAACTAATATATCGTTTCTTGCTTCCATATCCTTTTGGTCCCAAGCTCCACCTTTAACCGCATTGCCCGTACAACATACATTTCCGCCATAAGAAGGGACGGCTTTCATAGGGTCATAAACGAAGCCATCAGGATTATCTTTACCCGCTTTTTTAGTTGACAGCGTTCCATTACCAAAACGACTGTTTGCTGAGCCTTCACTATTTAGATAGTATGTCACCATCTCTGTGTTTTCCGGTGGCCAAGTTTCAGCGGCTTGCCATTTATTACTTCCCATAGTATAGTATTGAACACGAGGCGTAGTTTCTTTAAAATCGTTTTTGTCCTCTTTTAACCAAAGATCAAACCATTTGGTTATTTGCTCGTTATAATTAAGACGGGCATCACCCACACTTCGTTGCCCTACCATTGTGTTTTCTGTAGCTCTGGTGTATGCACAATGCAAGGTTGGTGCAATAACTAAATATTGATTTTCTCTAATGAATTCATCTTTCGAATTATTTCTAGCATGATTAAAAAGTGTAAGGTTTGGCGTAATAGAAACATCATACCAAGAGGCAAACCAAAAACTAGGTGTACCAATATCTTTATCATCATGGTAAATACCACCTTTAAACCAATCAGCATCATTAGGTTTACGACGAATCATTTTATCAAATATTTCGTGTTTACCATTAATATTTTTTAAGATGTCTTGAATAGGTAAATGATTTAAGGCCTTAGCCATATCAACAGGTGGGTTTTTAGGTGCTAAATCATAAAATCGAGATATTCTGATTAAATCCTCTTGTGTAGCCCCTTCAGGAATTCTTGGTTTGAACTTATCGTGTTCCACACTATATAACCAAGAGAAAAACAACATCTGTTCTGCACCACCTCGATACCAATTGCCTTGCTCCATAACATCGCCAACACGACCTATGCCTGCACCAAAACCTTGAGGAACCATAGCGGCATGAGAAGGGTGATCTAAGGCAGAAACTGCCATTTGCCATTCTGCTGTAGAAGAGCATCCTAAAGTACCCACTCTTCCGTTTGACCAAGTTTGATTTTTCATCCATTCAAAGGCATCATAACCATCTGTTATTGGCGCACCAAGGATATCCCATTCACCCTCTGAATAATAACGCCCGCGCTCATTTTGAATCACGTAGGCATAACCATTTTTAACATATTCATAAGCGCGTTCTGCATTACGCGTACGTTGTTCTCCATCTCGCCAAGAATTGAAATTATAAGGTGTTTTGGAGAAAATGATTGGGTATTCCCCATCACCTTTTGGCCTGTAAATATCGGTTGCTAACCGAATACCGTCCCGCATTGGCATCATTACTTTTTGATCAATAATTGCAATCTCATTAAGTTTTTTTAGAATATCTTCTTGCCCTTGTAAAATAGGAATGCTTACAAAAAAACATGCAAGAGTCGTAAAAAGAGTAGTTACTCGCTTTTTCATTATATAGTTTTTGGTTGGTTATTTAACGATTTAAAGGTAGGAAAAGGAACTAAAAGATTAAAGCTGTAATTGATTTTTAACAATCTTACTTAAAATGAACAGGTTATATTCCTACTGGCTTAAATATAAAATAAGGATTCTCAACTATATTATTAAAACTTGAAGAACTCATATTAAAAATGTAGTTTTATGCTTTAATTAAAATTTGTAAAAATGATTACTATTTCTAGATTCAAATTGGTCTTTAAAATGATTACAATGGTTGTGTTCCTTTTAGGCTTTACAACGGTATTTGCGCAAGACAAACTCAAAACGATGCCTGGCTATGAGCGCTACGCAGAAATTGCTCCAAAAATAAGGGGATCCGTAAAAATGGTACCTACCCGATATACATGGAGCGAGGATAGTAAAACGTTTGAATATACTCACGATGGTAAACACATGCAGTTTAATGTGAAATCTGGAAAAGCGGAGGAAATTGAAGAAAAGAATCCTACTGAAAACAGAAGACGATCAAAGCGTCCACAACGTGGTAGACAATACGCATCGGCCGATTCTCCTGATGGAAAATTAAAGGCATTTACCCGAGATAGAAATATGTATATCAGTAATCTTGATGGTACAAACGAAATGCCTATTACGAAGGATGGTAATGAAAATACACAATTAAAATATGGTATTGCGACTTGGGTTTATGGT
>JAGSHF010000222.1 GCA_023954685.1 Flavobacteriaceae bacterium | reverse complement strand
TGCCGCGTTGTAAAAGTAAGGTCGCCACAACTTCATCCACTTTCAATGCATTTTGCAAAGTGGTTAATTTTTGGGAATCTGGTTTTGGCTTTATTGTCCAACGCATGGAGTGAAAAAGAGTTACGCCGTCATTCTGAACAAAGTGAAAATTCTAAATAGAGTTACTCTGACAAACTGTGAATGACAAAGCATTTATTGATTGTGATAATGTATTTCAATATTAACCTCCGCAAATTGGCGGAACATTTCCATAACGCCACAATATTTCTCCACAGAAAGATCTATGGCTTTTTTTATTTTCTTTTCATTAAGGTTTTGCCCAAAAAAATGATAGTCAATTTTAACTTTATGAAAATATTTTGGATGTTCCTGAGTTAATTCTCCTTCAACATCCATTTTAAATTCATAATCGCTTACTTTCATTTTCTCCAATACAGAAACCACATCCAATCCTGAACATGATGCAAGCGCAGACAACATTGCTGCTTTAGGGGAAATTCCGAAACGTTCATCAGTGCCCTCTACCTCTGTATCCATTATTACTGTTTTCCCTCCTGGATCATCAGATTCAAAGGTCATTCCGCCTTTCCATTCTGTTGTAATTTTTCTATACATATCTAAATAATTTTTCGTTAATTGGTAGTATCAAAAATACTACTAAAAAACTTAAGAATATGGCATTAGTAACACCGTTATCAGCAGATCACGATTTAGAAACCAAAGAATTAGCAGAATTCTTTAATGAAACACTTGGATTTTGTCCAAATTCGGTATTAACTATGCAACGTCGTCCATCAATATCAAAGGCTTTTATCAATTTGAATAAAGCCGTTATGGCCAATGAAGGCCGTGTGACTTCGGCTTTAAAACGCATGATTGCTTGGGTAAGTAGTAACGCTACGGGTTGCAGGTATTGTCAAGCACATGCTATTAGAGCTGCTGAGCGTTATGGTGCTGAGCAAGAACAATTAGATAACATCTGGGAATATAGAACGCATCCCGCCTTTTCGGATGCTGAACGCGCTGCCCTTGATTTTTCTCTTGCAGCTTCTTTGGTGCCTAATGGTGTTAACTCAGATATTAAAAAACAATTATATGCGCATTGGGATGAAGGCGAAATAGTAGAAATGCTCGGTGTGATTTCGTTATTTGGTTACCTGAACCGTTGGAATGACTCCATGGGGACAAATATTGAAGAAGGTGCTGTTGAAAGCGGCGATCAATATTTAGGAAAACATGGTTGGGAAAGTGGAAAACATAATGGATCACAATATTAAGTTGCCTATACTCTTACTAGAAAAAGTGAAGGATTAGCATAAGATTTTCTGGATATATGTTTGTAATTCAGGAATTACTTCAACTTCAAACCAAGGATTCTTGGTTAGCCAAAATCTATTTCTTGGTGATGGGTGTGGTAAGCAAAAATATGTTGGAAGAAAAATTTGGTGATCTGCAACATTTTCTGTCAATGTCCTTTTGGCTTTATCTTTTAAATAGTATTTCTGAGCATACATCCCAATAAGAATAACCAATTCTGTATTTGGCATTTTATCAAATAGTTGGTGATGCCATTGTGGGGCACATTCTGGCCGTGGTGGTAAATCACCTGATTTCCCTTTTCCAGGATAGCAAAAACCCATGGGTATTATTGAAAATTTAGTTTCGTCATAAAAGTCTCTCGAAGAGACATTAAGCCATTTACGTAATTGCTTACCACTGGCATCATCCCAAGGGATTCCGGAATTATGTACTTTTGTTCCCGGAGCTTGCCCAATAATCACTATTTTAGAATCAGGTTGAGCTGTAACGATTGGTCTTGGTCCAAGAAGTAAGTTGTCAGAACAGATTGTACATTGTCTAATATTATGAAGTAGATTTTCCATTAATTAACCGTTTGGACAACTCTCAAATTGATTCTATTTTTTTCCTGCAACCACGATTACAATTTCTCCTTTTGGAGGTTTATTGGTGTAATACTCCAAAACTTCTTTTGCAGAACCTCTTATGGTTTCTTCATAAAGTTTAGTCAGTTCTCTTGACACAGATACCTGTCTATTCTCACCAAAATATTCACAAAAATGCCCAAGTGTTTTTAGTAGTTTATGCGGGCTTTCATAAAAAATCATGGTTCTAGTTTCTTCTGCTAGAACTAAAAGTCGAGTTTGGCGTCCTTTTTTTACAGGTAAAAATCCTTCAAAAACAAACTTGTCATTTGGCAACCCGCTATTAACTAACGCAGGTACGAAAGCCGTTGCTCCAGGTAAGCAATCCACTAAAATATCGTTTTCTATACAAGCTCGGGTCAGCAAAAAACCAGGATCCGAAATGGCAGGTGTTCCTGCATCACTAATTAAAGCAATTGTTATTCCAGAGTTTAGTTTTTGGATTAATGTGTCAACAGTTTTATGTTCATTATGCATGTGATGCGATTGCATCTGTGTATTAATGTCATAATGTTTTAATAATTTGCCTGAAGTTCTGGTATCTTCAGCCAAAATTAAATCTACCTCTTTTAAAATAGCTATAGCTCTAAAAGTAATATCTTTTAAATTTCCAATTGGAGTCGGAACGATATAAAGCTTACTCATTAATTGAATTTACTTTCAATAATTTCCATAAATCGAGTTTCAAAATCTTCTTTCCCGTTCCAATGATTATAGTCTGGTTTAATAATTGTTTGCACCAATGTATAAGCCTCATCAAACGAAGTAGAAGTGTTTATTTGTGATAAAACACGCTCATAATCTTCACTTTTACCATCAAAAAGATGCTTTATAAAGGCTATTTTATCATTTAAGTCAATAGTCAAGCCTTTTCCTTTTAAAGTGTCATTTAAAGATTTCTTCTCACTGGCTTTTGCACGGTTATCAGCATCTGTTTTAGGTTCAAAAACGGGCATATCCTGAAAATCAGCAACCAAGTCATCCAATTCAGGTTTATGTACCGCTTTCCTAGAAATAACATCATCAATCAAAGTATCAACTTCATGTGATTCTTCAGGCATTTGCGCAACCATGTCCTTGATTTTTTCCATTACGGGTTCAAAAAGTCCATCATCTTCTGCCTCATCTACGTTAACATATATCTGGTTTTCTATCTCAATAGTATCTGTAACCGTATTATTAAACGCTTTTTCCATAGTGTCAAAAAAGGAGGTCCCACTAGCTATGGTAGGTAGTTCTTCTTCAAAATTCTCCTGCCCAAACTTTAAAACTGTAAGTTTCTCATACAATTCTGCAACTTCAGCATGTAATTTATTAACATCTTCTTTGCCTGTTAATTTTAATATACGATGTGCAATACTGATTAAATCAGCCTCTAGTTTCCTCTTCATAACTTTCTTTATTTATTACGCAATGGGTTTTTGTTTTTTAATAAATTTACGCCACCTTTATGCTAACGAACATAATATTCGTTTTAGTGCTAAAATTACAAAATGTTTCTTGAAAATACAGTAAATCATAAAGAACAATTTGGATGGATTGAAGTCATTTGTGGCTCGATGTTTTCTGGAAAGACCGAAGAATTAATTCGGCGATTAAGACGTGCAAAATTTGCAAAGCAAAAAGTAGAAATCTTTAAGCCTGCTATTGATGTGCGATATGACGACGAAATGGTGGTTTCTCATGATGACAATGAAATACGATCTACACCTGTTCCTGCAGCAGCTAATATTCCTATTTTAGCTGACAGTTGTGATGTAGTTGGTATTGATGAGGCTCAGTTTTTTGATGATGAAATTGTTAGAGTTTGTAATGATTTGGCTAACAAAGGTATTCGTGTAATCGTCGCTGGCTTGGATATGGACTTTAAAGGCAATCCATTTGGTCCAATGCCAAATTTAATGGCTACAGCCGAATATGTAACAAAGGTACATGCAATTTGTACAAGAACAGGAAATTTAGCCCAATACAGCTATAGAAAAGCCAAAAGTAATGATCTTGTTTTATTAGGAGAAGTTGATGAATACGAGCCGCTAAGTCGTGCTGCATATTACAAATCTATGCTTCGAGATAAAGTTCGAAATATAAAGGTGAATGAGGCTGAAGAAATTGAGTCAAAATCAAACCCTTCTAAAAATGGCTAAAGCAGAAGAAACTGTTCTTGAAATAGATTTGAAAGCATTAACGCATAATTACAATTACTTTAAATCTAAACTTCAATCTCACGTCAAATTTTTGGCGGTAGTTAAAGCTTTTGCTTATGGTAGCGATGCTAACATAATTGCCAAACACTTACAACGTTTAAATGTTGATTATTTTGCCGTTGCTTATACCAATGAAGGGGTGGCCTTACGTAAAGCCGGTATTACAAAACCGATTTTAGTTTTACATCCTCAAATTATAAATTTTAAAACCCTCATTAAAAATTGCCTTGAACCCAACTTATATAATGCGAAAACTTTAAATGCCTTTATTAAAATTGCAGAAAGTGAAAACCAAATAAACTATCCTGTTCATATAAAATTTAATACAGGGTTAAACCGATTAGGTTTTTGGAAAAATGACATAGCATTTGTGGCTTCAAAACTAAAAACCACCTCTTCAATAAAAATTAAGTCTCTTTTTTCTCATTTAGCAGCAAGTGAAGATATTAATGAAATAGCGTTTACTAAAACTCAAATTCAAACATTCAAAAACATAGGGCAAAATTTCAAAAACATCTATGGTGAGTTACCAAAATTACATATTTGTAATACTTCTGGCGTTTTAAACTATCCCGAAGCACATTTTGATATGATAAGAATTGGAATTGGGCTTTATGGTTTTGGAAATAACGCTGAAGAAAACAAGAATTTACAACCAGTAGCAACATTAAAATCTATCATTTCGCAAATTCACAAAATT
>JAGSHF010000113.1 GCA_023954685.1 Flavobacteriaceae bacterium | reverse complement strand
GTATTCATTTCCATGAAATAAAAATTACGGTGCTTATCAACTAAAAATTCAACCGTTCCAGCACCTTCATACTTAATATATTCTGAAGCTTTTACAGCAGCCTCACCCATTTTCTTACGCAAAGCGTTTGTCATAAATGGAGAAGGAACTTCTTCTGTTAATTTTTGATGACGACGTTGTATAGAACAATCTCGCTCTGAAAGGTGACAAGCTCTTCCTGTAGAATCGCCTACTACCTGAATTTCAATATGACGTGGCTCTTCAATAAGCTTTTCCATGTACATATCATCATTCCCAAATGCTGCTTTAGATTCATATCTTGCAGAATCCCATGCTTCTTCAAGGTCTTCAGCTTTCCATACGGCACGCATTCCTTTTCCACCACCACCAGCAGAAGCTTTTAACATAACTGGGTAGCCTGTTTCTAATGCAATCTTTTTACAATCTTCAAAGGTTTCAATAACGCCTTCACTTCCAGGAACACAAGGTACTCCTGCAGCAATCATTGTTGATTTTGCATTGGCTTTATCGCCCATTCTATCAATCATTTCGGGCGAAGCTCCAATGAATTTGATATCATGTTCTCCACAAATTTTAGAGAACTTGGCGTTCTCTGATAAGAACCCGTATCCAGGATGAATGGCATCAGCATTAGTGATTTCTGCCGCTGCAATAATGTTTGACATTTTTAAATATGACTCTGAACTTGGTGCGGGACCAATACACACAGCTTCATCTGCAAACTTCACATGAAGACTTTCTGCATCCACTGTAGAGTAAACAGCAACGGTTTTGATGCCCATTTCTCTGCAGGTTCTAATAACGCGAAGCGCTATTTCACCACGATTTGCAACTAGTATTTTTTTAAACATAACTTCTAATTTTAAAAATTTCAAATTCCAAGCACCAAATTCCAAATATTGGATTTTGAGATTTGTCTATTGGAATTTTTAAATGGTTATGATGGATCTACTAAAAATAATGGCTGATCAAACTCCACTGGTGAAGAGTCATCAACTAAAATCTTAACAACTTTACCAGAAACTTCCGATTCAATTTCGTTAAAAAGCTTCATGGCTTCAATAATACAAAGTACATCGCCTTCTGCAATCGTTTGTCCTACTTCTACAAACAATGGTTTGTCTGGAGATGGCTTTCTATAGAACGTTCCAATAATTGGTGATTTTACCGTAATATATTTTGAATCGTCATCAACTGCTGCTTCAGCTTGTGGCGCTAAAGGTGCTGCTGCTGTTTGTGGTGCTACAGCAATTGGTTGAGGTAATTGTGCTGCTGTGATTGGCATTTGCTGAACAATTGTGGTTTCAGAATCTGATCCTGTTTTAATGGTGATTTTGACGTCTTCCATTTCCAGTTTAACCTCACTCGCTCCTGATTTTGCAACGAACTTAATTAAATTTTGAATCTCTTTTAAATCCATAATTAATAATTTTATTTAGTTTTAGTTAGAATCTTATTTAAGCGCTATACGCCCATTTTAAATATATAGAACCCCAGGTAAATCCACCACCAAAAGCAGCAAATACTATTTTGTCTCCTTTTTTGAGCTGGGATTCATAATCGTGTAATAATAACGGAAGTGTCGCTGAGGTAGTATTACCATACTTCTGTATATTCATCATGACCTTGTTAGGGTCTAGGTCTATTCTATTTGCTGTAGCATCAATGATGCGTTTATTAGCTTGATGCGCTGCAAGCCATGAGATATCGTCGTTAGAAAGGTTATTGCGTTCTAATATCTTAACCGCCACATCAGCCATATTAAAAACAGCATTTTTAAATACCGTTTTCCCATCTTGAAAGACATAATGTTTTCCTTCATCGATGGCTTGAGAAGTGCTTGGATAAGAAGAACCTCCATAAGTTGCTTGTAAAAATTCTCTTCCGGAACCGTCACTTCTTAAATATTCATCCTGTAAACCTAAACCTTCTTCATTAGGTTCAAATAAAACGGCTCCAGCACCATCACCAAAAATGATACATGTGGCTCGGTCTTCATAATTTATCATGGATGAGTTTTTATCTGCGCCAATCAACAAAACATTTTTATATCGTCCTGATTCAATATATTTTGCAGCAGTAGACATTCCAAATAAGAAACTTGAGCATGCAGCCTCCAAGTCAAAAGAAAATGCATTTATTGCTCCAATTTGTGTCGCTGTATAAGCGGCTGTTGAAGCGGCTTTCATGTCTGGTGTTGCCGTTGCAACAATTACCAATTCAATGTCTTTAGGGTCGATACCGCGCTTTTGTATTAAGTCATTCGCAGCATTTATGGCTAAAAAAGAAGTGCCTTTGCCCTCTTCTTTTAGAATACGACGTTCTTTAATTCCAGTACGCGATGTAATCCACTCGTCGTTTGTGTCCACCATAGTTTCCAAAATCTGGTTGGTTAACACATAATCTGGCACATAAGCACCAACAGCGGTAATGGCTGCAGAGATTTTACTCATAATGTTAAATTAGTTTTGACAAAAACTATTCAATTTGACCAAAAAACGCCAAAAAGTTGATAAAAATAACGTTTTTTAATCAAATATGGCGCAAAATAGGTTGTTTTTGGCTTCTATAAAAATATATCATAAAAAAAACGCTCACAAGTGAGCGTTTTAATATATGCATGCATAATACTTATGCTAAATTTTCTTCAGCTGCAGAATTGTCAATCAATACCTGACCCCTGTAATAAAGTTTTCCTTCATGCCAATGAGCTCTGTGGTATAAGTGTGCTTCTCCTGTAGTAGGACACGTAGCAATTTGTGGAACAGATGCTTTGTAATGTGTTCTTCTCTTATCTCTTCTTGTTTTTGAGATTTTTCTTTTAGGATGTGCCATTTTCTATATTATTTATCCGTTAATAGTTTCTTTAATGTATTCCATCGAGGATCAATATCCTCATTTTCATTCTTTTCTTCTAAGCTTTTTGGGCTTAATTCTTCTAGTTTATTAAGTATTTCTGAATCCAAAGTGCCATCTTCAACTCCAGGATGTATCCTTTTAGTTGGCACCGATAACACGATTAATTCATAAATATACTGTGCAATGTCAACTTCATACTCGGCATGAGGAATAATTAAAATCTCCTCATTTTCATTATTAAATTCATCACCAAATTTTACCACAAGATCAAACTCATTTTTTATGATTTGATCAAAAGGCTCATTAGTAACATCACAATTAATATTTACGGTTCCTGACACTTCAAAATGTAACTCTAAAAAAGTTGTTTTTTTATTCAAAACAACCGTAGTGTTTATATTGGCGTCAATAAACTCGTCATACTCAAAATGCTCAAAGAACGTATTATCTATATGATACTCAAAAAAATGCTCTCCTGCCTTTAATCCAACAAACTGAATTATAAATTCTTTCAAGGGCTTCATCATCACATAGTTTTCGAGCGTGCAAATATATAAAATTTTATTTAGGTAATAGCGGTTATAAACATTTTTTTGTTTATATCTTTTGTCTTGCTTTTTTTAACGGGTTTTCTTCTAACTTTTGATTCTGAATTCTATTGTTAAAAATTTGAATTCCCGTAAAAACTGCTTCTTTGAAAGAACTTTCGTCAGCCTCACCTTTACCAGCAATTTCATAGGCTGTTCCATGATCTGGTGAGGTTCTTACTCGATTTAACCCAGCAGTAAAATTCACTCCTTGTCCAAAAGACAATGTTTTAAAAGGGATTAAACCTTGGTCATGATAAGACGCTATAATAGCATCGAAATTTTTGTAAGCATTAGATCCAAAAAAGCTGTCTGCAGCATATGGCCCATATACTAATTTGCCAGATGCTCTTATTTCTTTTAATGTTGGTCGCATAACAGCATCATCTTCATCACCTATTACCCCATTATCTCCTGTATGTGGATTAATACCCAAAACCGCAATTTTAGGTTTTCTTATTCCAAAATCTGTTTTCAATGTATTGTAAATGGTCTCAATTTTAGATAGAATTAATGTCTTAGTAATATGACTAGAAACATCTTTAACGGGGACGTGATCAGTAAGTAATCCCACTTTTAAGAATTCGGTAATCATAAACATTAAACTATTACCTTCTATTTCCTGTGCCAAATAATCCGTGTGCCCTGGGAATTTAAAATTTTCAGATTGAATATTATGCTTATTGATTGGAGCGGTAACGAGTGTATCTATCTCTTCATTTTTTAAAGATAAAGTAGCTGCTCGAAGAGATTTAATGGCATATTCACCGGCTTTAACATCTTCCTGACCAAAAGTAATATCAGTATTTTCTTTCCAAACATTAACAACATTAACTTTATTATGTTGGACTCGCTTAGCATCATTGATGCCATGAAATTGTATTGGACTATTAAAGTGTTTTTTCAAAAAAGACATGGTTTTTATAGATGCAAAAATAACTGGCGTACACAATTCCAATATTCTCACATCTTCAAATGTTTTAATGACAATTTCTGAACCAATGCCATTAAGATCTCCAATGGAAATTCCCACTACAATTTTTTCTTGTTTTCTCATTTAAAGTAAGCCCTTTTGTTTGTAATTTTGGTGTTGCAAATTTAACTAAATAAACCCATAAAAATATGTTTACAGGTATTATTGAAGATTTAGGACTGGTTAAGAACTTAAAAACGGAGCTTGATAATCTTCATGTTACCATTGAAAGCAAAATTACTTCAGCCCTAAAAATAGATCAGAGTGTAGCACATAATGGGGTTTGTCTAACGGTGATTGGCATTAATAATATGTGTTATACAGTAACTGCAATTAAAGAAACCTTAGATAAAACCAATCTTAACAGTTTAAAAATAAATGACATTGTTAATCTAGAACGTGCGATGAAGCTTGGCGATAGACTTGATGGCCATATTGTACAAGGTCATGTAGATCAAACAGCATGCTGTATATCAATTTCTGAAAAAAATGGCAGTTGGGTTTTTGATTTTGAATACGATTCAAGCTTAAATAATATTACTATTGAAAAAGGCTCAATTACGGTAAATGGTGTAAGCTTAACCGTTGTCAATTCTAAATCAAATGCTTTTAGCGTTGCCATTATTCCATATACTTATGAACACACTAATTTTAAGAATTTTAAAGTTGGAATGGAAGTAAATTTAGAATTTGACGTGATAGGTAAATATGTTGCACGCTTAAATGCTAAGCGATAAACACTTACTGTTTTACCAGTTTGAAAGATTTATATACACCATAAATAAGACCAATTAATAATACAATAAGAACCCATCCGTCAATTGGAGTTCCAGGAGGAGATGTCGCTGGCGGCGGCTCCGGCGCGTCTTGGGCCGCACACACAAAGCTTATTAATACAAATAAGACAGAGGCAATTTTTCTTCGATTTTGTATTCTCATTCTGAGGTAAAAGTATAAAAAAAAGCTCGTTAAAGAAATTTTATTACAAGAAAAATGCAAAAAAACCTCCTTGAAATGCAAAAATCATCGATAAAGTGCTAATAATAGTGCTATTGGTAGGGACTGTAAAATAACATCTTTTTTTATTAAGATTCAACAAAAACAGATTAAAAGGTTCTTTTTGCCCATGATTATACTTTTATTCCTAAACTAATATATGTCGGTTTACTTTTTACGGAAGAAAATAACTTATTTGAATTCATAATTTACACCCTTTTGGATCTCGTTAATTATAAAAATATTGCTCTACATTAATAAAGGATGATATGAAATATTCATTTTAAAGAAATCGATAACTACCTTTACTGATCTTACTAAACAATTGTTTGGTTTTTTTCTAGATATTAAGATACACTCATAGCTTTTAGGAAAGGATTTGGAATTGATACTATAAAACCTAGCAATAAAAAATAGTTATCCGTTAATTTAAAATTTAATCCTTCTATTTAAAGTCCAAATCTATAATCAACTGCTAGCATAAGAGTTTGTTTTGATTTAAGGAATCCGTACTCCATTTTTAAACCCCAACGCTTATTATGTTGATAATTAAACCCTAATGTCATATTCCAGTTATATTCTAACTGTTTGTTAAACTTATAATAAACATTGCTATCAACAACACCCCTAACTAAATCATAGGCACCTTGTCTCAATTCTTGTTCAAAAGGCGATAAATCACTCCAATATAAATCATTGCCCGTTATTGGAGATTGTTTAACAACCACTTCGTCGTTTAAAACGCTGTCCCAATGATTATCAAGGTTTGTTTTATCTTCTTCTGTAATTCCTAGAGCTTCATCAAAAGCAATATTACCTGAAGTCTGGTTATCTAATTTTTGCGATTGTGCTCCAGCCCAAACAGCGACAAACCGATCTGGTTTGTTCATTTTAATTTGTTTAATTACTCTAATTCCAGCTACTTTAACTTGTACGGGCTTATCTAATCTTTTATTGGTGGTCCATGTCCAAGAATAATCTCCAGCCAAATTAATAGGTCCTAAAGGCACGATGCCCAAAAGGTTAACCCCATAATATTGTCCTTCAATATCTGTAACGCTCTCTATAAAATCACTGCCAACAATACTAAACCTAATAGATTGTTCTCCCCACACTCTACCGGCAATTCCTGAAACAGCTAAAAAAGGCAAAATCCAGGTATCCACGCGCATATTAAAGGTGCTTATTCGGCCTTCAGAAGGCCCAAAATCTAAAATCCCTTCGAGACTAAGAAAATCTAAATCTCCTTCAGGGGTATTAGGCTCCGCAATTGCCATTTCAAAATCATTTAAAACAATGCCTTGTTTATTGTAAATTGTGCCTACCAAGACGCCATGAGGCAGTGGAATATTATATCCTTTTTCATATGCTTTTTTACCCAGAATTGGTAAGGCATATTTATAAGGCGCTCTAGTTTTTGTAGTATCTAACTCCTGAGCATGGTTAGAAAAAGGCAAAATTGAAAATATTGAAATAATTACAATTAATTTTGAAAGTCTTGACATGCCAAATCTTTTATACATTCCCGATAAACTAATATACAATTAATTTCAAAACCTTCACATTTTTCAAATTAGTCAAAAAATTGATTCTTGTAAAAATTAAAATGTTTTTCTTCTTTTACAGGAGTAAGCTAGTATAACCGAAATCTGTTATAAATTGCTATCTTTAACAACCATATCAAATTTGATAATGAAATTTGTATTAAAAAACCTCTCTGTACTTGTTTTTTTTTTCTGCACAACACTATGTTCCCAAAACATAGGTGAATCTTATATTCAGGAATGGAAAAAATTCTATCCTTCAAAAGCGCTTTTAAATGGAATTCATGCCTCTATATTTCAATTTGAAGATTTTTCCGAAGCGAAAATTAAAAAATGGCTAAGCTTTAATGAAGGCGTCTTAATAGAGCTTTCTAAAACCAATGCTGATATTAACCCCATCGATGGGCGCCTCCTCCGTGTTCAAGTCTCATCTGAAATCGACAAATGGACAAAACTGTCATTGCATACCAGTTCACTGTCAGAATACGTCAACATTATTTCTTATGCATTAAATCCAGTATTGAAAGCTGATTACCTCATACAAGAAGAAAAAACAAACCTCATTTGTCAACGTCTTGAGGAGGTAGTAAAAATCTGTAATACAGCTCAAAATAATCTTATTGCAGTGCCCGAAGATGATTTAAAAAAAGGGGTCGAGAAACTCAATTCTCTTTTGGCTCTTTATAAGAATGACTTGAACGCGACTCTTATGAACGAATTGTCAATTCCAAAGTGCATCAACTTCAACGCGAAACTAGAAGCGGCAATTAGAAATATGGAATCATTGCTGTTATATGCGAATGTTGAACTCAGTGCAAATCCATTGCAGGCAAAAAAAGTTCTAGGGTATGACGAGTATGCAAGAAGATTAAGATTATATACTGATAGTGACTTATTACCCAATGAACTTTCGAAAATAGCGTTAGAAGAAATAGAAATTGTTCGTGGGTTGATGGGAGAGGTATCAAAAACATATTTAAAGTCTGCTTACCCAAATGACCCCATTCCGAGCAATTACAAAGCACTTACCGAAAAGGCCCTTGCGGATATGGAAAAGGACGCGCCTATAAATGCTACAGATTATCTTCAATTTTGGAATCAACTATCAACAGCAGCGGTACAATTTATTAAGGAACACCAAATCGCAACCTTGCCAAAAAATCAAACACTCCTTATTATGACCGCCCCTGAAAGTGCAGGTCCAGCGGCAAGAATTGGTTGGGTAGCAAGCGCGCCTCCTTTTGACCCTAATCCTATGACCACGTTATATTTGCCTTCTATTCCTGAGGATTTGCCAAAACAAGAGCAGATAGAATTTTGGGCCTCATTCAATAAGCCTTTTAATCGTATGATCGCAATTCATGAGCTATACCCTGGGCATTATATGCAATTAAAAATTAGCAGAGAAACACCTCACCCTATTCGCCTTTTATTTCCGTATGGTATTTATACTGAAGGTTGGGCAACCTTCACCGAAAAAGTATTACTCGATGCCGGATGGGAAAAAGAAAATCATCTCACCCTATTGGCGCATTTACGTAAGCGGCTTGAAAATGCTAACCGTTCGTATACCTCAATGCAAGTGCATTGCAATGGGTGGAATCAAGAACAAGTTTTGGAGTTTTCGACGGAAACGGCTTTACTAGCCCCTCAATTTGCAAAAAGTCTATGGGGCCGCATCATGAATTCACCAATGCAATTAACTTCCTATTTTTTAGGAGGTGCAGAGTTTCGAAAATTATGGCTTTCGGAAAAAGAGCGTCTTGGAAGTAAATTTGATTTGAAATTTTTTATGGATACCATAATGAAAACGGGGCCTATCCCCATTAACGAATTCTATAGGATCTTTTCAAATTCATCATCAAAATAAATTATGGAACGTACCGAAATTAGACCGGGATATACAGTCTCTAAAGTTATTAAAGGAGGATGGCACCTTGCTGGAGGACATGGCAACATTGATGAAACGCAAGCCTTAGATGATATGCATGAATTTGTTAAAGCGGGCATCACTACTTTTGACTGTGCAGATATCTATACTGGTGTTGAAGCACTCATTGGTAAATTCAGAAAAAAGTATCATGACGCGTTTAGGTCAGGTGATTTACCTTCCATCCAAATCCATACTAAATATGTGCCTGACTATAGTGCATTAGCTCATTTAAAAAAGAAGGATACGGTAAAAATTATTGATCGTTCGCTAAAGCGCCTCAATGTTGAACAGCTTGATTTAGTTCAGTTTTCCTGGTGGGACTATCAATTTCCCAAATATATAGACACTGCTTTACACCTTTCTGAATTGCAGAAAAGTGGAAAAATAAGAAACATTGGGGTCACTAATTTTGACACACGTCGAATAAAAGAAATGCTTGATGCCGGCGTTGAAATTGCAACAAACCAGGTGCAGTACTCGTTACTTGATCGCCGTGTTGAAACAAATATGACGGCACTTGCAAAAGAATACGATATTCCTTTTTTGTGTTATGGCACCGTGGCAGGTGGGTTTTTGAGCGATCGTTATTTGGGTACATTAGACCCCAAACTGCCTTATGAAAATCGTTCCTTGACAAAATATCGCTTGATCATTGACGAATTTGGTGGGTATGATCTTTTTCAAGAGCTGCTTAAAACGCTTCGCAAAATTGCAAATAAATATAATGTGGGCATCGCAGAAATCGCTAGCAAATATGTCCTTCAAAAATCAATGGTGGCTTCCGTAATTGTTGGCGCCAGAAATAGTAAACACCTCAGGAGTCTAGAAAAATTAGATGGTTTTTCATTGAACGACAACGACTTGAACCTTATTGCCAAAATAACCAACCAAAGTAAAGGACCTAGAGGCCCATTCTACGAATTGGAACGAGACAAAACAGGAAAACATGGTGCGATCATGAAATACAACCTTAACGAAAAATAAACGCTTGGAACTAAATTTACAAGAAAAACATCACCCTTCAATCGAATTTCATGGCGGAATATTAGGCGCATTATTACCGTTTATCATATTCCTAATAGGCGTTGTTATCATTGCATTGTCAG
>JAGSHF010000238.1 GCA_023954685.1 Flavobacteriaceae bacterium | reverse complement strand
TGCTGGTGCCTTAGCTGCAAAATATTTCGCACCAAAAACTATTACAAGCATAGGTATTATTGGCACAGGTATTCAAGCCAAATTACAACTCCAATATTTACAAAAACACAGCCCTTGCAAAGCGGTTTGGGTTTGGGGAAGAAATAAAGTACATGCCGAAAATTTTAAAACTGAATTTGGCGCAAATTTCAATATTACCATTGCGGAATCTCCAACTCAAGTTGCTGAACACTGCAACCTCATAGTCACCACTACACCCTCAGAAATTGCACTATTAAAGGCTGATGACATTCAACCTGGAACACATATTACGGCGGTAGGCTCAGACACTTCATCCAAACAAGAATTGGAAAGCAAGCTTTTACAAAAAGCAGATATTATTGTAGCAGACAGTATTCCTCAAAGTAAAAGTAGAGGGGAAATATTTAGGGCAACACAAGACGGTTGTATTGTTATTGAAGACGTGATAGAATTGGGTAAAGCTTTACAGAACAAAGAATTGCAACGCCAAGATAACAACCAAATCACCATTGTAGATTTAACGGGTGTTGCCGTTCAGGATATTATGATAGCCACTGGAATTTACGCAGGGTATAAAAATTCAAATCCATAGACATGTATAAATATATTAGTAACACCGGTGGCGGAAAAGCTGTTGATTTTGAAACAGCTATTTTAGACGGGTTTGCCGGTGACGGTGGACTTTATGTTCCTGAAGTTATTCCTAAGATTTCTTTAGAGCAGCTCAGCAGCTGGAAACATTTGTCTTATACCAATTTGGCATTTGAAATATTATCGTTGTTTATAGATCGTAATATTTTATCTGCAATCGAATTGCGGCACATTATTACAGATGCCTATGCAGAATTTGAAAAAGAGGAGATTATTCCAATTCATAAATTACAATCGAGAAAGGAGACCTATATCATGGAACTCTTTTACGGGCCTACACTGTCATTTAAAGATGTAGGTTTAGCATTTTTGGTTAACTTGGTTAACTTTTTTCTGAATCGGAAAAACGAACGCCTTTCTTTAGTGGTTGCCACAACTGGGGATACGGGGCCTGCTGCTGCTTATTACGCCGCAGGAAAATCAAATTTAGATGCATGGGTGCTATACCCCAAAGGGTTAATTACAGAAGAACAAGAGCGCCAAATGACCACCTTGCCACACGCCAATATTCATCCCGTTGGTGTCTCCAATTGCCCTGATGGCGGTGACGATTTAGACTTAGTTATTGCAAAACTTTATGCCAATCAACCGTTCAAAGATAAACTTAAACTGTCCAGTGTGAACTCCATTAATTGGGGGCGTATCATGATGCAAACGGTACACTACTTCTATGGGTATTTTAGAGTGGTAGATACTATTGGTGAACCCATAAATATGTCCGTCCCATCTGGTGGTTTTGGTAATTTATGTGCTGGTGGACTTGCCCGAAAAATGGGCTTACCAATTAAACATTTAATCGCTGCCAATAATAAAAATGCATGCTTACATCGTATTTTTTCAAAAGGCATCATGTCTAAAGTAGATATTCATAATACCTTATCCTCAGCTATTGATATCCTAATTCCATATAACTTTTTAAGATATATGTATTTTGCAGGCATTGAAACAGCTAAAATTAAATCTATTGTTGAAGATTTTAAAACAAAAGGTGAAATTCAGTTTGACCCAAAGACTTTTAAGCTCATTAGTGAAGGTTTTAAATCCAATAGCGCATCAGATACAGACACCTTAAACATTATTAAAGTTCTATTCCATACAGAAAATTATCTACTAGACCCTCATGGTGCTGTTGCTCTAGTAGCCGCCGATGCTAACCAAGCTACTCTAGAGAATTTAAAACTCATCTGTTTAACCACAGCACATCCAGCAAAATTTCCAGAAGTTATAAAACAATCTTTAGGCAGAAATGATTTACCTTTCCAAGCCAGGCATCATTCCATTGAAAAAGCAAAAACTAAATGTGAAAAAGTCTATTTATGTGATCATTTACATCTAGAAGAAGGACTTATTGACATTATGGAAAAAGACTGGGACTTAAATCACTAAAATCATGGCGCTTTACACACAATTGAACAAAAATGAAATTCAAGGTATCGCAGACGATTACCAACTAGGCAAGATCAAATCATATCATGCATTAAGTGGTGGATCTGAGAATTCAAATTATTTACTGACAAGTGATGTTGGGAAATTTGTTTTGACAATATGTGAGCAGAAATCAAATAAAGAAGCCAATGAACTTGCTGATATACTAACACATCTTAGCACTAATGATTTTAAGTCATCAAAAGTTGTACTCAACAAAAGTCAACAAGCCATTTCATCATACCACGGTAAACCTATTATGGTCAAGTATTTTATACATGGCGTGGTTACTGAAGACATCTCTGAAGACACAATGTTTCTTGTTGGAGCTGAGATTGGTAAACTACATAAAGTAAAAGCACCAGAATATATCCAACAAAAAACAAGTTATGACAAAGAACAATTTGACGAAGTCTATGACTATGCTCCAAATTCTACTTTTATTGTTTGGTTAATGGATATCAAATCCTATATTGATGAACATATTGATATAAATGCGCCAAAAGCGCTAATTCACAGCGATATTTTCCCGAGTAATGTTATTATTAGTAATGATGGGACTAGTGTTACCATTATGGACTTTGAAGAGGCTGCTTATTATTATAGAATGTTTGACGTAGGGATGACAATAATTGGGTCTTGTCGCGAAGACCATAAAATAAATATTAATAAGATGAAGGCTTTATTAAAAGGCTATAAAACTGAAATAACATTAACTTCTACTGAAATAAAAACGCTTCAGGCCTTTACTACATATGCCGGAGCAGCCATGACATTTTGGAGGCATAAAAATTTTAATTATACAAACCCAGATCCAAAACTATTTGATCATTATAAGGAATTGCAAAATGTTACTAATTTTATAAAAGGATTACCATCTGATATATTTAAATAAATATGGAAAAAACAGTTACTGAAGCTATTGAATATCGACGTTCTTGTAGAGTATACAAAGACGAATCTATTGATTCTGAAAAAGTTAAAAAATGCATAAAAAATGCTACACTTGCACCAACCAGTAGTAATTTACAATTATGGGAATTTTTTCATGTTAGCGATAAAGAAACGCTTAAACGCTTAGCAGAAGCTTGTTTTGATCAAAATGCCGCTACTACGGCACAGCAAATGGTTGTTGTGGTTGCTAGAAAAGATCTTTGGCGTGAACGATGTAAATCAAATATTGATTTTTTAAACACATCTTTTGATAAACCTAATTTGGACAAACGTTTGAAAAAACGTAAAAAGATGGCC
>JAGSHF010000002.1 GCA_023954685.1 Flavobacteriaceae bacterium | reverse complement strand
GGGAAACGCTCATTTTTGATACAAATCCAAGGGTATGACTTATCATCCTTAAGCAAAACATTATATCGTGGCTTGTATTTTTTTATTAGATTATTCTCCAATAATAAGGCATCAGTTTCTGTTTCTACTACAATATGTTTGATACTGTTGATTTTACGAACCAAAATTCTAGTCTTACCATCATCATGTGTTTTGGTAAAATAAGAACTCACACGTTTCTTTAAGTTTTTCGCTTTACCAACGTAAATAATGGTATCATTGGCATCAAAATATTGATACACACCGGGCGCATTTGGAAGCGTTTTAACTTGTATGTCTAAAGGAGATTGAACCATTACTTCAAAGGTATATTAAATCCTAGATAATGTAAACATTAGCTTTGCTTTTTTAGTATATTGCATCTATAAGTTTGCCCGAATGAACATTGTTATTCTTTCCAGAAATGAAAATTTATACTCAACACGAAGGTTGGTTGAGGAAGGTTTTAAAAGGGGTCATGCTATTGAGGTAATCGATCCATTAGATTGTGATTTAATTATTGAACAAGAAAAGCCTACTATTTATTACAGAGATCGTTATTTGAATTATGTTGATGCTATTATTCCTCGGATTGGGGCATCTGTTACCTTTTTTGGTTGTGCCGTTGTGAGACAATTTGAAATGATGAACGTGTTTACTATCGTTACTTCGGATGCCATACAAAGATCTCGGGACAAACTGCGTAGTTTACAACGATTGAGCAAAGCTGGTATTGGTATGCCTAAAACCGTTTTTACTAACTATTCTCGTGATGTTGAGGAAGTTATTGAGCACGTAGGCGGGGTTCCAGTTATAATTAAATTACTTGAAGGCACGCAAGGTCTTGGTGTTGTACTCGCCGAGTCCAAAAACGCAGCTGAATCTGTTTTGGAAGCCTTTAATGGATTAGAGGCGCGGGTTATTGTACAAGAATATATCAAAGAAGCAAATGGTGCGGATATTAGAGCACTTGTTGTTGATGGGCAAGTGGTTGGCGCAATGAAACGACAAGGCAAGGAAGGTGAGTTTAGATCTAATTTACATAGAGGCGGTTCAGCAAGCATCATAAAATTAAGTGAAGCAGAATTACGACTGGCAATGAATGCCTCTCGCGCATTAAAACTACCAGTGTGCGGCGTAGATATGCTGCAATCTTCACGAGGACCTTTGCTTTTAGAAGTGAATTCTACACCGGGATTAGAAGGCATTGAGCGTGCGACCGATAGAAATATTGCACGAGCAATTATCACCTATATTGAAAGAAACAGAACAGAATGACGGCACCACAAACTGATATTTTATACATTCTAGGTGAAGCCATAAAATTAGGTGAGTGCCGTGAAATCAACTTTAATGTTGCCAAATTACATACCAGAACAACTATTGAAGTCCCAGTAATAATAGAGCGCTCAAAAAAACATGGCCCCACAGTGTTAATCACTGCTGGCATTCATGGTGATGAAGTTAATGGCGTTGAAATTGTAAGACAAATTATTGCTAAAGGCATTAACAAACCAAAAAGAGGCACCATAATCTGCATCCCAGTGATTAACATTTTTGGATTCTTATATAAGAATCGCGAGTTTCCTGACGGACGTGATTTAAATAGAATGTTTCCTGGCTCTAAAAATGGTTCACTAGCAAGTCGTGTTGCTTATAAACTCATTCATGAAATTGTACCTCAAGTAGATTTGATTATGGATTTCCATACGGGTGGATCAGATCGCTTTAATGCGGCTCAAATTCGGATAATTAAAGAGGAGACTGTATTAGATGAACTTGCGGCAATTTTTGGGGCTCCTTTTGTCTTGTATTCTAAAAACCTTAATAAATCGTTCAGAAAAACAGCTAATAAATTAGGGGTTCCTATGCTTCTTTTTGAAGGTGGAAAATCTTATTATTTTGATAAAAACATAACAAATACCGGTGTTAATGGTATTAAACGCGTTTTGCATCATTTGGGGATGTTAAACTCTAAATTTAATGCCTCTAAACCAAAAACCTCATGTGCATTTATTGCAGAAAGTAAATGGGTGAGAGCTAAATATTCAGGAATGTTTAGAGCCTCAATTACTTTGAACAGTTTAGTAGAAAAAGGGGATACCATTGGGCATATTACCGACCCTTATGGTAAATTTCATCATTTTATCAAAGCGTCAAATTCTGGGTATATCTTTAGTATCAACGAAGCTCCCATTGTTAATCAAGGTGACGCTTTGTTTCATATTTCAACTTTACTTATAGAATGACAAAACCAGAACTTAGAAAACACTACAAATCATTAAGAAAAGCGTTTTCTCAAGAAGAGATTGAACAGCTTAGTTTAGATATTTCTAATCAACTACTTCAAATGCCTATTTGGGGACTAAGCTTCTATCATTTATTTCTAAGTATTGAAGCCTTTCGTGAAATAAAAACAGAGTATATTTTGAATATTCTCGCCGGAAAAGATAAAAACACGATACTATCAAAAAGTAATTTTGACAGTATTACTTTAACCAATTATCTATTAACTGATAGCACTAAAATGAAAGTTAATCAATGGAAAATCCCAGAACCCATTGAAGGCATTGAAATTCCTTCTGATAAAATTGATGTGGTTTTTGTGCCGTTATTGGCTTACGACAAAGAAGGTAATCGTGTTGGTTACGGCAAGGGCTATTATGATAATTTTTTAGCGGAATGTAGACCAGAAACCCTGAAAATTGGACTCTCTTTTTTTAAACCAGAATCAAAAATTACAGATATTCATGAGAACGATATAAAGCTCAATTACTGCGTTACACCCAACACCATTTATAATTTCTCTTAATCTTGTGGAAACGCTCTTTTATTAAAAACTAAAAGTAATCCTACCCCTGAGCTTATAGCTACATCGGCCACGTTAAAAACGGGTTCAAAAAAGGTGAAATACTGACCCCCATAAAACGGTAACCATTCTGGCAAATAACCCTTCCATATTGGGAAATGCAGCATATCTACAACTTTACCATGAAACACAGTGTCATAACCTCCTGTTTGAGGTAAAAAATCGGCAATTTGTCCTTGACTATGATCAAATATTAATCCGTAAAAAACAGAATCAATAATATTACCTAATGCACCAGCAAAAATTAAAGCAGTTGCAACAATTAAGACGCGTGATCCCTTTTTCTTAATAGACGTGTAAAGCCAATAGCCTATTCCAGTAATCGCAAATAGTCTAAACAAGGTTAGAACAAGTTTCGCTGTTCGATCTGAAATAAAGGAGAAAAAATCACTGAGTTTTGCGCCCCAAGCCATGCCGTTGTTTTCTACAAACAATAGTTGGAACCATTGAAAAACTTTCACATCTTCACCCAAAACAAAATGTGTCTTAACGTAAATTTTTGATATTTGATCAATGAGTAAAATTAAGACTATTACTCCTAAAGCTTTTTTTAAAGTCATTAAGTACTATTAAAATTTGTAAAAACAAAAAAGCGCCTCAAAAAATGAGGCGCTAATATTCTATTTTTATCTGTGTTATTTTTGCATGTTTTTAGCCTCTATACTAAGAGTGGCATGTGGTACAAGTTCCAGTCTCTTCTTATTAATGAGTTTACCTGTTACTCGACAAATGCCATAAGTTTTATTCTCAATACGAATCAACGCATTTTTTAAATCACGAATAAATTTTTCTTGACGTATTGCTAATTGAGAATTAGACTCTTTACTCATTACTGCACTCCCTTCATCAAAAGCCTTGAATGTAGGCGCCGTATCTTCTGTCCCATTATTATGGTCATTCATATAAGCGCTTTTAATAAGCTCTAAATCGTGTTCAGATTTCTTTATTTTTTCTAGTATTAGCGTTTTGAATTCTGCTAAATCTCCATCAGAATATCTGTTTTTTAAATCTCCTGTCATAATCTTTAATGTTTTTGAATAAACAGTTTGGTATTTACATCATCAAAAGCAATTTCTATACCATTGTTTACTTGATCTATAATTTCTAATTCTTGAGTTAAAGTCTCTGCCTTAATATATTCTAAATTTGTGGCTACTGCTTCCATCACATTTTCATCTTTTTGAATGCAAACATCAATTCTATCGGTAACTTCAAATCCTGAATCTTTACGTAAATTTTGAATACGGTTTACGAGCTCACGAGCAATTCCTTCTTTGCGCAAATCCTCAGAAATAGTAACATCTAATGCTACTGTTAAAGCACCTTCATTGGCCACCAACCAACCTTCAATATCTTGGGAGGTGATTTCAACTTCAGTAAGCCCTAAAGTAATACTTTTTCCATTAATTTCAACATCAATATTACCACTTTGTTCAATTTTTTTAATGTCTTCTGATGTAAACGTATTTATCGCTCCTGAAATGGCCTTCATGTCTTTACCAAAACGAGGTCCAAGCACTTTGAAATTTGGTTTTATTTGCTTTACTAAGATATCTGAAGCATCATCCAACAGCTCTATTTCTTTAATATTTACTTCGTGTTTTATTAAGTCTGCAACTGCTAAAATTTCTTCCTTTTGTTCTTCTGAATCCACAGGAATCATAATTTTCTGTAATGGCTGGCGTACTTTAATTTTCTCCTTAGCTCTTAACGATAAGACCAAAGAAGATATTGTTTGAGCGGCCTCCATTTTCCGTTCTAAACGTTTGTCTATATAATTTTTATCAAACTTCGGAAACTCTGCCAAATGAACGGACTCAAAAGATTCCTTTTTGGTAACGGCATTGAGATCTAAATATAACTTATCCATAAAAAACGGTGCGATTGGAGCCCCTAATTTTGCAATGGTCACCATACAAGTATATAGCGTTTGATACGCTGATATTTTATCGTTTTGATAATCGCCTTTCCAGAATCGTCTTCTGCTTAAACGCACAAACCAATTGCTCACAAAATCTTGTGTGAAATCTGAAATCGCGCGAGCCGCTTTTGTAGGTTCATATTCATCATAGAATTCATCAATCTTCTGAATTAAAGTATGCAATTCTGATAATATCCAGCGATCAATTTCTGGTCGATCCTCTAATGGCACATCCGTTTCAGCATAACTAAAGTTATCTAAATTGGTATACAAACTAAAAAACGAATACGTATTATATAGCGTTCCAAAGAACTTACGCTTTACCTCTTCAATACCTTCAACATCAAACTTTAAATTATCCCAAGGGTTCGCATTGGCAATCATATACCAACGTGTGGCATCGGCGCCATAGGTTGATAAGGTGTCAAAAGGATCTGTTGCATTGCCCAAACGTTTGGACATTTTCTGTCCATTTTTGTCAAGTACCAATCCATTAGAAACTACATTTTTATACGCTACAGAATCAAACACCATAGTTCCAATAGCGTGAAGAGTGTAAAACCAACCTCGAGTTTGGTCAACACCTTCAGCAATAAAATCTGCCGGAAATGATTCGTTCTTGTCTATCTTTTCTTTGTTTTCAAACGGATAGTGCCATTGCGCATAGGGCATGGAACCCGAATCAAACCACACATCAATCAAATCGCTTTCACGATGCATTGGCTGACCTGATGACGATACCAATACAATAGTATCAACGATGTTTTTATGTAAATCGATGGTTGCATAATTTTCTTCAGAGTTATTCCCAACCTCAAAATCTACAAAGATATCTTTGGCCAAAACACCGGCCTCAACTGCCTTTGCCATTTCATGCTTTAATTCTTCAACGGAACCTATACAAATTTCTTCCGTTCCATCCTCAGTTCTCCAAATTGGCAATGGAATCCCCCAATATCGTGATCGTGATAAATTCCAATCATTGGCATTCGCTAACCAATTTCCAAAACGACCTTCTCCAGTCGATTTTGGTTTCCAATTAATGGTTTCATTAAGCTCAAACATCCTTTCCTTGACGTCTGTTACTTTTATAAACCAAGAATCTAGGGGGTAATATAAAATAGGCTTGTCTGTGCGCCAGCAATTTGGATAACTGTGCTTATATTTTTCAACCTTAAAGGCCTTGTTTTCTTCTTTTAACTTAATGGCAAGCTCAACATCAATAGAACGTTCTGGCGCTTCACCATCCTTGTAATACTCATTCTTAACATACTTTCCTGCAAATTCTCCCATTTCTATTCTGAACTTCCCTTGCAAATTTACCAGCGGTACCAAATTTTCGTTTTCATCTTTCACTAACATAGGTGGTACTTCTGGTACCGCTTGTTTAGCTACAAGAGCATCATCTGCTCCAAAAGTTGGTGCAGTATGTACAATTCCTGTTCCATCTTCAGTAGTCACAAAATCTCCGGAAATGACCCTAAATGCATTTTCTGGATTATCGTTTGGTAAAGCATACTTTAAGAGCTGCTCGTATGTTATGCCTACTAAATCTGATCCTTTACATTCCGTACAAATTAAAAAAGGAATCTTTTTATCTTCTTTTGAAAAACCAGATAATTCAGAGACGTCTTCAGTTTGAACGTATTTTTTATCAAATTGTTTACTAACTAAATTTTTTGCTAAGATTACATGAACAGGCTCAAAAGTATATTGGTTATAAGTTGCTACAACTACATAATCAATTTTAGAACCTACTGTTAAAGCTGTATTACTTGGTAAAGTCCACGGTGTCGTTGTCCAAGCTAAGAAGTGTAAGTGATCGTATTTTTTTAGAAATTCAGGTAATGAATTATCATTGGTCCTAAACTGAGCAACTACGGTCGTGTCCGTCACATCTTGATAAGTTCCAGGTTGATTTAATTCATGCGAGCTTAATCCTGTTCCGGCTTTTGGTGAATAAGGTTGAATGGTATAACCTTTATACAATAAACTTTTATTATAAATCTGTTTAAGTAGCCACCAAACTGATTCCATGTATTTTGGCTCATAAGTCACATAGGGGTCATCCATATTAACCCAATACCCCATTTTTTGAGTCAGGTCATTCCATACATCAGTATAACGCATAACAGCCTTACGACAAGCTGCATTATATTCTTCTACAGAAATCGTTTTACCAATATCTTCTTTGGTAATGCCGAGTTCTTTTTCAACACCCAATTCAATTGGCAATCCATGAGTATCCCAGCCTGCTTTTCGCTTCACTTGGTAACCCTTCATGGTTTTATAACGTGGAAAAATATCTTTAATAGCACGTGCTAAAACATGGTGAACACCAGGTAATCCATTTGCCGAAGGTGGACCTTCAAAAAACACATAAGGTTTATTGCCTTCTCTGGTAGTAACACTTTTTTCAAAAATGTCATTTTCTTGCCAATAGTTAAGAATTTCTTCCGTTACTTTTGGTAAGTCAAGCCCTTTATATTCAGGAAATTTAGCACTCATAATTAAGTCATTCAAATAAGAGTGCGAAATTACGGAATTTTGAGGAACTTTAAAGGTGTTTAAACAAAAAACGATTGTGTTCTTAAAGTAAATATAAAGTCTATGAATATTCCGTTACAAGTATACTTTCATAACGCCGTAATTCTTTTCTCATTCTACGTATTAAATAGAACACATCATGAGAAGCCACCTAAGAATTGATACAGTAAAAGACTAGATATTAGACGATAAATTCAACCAGATCTTCAATCTTTGAAATTAATTGAATTTTAATCACCGTATTCTTTAGTGATATCTTATTGTATTTCGAAACAAAAATCGTAGCGAACCCTAATTTCTCAGCTTCTAAAATTCGTTGTTCCACCCGTTGAACAGGTCTTATTTCGCCAGATAAACCTACTTCTGCGGCAAAACAAAAATCCTTTTGTAAGGCCTCATCTTCATTGGAAGATAAAATGGCTGCTACTACTGCCAAATCAATAGCAGGATCATCTACAGAAATACCTCCAGTAATATTCAAAAACACATCCTTTGCACCCAATCTAAAACCGGCACGTTTTTCTAAAACGGCCAATAGCATGTTGAGACGTTTGGCATTAAACCCCGTCGCAGACCGCTGTGGCGTGCCATAGACTGCTGTACTAACCAAGGCTTGCACTTCTACCATTAATGGCCGCATCCCTTCAAGTGTGGCCGCAATGGCATTACCCGATAATTCTTCGTCTTTTTTTGAAATTAGAATTTCACTAGGGTTAGAAACCTCACGCAAACCAGAACCTTGCATTTCATATATGCCGAGCTCATTTGTTGAACCAAAGCGGTTTTTATTAGCTCTTAATATTCGGAACACATGATTACGATCACCTTCAAACTGCAAAACTGTATCCACCATGTGTTCTAAAATTTTTGGCCCAGCAATGTTTCCATCTTTAGTGATATGACCAATTAGTACGACAGGTGTTGCTGTTTCCTTCGCGAATTTTATCAGCTCTGTTGTGCATTCTTTTATTTGTGAAATACTCCCAGAAGAAGATTCAATATAATCGCTATGAAGTGTTTGAATAGAATCGATTACGACAATATCAGGCTCCAAAGCCTCTATTTGTTTGAAAATGTTTTGTGTCTTGGTTTCTGTTAAAATGTAGCAGTTATTGCTGTTAGGGTTAATGCGTTCCGCACGCATTTTTATTTGTTTCTGACTTTCCTCCCCTGAAACGTACAAGGTTTTATAAGGTAAGTCCAAGGCGATTTGAAGCAGTAAGGTGCTTTTACCAATACCAGGTTCACCGCCTAAAAGCGTTAAGGATCCTGGAACAATACCACCGCCCAAAACGCGATTAAATTCTTGATCACCAGTGCTTAAACGCGCATCTTGAGAGGCGTCTATTTCATTAATCAATAATGGTTTTGAAACACGCTTTGAAGTCGCCGAAGTAGGCGTTTTCCAGTCGCTCTTTTCAGCTTTCTGAATTACCTCCTCTGCAATAGTGTTCCACTCTTTACAAGCATTACACTGTCCCTGCCATTTGGCATACTGCGTACCGCAATTCTGACAATAGAACGTTGTTTTTACTTTAGCCATTTCAAAAATTTAGACTAAAATAACAGTTATTTGGGCTTTAACAATTCTTTATGTTATTAATTTTTTCTAGCGAGAAGCTTCGTGCTTAATCATTACTCCCCACAGCTTCTTTTAAATCTTTCACTTTAGCTTGAATTAGAGCTTTATTTATAACCAAGCTCTCATCAAGTTGCAGCGCACTTTCATATAGTTTCATGGCCTTTTTGTTTTTGCCATTTTTTTCTGCCAAAAGAGCAAGATAGTATGTCCCATCATTTTTAGCAGGGTTCATACTCTTCGCAAGTCTGCCAAGTTTTTCTAATGACTTTAAATCTTCTCGCTCTAGTGCAACATCAACAACTTTTTTTAAATCTTCCTCTGATATCGATTGCTCAATACCAAATAAGTTTTTAATTCTACTGTAACGTTCGTCAATATACTTGTCAAGAGTTCCTTCATATCCTAATATCTTTTCTTTGACTTCTTTATCAGTAATTGGTCCATAAATATCAAAAACCTTCTCAAATGCGCGGGCAATTCCTCTAGTAACTAAAGAATAATGAGAAGCATCTTCAAAATCATCAAAATAATAAGATAAGTGTTTGTTATCAATTTCTTTAATGCTATTGTCAGTCATTAATATATCTGATCTCAAAGTTTTAACATCATCTGAAGCAGTTGCCATATAATACACAACATCTTTTTTAAGCCATGTCATTCTATCAACTACATTTTGACCCATATCGCCTACAAATTCAGGGCTAATATTAACATATGCGTGAAACAACGGCTCTTCCTTTAGCATAAAAGAATTCATAAGGTTAGCAGTTAAATCATGGCCTACAACAACTCTAAAGTGACTTGTATTATATTGATCATCAATATGAGGTATTAATTCATTCCCAATAAATTCGTAAAATTTTGCTCCTAAATCCATTGGTAGCCCGGTTACTTCATCGTGATAAGTATCACTAAATCTTGAATCTTCATGCATTACACCTACTATAATAGATGATGGCATGTCGTCAAAATAAGTTTGAAATTCGGTTTGTCCAACAACTGGATTAAATAGGTAATCGCCATCTAATACAATAATGAGTGGATGCTTTAGAGGGCTTTGGGCGTCATAATTTTTAGGTAATTTAATTTTAAAACTACGCTTAGTGTTTAATGCCTTAGAATTCAGGGATTCAATTACGGGCTGTGCTGTAATTTGAGCGCACATAAACAATATGAAATAAAAGAGTATACTTTTCTTCATGATATAAGTTAGGTTAAGTTTGGAGGCTAAAGATAATAAAATATAGACAAAACGCTACATTTATTCGATGAAATGCACAAATTTAAAATCCTTCTTCTTTAATTTCGTAGATTTTTTCCAATAAAACGTCCTTATCTAAGAACTGTGAAGGTGTTAACAGAAGCCCTGATTGATAGCGTTGCAAAGCTTTTTTCAAATTCCCAATGGCTTCATAATAAAGTCCATAATAATAAGCTCCTATCATAGAGTCTGGATAAGTCTGCCGAGCTAACTTTGCTAGTTTTTGTAGTGATTCGTGATCATCTTTTTTAGCACATGCCGCTGCAATGGCTCTTAAATCATTTTCAATAACTGGTTTTCTAAAACCATAAAAATACTCAATATCATCGTATTTCTTTTCGAGATATTCATAGGCAGAACCTGTATATGGAATAACTTTATCTAAATATTCTTTTCTATTAATCGGTTTATACAACCTAAAAATCTCATTTAAAGCTTTTGGAATAGCTTGCCCAACTAGCGAATAATGATTTGCATCAGTAAAATCATCAAATTTATAGTGTAATTTTTCTGCTGAGATGTTTTCAAATTTTGTATTCGCTTCTAATATTGTTGTCCTTAAAGCACTAACATCAGCATCACTTGTTGCCAAGTAATAAAAAATTTCTTTTTTATCCATTCCTATAAACCTCGCAGCTAACCTACTAGTAGTTTCAGGAGCAAAATCAGGGCTTAATACTATATAGGCATCAAATAACGGTGCTTCTTTAAACAAATAATAGTTTACAAAATTAGCACCTAAATCATGTCCAACTATAATTCTAAAAGGGGAGGCATTATATTTACCAATAACATAAGGCAACAATTCCATACTAATAAACTCAAAAAAGGTAGCCCCATTTTGTGATGGCAAATACGTTTCATCATTAAATTCAAAATCAGATAGTCGAGAAACCGCCTGATTAACACCTACAATAATACAATCTGGCATGTCCTTCCAATAGGCTTGATAATCAATATTGCCAGCTACTGGTTCAAAAAGGTAATCTCCATCGAGAACAATGACTACAGGGTACTTTAAATCATCATCCGGATTGTAATTACGTGGCAATTGAATTTTAATCTCTCTCCTTTCACCTAGCTTATACGAATCGAATTCTTCATATATGGCCTGCGAAAACAAATTATTGCAGCCAATAACAATCATTAATAAAAACAATCTAATCCTCATGAATTCATACTTAATGTTAAGCTTGGGCAAGTTAAACAATTACAATTAAATTTTATAGAGCTTTCTTACTATTACGATTAAAGATTGGCAGGTACACTAGTGAAATTCCTCCCAAAATAATAATCATTAAGGTTTGAGATGCCCACATTATCCAACCAAATGCCCTACTCGGATCTTCTGGAAGGTTAAACAATAAAAAAGCAATCACAACCGCTTCTGGATAAGATCCAATACCTCCATTTGTGGCAGCAATACTAAAACTTCCCACAATAAAGCCTACCAAAATCGCGCCAAAAGAAATATCACTCAATTCAGCAACTGCAAAAGTGGTAATATAGAACATAAGCACATACATCACCCATATAAATACAGTATGAAAAATGAATGCCCATTTTTTCTTCATTCTAAAAACTACCATTACACCTTCTAGCAAGCCTTCAATAAAAGATTTAAATTTCACGGCAATTTTAGAATTTGATTTTTTAATAAATACATAGCCAAATCCTAAAAACAAGATCATTACGCCCAAAATCATAGCAATCTTTGTGGCGCTAAATTTGTTTAAAAAAAAGTTAAAAATGAATTCAAATTGAAAAAAAAAGGTAACTCCAATTATGAACAGCAACATTACCATATCTGCAGCACGCTCGGCTACTATTGTTCCAAAGCCTTTTTCAAAAGGCACACCTTCATAATTTGTAATTAGTGTAGCTCGGGTTATTTCTCCTGCTCTAGGTATGGTATAATTAACTAAATATGCTGCGAAAACAGCCATTAAACTATTTGGAAACCCCAGCTTATACCCTAAAGGTTCAATCATGAATTTCCATCTATACGCTCTAGAGATATGACTGAGCAAACCAAAAAATAAGCCTAAAACAACCCAGCCGTAATTGGCTTTTTTAAAATATTCAAATAGTTCTTCTATAGAAATTTTAGACAAAGAATACCATACTAAAACCACCCCCAAAAGTAACGGCAAGATTATTTTTACGAGGTTTTTAGTTTTATTATTCAATATTTTATTTTAACAAATTTGTAGCTTCATCTGGAAATACCAATGATGGTTTAAATCCTTTGGCTTCTTCAATATCCATAAACGCATAAGTAATCAAAATAAGGGTGTCTCCAACAGAAACTTTTCTGGCGGCGGCACCATTAAGTGTAATTTCACCACTTTTTCTCGGTCCTGGTATAACATAGGTTTCTAAACGTTCACCATTATCATTATTAACAATTTGAACTTTTTCACCTTGAACAATATTGGACGCGTCCATCAAATCTTCATCAATAGTTATACTACCAATATAATTGAGGTCTGCACCTGTACATTTTACTCTGTGAATTTTAGATTTTACAACTTGGATTTGCATTGGGCAAAGGTAATTAATTAAGTGCGATATTATCTATTAATCTTATGCTACCAGCATAAACAGCAATAAATGCACGATATTGTTTTTTGTTCGATTTTCTTTTAACTTCTTTCAGGGTTGAAATTTCTGCAATGGTGAAATATTCGAGTTTTAATAATTTGTTTTTAGCAAATTGCGAAACAACCCATTTAGTGACTTTATTAGCACTTTCTATGCCAAATTTTTCTTTAGCCTCTATTAACGTTTTATAAATAAATGGGGCTTCATCCTTATGCTCGATATCCAATCTCGTATTTCTGGAACTCATAGCCAGACCATTAGTTTCGCGATGTATTGTACAGCCAACAATTTTAACATTCAACTTCTGTTTTTCAACAAGCTTTCTTATAATTTGCAATTGTTGAAAATCTTTTTCTCCAAAATAGGCTTTCTCAGGTTTTACAATGTTAAACAAACGTTTTATGATTGTGCCAACCCCATCAAAATGTCCATCTCTAAAAGCACCTTCCATTTCATTCTCCAAGCCATCGAAATCAAAGCGCTCTGCTTTAGCATTACCTTGATAGATATCATTTACTGTTGGTGCATAGGCAATGATTCTTTTTTTGGATACTGTTTCAAGTAAATTCACATCAGATTCTAATGTACGCGGATAACGCTCTAAATCTCGAGCGTTATCAAACTGTGTAGGGTTAACAAAAATACTTACCACTACCCAGTTATTTTCTTCCAAAGCCTGCTCAACCAGCGCAAGATGCCCCTCATGTAAAGCACCCATTGTAGGGACAAAACCAAGGGATTCTTGACGATCTCTTATGACGCTTAAAGCACCTTGTAATTCTTCTTTTGTGTTGTATACTTTCACTTTAATAAAAAATTAACAGCGCGCAAAAATAATATATTAAGGTTAATCTACATAATTTTTGTAATTTTGCGTGTTTTTTATACCAAAATTAAAAGCGAAATCCCTTATGAAAGATAAGAGAATATTATACGTATCATCTGAAGTAGTACCCTATTTACCGGAAACTGAAATTTCCTCAATGTCGTTTGAAGCACCGCGAATGGTAAATAAACAGGGCGGTCAAATTCGAATATTTATGCCGAGATATGGTAATATTAATGAGAGAAGACATCAATTACATGAAGTAATAAGACTTTCTGGAATTAATTTGGTCATTAATGATTTGGACATGCCTTTGATAATAAAAGTGGCGTCAATTCCAAAAGAACGCATCCAAGTTTATTTTATTGATAATGAAGAATATTTTAAGCGTAAAGCAACCTTAACGGATGAAGATGGGAATTTATTTCCAGATAATGACGAACGTGCAATTTTCTTTGCAAAAGGTGTAATTGAAACTGTTAAAAAGCTCAACTGGGCTCCTGACATTATTCATGTTCATGGTTGGCTAGCTTCCTTTTTACCGCTTTATCTAAAACAATATTACAAAGATGAACCATTGTTTACTGAAAGTAAAATAGTGACCTCTGTGTACAATCAAAGTTTTGATGATGCGTTGAATAAAGAAATGATTAACAAAATTAAATTTGATAATATTGAAGGCGAATCAGTTAGCTCTCTAATTGAACCGACTTACAATAACATCATGAAAGTTGCTATAGATCATTCAGATGCTTTAATTGTTGGATCAGAAGATATTCCTAAACCATTACGCGATCATTTAGACGCTTGTGATAAACCCGTTTTAGAATATCAATTTCCAGACACTTTTGCTGAAGCCTACACTGAATTTTACAATACAAAAGTTTTAAGTTAAAAACATCGATGAAAAAGAATAGAATTGCCCTTCAAAATACAGCACTCTTGGCGATGCTGGTTGCGATATTCATATCCTGTGAGAAAGATTACTCAAGTATAGAAACTGGTGTTATTAATCCCGACAACGCCACTAGCTTTAGTACTGGAGTTGAGGCTTTTACCGTAACGGCGTCAACAAGAGATGTTACACCAATGCAAACTAATGGATTATCAGCGCATATGCTAGGCTACAACAATGATGCAGTTTATGGGTCTTCTAAAGCCAACTTTGTATCACAAATGACGCCTTCTCAATTCGATCCAATTTTTGGAGACAATGTTGAGTTAGATTCCGTTATTTTAACCATCCCATATTTTAGTTATACTAATGAATCAGATGAGGATAATAACCCCATTTATGAATTAGACTCTGTGTACGGCAGTGAGCCCATTAAACTCTCTATATATCGAAATAATTACTTCTTAAAAGATTATGATCCAGTAGCTGGCTTTAATGAGCCCCAATTGTATTATTCAAATGGAGCCGTGTCTAAAACAGAATTTATAAACCCTTCAGATCTAGAGGGCGAATTAATTGTCACATTGGATGAATTCGCACCAAGCTCTGATGTTATTATTTTAACGGAACTTGATGAAGAAGGTGAGCCCGTTGAAAAATCACGTATCACACCAAGTTTAAGAGTACGATTAGATGATCCTGAAGACCCTACATATTGGGAGGATTTAATCTTTAATAAAGAAGGTGGATCAGAATTAAGTAATTCTAATAATTTTAATAATTATTTTAGAGGACTATTCTTCAAAACTGAAGCTTTAGGGCCTGATGGGACCTTAATGATGCTAGATTTTTCAAGTACCACTGCAAATATCAAACTATATTATAAAGTTGATGGCGATGTTGATCCGGAAGATACCGATTCGGAAACACCTCAAGACGCAGGTGAATATACATTAAGCTTTAATGGAAATCAAATCACCTTTTTTGAGGACAACTTAGTTGACGTTCCAGAAACGGACGAAAAACTGTATTTAAAAGGAGGGGTTGGCTCTATGGCAGTCATTAACCTTTTTAACGGTGATGAAGACGGGAACTCTGCTGAATTAGATGAGTTTAAAGCTAAAAACTGGCTAATTAATGAAGCTATTCTTACGTTTTATGTTGATCAAGATATGATCCAAGAACAAGAACCCGATAGAGTCTATATTTATGATATAAATAACAATGCTGCCTTAATTGATTTTGCGCTTGATCAATCACAATCTGTTAGCGGTGCTACAATCTTTCCTAAAACAAACCATTTAGAACCATTGATTAGAGAAGATGATGATGATCCAAAAAGCAAGGGTGTTAAATATAAAATTAGAATTAAAGAGCATCTTAATAATATCATATTACGGGATTCTACTAATGTAAAATTAGGCCTCGTGGTGACTTCTAATGTAATTGCACTTGGCGCCATGAAAGTTTTAGATCAAGACGATATTTTTATTCCTACGGGTTCTGTCCTTACACCGAGAGGAACGGTATTACATGGGAGTAATTCACCCAATATTGAAAAAAGAGTTACTTTTGAAATCTATTATACAGAACCTGACGAAAACTAAAAATTTATGTGTGGAATTGTTGGATATATTGGACATAGAGAAGCTTACCCAATTATAATTAAAGGCCTTAAACGTCTTGAATATAGAGGCTATGATAGTGCTGGAATTGCTCTTTACGATGGCGCTGATATAAAATTATCAAAAACAAAAGGTAAGGTTGATGATTTAGAAAAAAGGATAGCATCCGAAATTAGCACCACAGGAAGTTTAGGTATTGGACATACACGTTGGGCAACACACGGTATCCCTAATGACATTAATTCACATCCACATTATTCTAATTCAGGTGATTTAGTAATCATTCATAATGGCATCATTGAAAATTACGAAGCGCTTAAAAAAGAACTCATTCAACGTGGTTACTCTTTTAAATCAGATACAGATACAGAAGTCTTAATTAACCTTATTGAAGACATTAAGAAAAATGAAAATATCAAACTAGGTAAGGCTGTACAAATAGCACTTAACCAAGTTATTGGTGCTTATGCAATTGCGGTATTTGATAAAAACAAGCCTAATGAAATTGTTGTTGCCAAATTAGGAAGTCCTTTAGCCATTGGTGTTGGCGAGGATGAATTTTTTATCGCTAGTGATGCTTCACCATTTATTGAATACACTAAAAATGCCATCTATTTAGAAGATGAAGAAATTGCTGTTATTCGCAGGCATAAAGATATTAAAATACGAAAAATACAAGATGATTCATTAGTTAACCCCTATGTTCAAGAACTTCAAATGAACTTAGAAGAAATTGAAAAAGGAGGTTATGATCATTTTATGCTCAAAGAAATATATGAGCAACCTCATGCCATAAAAGACACATATCGAGGACGTTTACTCGCCAATAAAGGCATTATTAAAATGGCTGGAATTGATGACAATATTGAAAAATTCCAAAATGCCAGCCGTATTATTGTAGTAGCATGCGGTACTTCATGGCATGCAGGTTTAGTTGCTGAATATATTTTTGAAGATTTAGCGAGAATTCCTGTTGAAGTAGAATACGCTTCAGAATTTAGATATAGAAACCCCGTAATCCATGAAAATGATGTGGTTATTGCCATTTCTCAATCTGGTGAAACTGCAGATACGCTTGCGGCAATAAAGTTAGCAAAATCTAAAGGCGCCTTTGTTTTTGGGGTTTGTAACGTTGTGGGAAGTACAATTGCTAGAGAAACACATGCAGGAGCATACACGCATGCTGGTCCAGAAATTGGAGTTGCATCTACGAAAGCTTTTACGACTCAAATTACAGTTTTAACGCTCATTGCATTAAAGTTGGCTAAAGCTAAAGGTACCATTTCAAATGAAGATTACCGTTTGCATTTAAATGAGTTAGCACTCATACCGGAAAAAGTATTAGAGGCTTTGAAACATGACGAGCATATAAAGCATATCGCCAGTATTTACAAGGATGCTAAAAACTGTTTGTACTTAGGACGTGGTTTTAATTTTCCAGTAGCCTTAGAAGGTGCTCTTAAACTCAAAGAGATTTCCTATATTCATGCTGAGGGATATCCTGCTGCCGAAATGAAACATGGCCCTATTGCACTTATCGATGAAAACATGCCTATTATTGTAATTGCTCCCAAAAAAGGGCATTATGAAAAAGTTGTAAGTAACATTGAAGAAATTAAAGCAAGGCAAGGTAAAATTATCGCCGTCGTAACTAAAGGAGATACAAGCGTAACTAATTTAGCCGATCATACCATTGAAGTTCCTGAAACTTTAGAATCTTTATCGCCATTAGTGACTACCATTCCTTTACAATTACTGTCCTACCATATTGCGGTAATGCTAGAAAAAAATGTAGATCAGCCTCGAAACTTAGCAAAATCAGTTACTGTAGAGTAAATTAGTTTTTACAATCAATTTTACCAAATATCGTATACATTCTCATTTTTAACATCATAGAATTGCATATTCCATAATTCTATGATGTTAAAAATGAGAATAATTTACTATGCACGCATAAGTTTTTGTGTTTTTCTATTGCAATCACATTATATATCTATATATTGGGCGCATAAAAATAATTTAAATCCCAAAAATGAGAACGATTGTAAAGATTTTACTACTGTGTTTCGGAGCTTTTTCTTTTGCCCAAACAACAGTTAAGGGTATTGTGACCGATAACACAGGGCTACCTTTACCAGGTGCCAATGTGATAGTTATTGGAACAACTACAGGTACAATAACCGATTTTGATGGAAACTACACACTAACTGTAGACCAAAACCCTCCTTTTTCTATCCAAGCTAGTAGTGTTGGATTTGAAACTGTAACTCAAGAAGTAACCACAAACCCTCAAACCATAAATTTCACATTAAAAGAGGGTACCGAATTAGATGAGATCGTAATTTCGGCTTCCAGAACGCCTGAGCGTATTTTTGAATCTCCGGTTACTGTAGAACGTTTTGGTTTAAAAGAAATTAAGAATACTGCATCGGCGGATTTCTATGGTGGATTAGAGAACCTTAAAGGTGTAGATGTTAATACCAACAGTTTAACGTTTAAATCTATAAATACTAGAGGTTTTGCTACGTTTTCAAACACGAGATTCATGCAGTTGGTTGACGGTATGGACAATTCGACACCTGCTTTAAACTTTCCTATCGGGAATTTAGTTGGTATGGTTGAAACAGATGTTCAAAGTGTAGAATTACTTCCAGGTGCATCTTCTGCACTATATGGGGCAAACGCATTTAATGGGATCTTATTCATGACCAGTAAAAGCCCATTTGACCACCAAGGTATTAGTGCTTCATTTAAAATAGGACTTACCTCTCAAGAAGCTGCTGGTGATAATAATTATACAGATGTAGGCTTTAGAGCAGCACATAAATTCAGTGAGAAATTTGCGGGTAAAGTTAACTTTGGATGGCTTAAAGGAACGGATTGGGCAGCTACTAATTATGCTGGAAAGCCAGGAACTGGAGATACCAGAGCTAGTGTAGGCTACGATGGTTATAATGTTTATGGTGATGAAGTATCTGCAAATATTAGAGCTTCAGCGGGAGGTGTTGGTATAGTACCAGACGTTGTAGTGAGTAGAACTGGTTATAATGAAAGTGATTTGACCGATTATAATGCTGAAAGCGTTAAAGCGGATTGGGGACTGTATTACAGGCCGTGGGAAAATGATTTTGAAGTTTCCTATGTTGGTAAAGTTGGAACAGGATCGACCATCTATCAAGGATCTAACAGATATAATATTGACAACTTTTTTCAATCACAACACAAATTAGAAGTTAAAAACGATAATTTCTTTGTTCGCGGGTATGTCGTTGCGGATAATGCGGGTGATTCTTATGATATGACGGTAACAGGTATTCAAATCAATAGAGAATGGAAAGGCGACACGCAGTGGTTTCAGGAGTATATTGGGACTTATGTTGGCGCAACGCTTGGCGGTGCTAATGAAGCACAAGCGCATGCCGCCGCAAGAGCGCAGGCTGAAAGTGGGCGTTTTTTGCCAGGGTCTCCTGAATTTAAAGCGGCATTTGAAAAAAGCATTAACGATCCTAATCTAGCTACAGGATCTAAATTTCAAGATGAATCTAAATACTATCACGCCGATGCCAACTACAACTTAAGCCATGTGATTGACTGGGCTGAAATTCAAGTGGGTGGTTCGTTTAGACAATATGACCTCAACTCATTTGGAACCATTTATACAGATGCTAGTGGTCCTATTACCTATTCTGAAATGGGCGTGTACACACAAATCCAAAAAAGTTTAGAATTAAGTGAGTCTATAGATTTAAAACTTACAGGTTCTATTCGTTACGATAAATCTGAATTATTTGACGGCTTCTTATCGCCGAGATTGTCTGCTGGATTTACCGTTAATGAAAATCATAACATACGTGGTTCCTACCAAACAGGTTTTAGAAACCCAACAACTCAAGATTTATTTATTGGATTAAATGCAGGCCCTTATACACTTATTGGATCTGCAGAATCTAATCCAAGTCGTTATTCTCAGACCTACCCGATTTCTGCTGCTGGACAATTACTAGGGCAGCCTTCAAGTACAACAATAACGGGTGCAACTGCCTATGGGCCTACGTATTCATTTGCTTCTGCGCAAGCTGGAGCGCCTACAGTTTCAAATATTGAATTGGTGAAACCAGAACAAGTAAGTTCTTTTGAAGTAGGGTATCGTGGTAAGTTGAACAAGTTAATTGTAGATGCAAGTGTGTATTACAATTCTTATAAAGATTTCATTTCAAACGAACGTGTTATTGCACCTTTATATGGTGTAGCAGGTGATGGTGGTTTGTCATTAGCGGCATTACAGAATGGCGATGTAGCCGTATGGCAAACGTATACCAACTCGAGCGTAAATGTCAATTCATATGGTGCTGCCATTGGATTATCAACAAAAGTTCTCGGGAATTATGATTTAGGGGCAAATTATACTTATGCCAAAGAAGATTTCGACCAAGAGGCCAATCCAGATTTTAGAACAAGTTTTAACACGCCAGAACACAAGGTAAAATTATCCCTTGGAAATGTCAATGTTTTTGAAAACTTCGGATTTAATGTGGCGTGGAGATGGAGTGACACTTATGAATGGCAAGCAACATTTGGTGATGGCACCATACCAGCTTATCATACCTTAGATATGCAAATAAATTACAGAGTTCCTAAACTTAAATCAATGTTTAAAATAGGTGCTACCAATATGCTTGGTGATGAGTATTTCACAGCAATTGGTACAGGGTACATTGGTTCAATGTATTACGCATCTATAATCATTAACAACTTATAATATCATGAAAAAGAATCTTATAAATACAAAATATTTACTGTTGTTAGCTATCCTTTTAGGGTTTACAGCATGTAGTAGTGATGATGATTCCTCATCATCAACCCCTGAAACACTTCCAGAGCTTTCAGCTGGATCCGCAGATTTTTCAAATTATGTAGCATTAGGTAATTCGTTAACTTCTGGTTTTTCAGATGCTACCTTGTTTTTAGCTGCCCAACAAAGTTCATTTCCAAAACTTTTATCAGATAAATTTGCATTGATTGGGGGTGGTAGTTTTACACAGCCGTTAGTCAATGATAATTTTGGTGGGTTGGCATTAGCAGGAAATAGAATACCTGGCTTTAATCCAAGATTTGTGGTTACTGGCCTATCAAGCCCAGTTCCTCTTGAAAGTGTTATAGGGCCTGTAACAGTAACAACTGATATTGTGTTAAACAATCCTACTGGTCCATTCAATAATATGGGTGTTCCCGGTGCCAGAAGCTTTCATTTATTAGCGCCTGGGTATGGAAATATTACGAACTTACCCAATGCTAACCCCTATTTTGTGCGCATGACCGGCGCAACGCCAAATGCCAGTATTTTAGAACTAGCAATGGCACAAGCGCCTTCTTTCTTTTCATTATGGATTGGTAATAACGATGTGCTAAACTATGCAACAAACGGAGGTGATGGTACGATTAGTGCAATTACGGATCAACCAACCTTTGATTTTGCAATTACGACCTTGATTAATACATTGACTACAGGTGGTGCGAAAGGCGTAGTGGCTAACATTCCTTATGTTACAGATATCGCTTTTTTTACTGCAGTAACTCATGATGTTGTTCCACTTGATGCTGCAACGGCTGCAGTAGTTAATGGGGCCTATGCACAATATAACGGAGGATTGCAATTGGCTCTAGCTGGCGGATTAATAACTGCTGATGAAGCTGCTGCAAGAACTGTTATGTTTGAAGAATCTAAAACAAATTCAGTAGTTATAGAAGACGAAAGCCTTACAGATTTATCAGCTTTAGGCTTACCAAATTACAGACAAGCTACAGCGGATGATTTATTGGTGCTTACAGCCGGGTCATTTATTGGCACTGAAGCTGTGCCTGGAAATCCTTTAACAGTAAATGGTGTTGCCATACCTTTGGCTGACAAATGGGTATTAGTGCCTTCTGAACAAGATGAGATTAAAACTGCGGTAGATAATTTTAATGCAACCATAGAAGCTGCTACTGCACAAGCAGGCTTAGCTTTTGTTGATGCTAATGCATTATTAAATGAATTAAATGATACAGGTATTGTATCAGGTAATTTTATTCTAACTTCTGCTTTAGTAAGTGGTGGTATGTTTTCTACTGATGGTGTACATTTAACTACACGAGGTTATGCAGAGGTTGCTAATGAATTTATGAAAGCTATTGATGTAACCTATGGTTCTAATTTTGAAGCTTCAGGTAATTTATTGGATATAGGCGAATACCCAACAAATTATTCACCTTTATTACAGTAATTATTGAAAAATATTTATTTAAAAAACACCTTCATTTTGAAGGTGTTTTTTAATGCTCAAAAAAGCTAAAAAAATTGAAGTAGGTTTTAATTAAAACTCCTATATTTGCAGCGCGAAAACAGAGCTGTTTTTCGTGTTATTTTTTAAGCAAAAAACAATAAACATAAAAGTAATGTCAAAAGTTACAGGTAAAGTTGCACAAATAGTAGGTCCAGTTATCGACGTTGAGTTCGTTGTTGGGACTGAACTTCCAAAGATTTATGATTCATTAGAAATTAACAGACCTGATGGTTCTATTTTAGTACTAGAAGTACAATCTCACATTGGTGAGGGTACTGTACGTACTATTGCCATGGATTCTTCGGATGGTTTAAGTAGAGGAACTGAAGTTATTGCCACTGGAGCTCCAATACAAATGCCAGTTGGTGCTGACGTTTACGGACGTTTATTCAACGTAATTGGAGATGCTATTGATGGTCTTGGAGATTTACCTAAAGCTGGTGAAGCTGGGCTACCAATTCACAGACAAGCTCCTAAATTTGAAGATTTATCAACATCTACTGAAGTTTTATTTACTGGTATTAAAGTCATTGACCTTATTGAGCCTTACGCAAAGGGAGGTAAGATTGGATTATTTGGTGGTGCCGGTGTTGGTAAAACAGTATTAATTCAGGAGTTGATTAACAATATTGCAAAAGGTCATGGTGGTCTTTCTGTATTTGCAGGTGTTGGTGAAAGAACTCGTGAAGGAAATGATTTACTTCGTGAAATGTTAGAATCAGGAATTATCCGTTATGGTGATGATTTTATGCATTCTATGGAAGAAGGTGGATGGGATTTATCTAAAGTTGATAAAGCTGGAATGAAAGAATCTAAAGCCACTTTCGTATTCGGGCAAATGAATGAGCCTCCTGGAGCACGTGCACGAGTTGCCTTATCTGGTTTAACTATTGCTGAATATTTCCGTGATGGAGCTGGTGAAGGACAAGGAAAAGATGTATTATTCTTTGTAGATAACATTTTCCGTTTTACACAAGCTGGTTCTGAGGTATCTGCATTACTTGGTCGTATGCCATCTGCGGTAGGTTATCAACCAACATTAGCCACCGAAATGGGGGCGATGCAAGAACGTATTACGTCAACAAAAAGAGGATCTATTACATCTGTACAAGCGGTTTACGTTCCTGCGGATGATTTAACAGATCCAGCACCAGCAACAACGTTTGCTCACTTAGATGCAACAACCGTTTTATCTCGTAAAATTGCTGAGTTAGGAATTTATCCTGCAGTAGATCCATTAGATTCTACATCAAGAATTCTTACAGCTGATATTTTAGGTGATGAGCATTATGATTGTGCACAACGCGTAAAAGAATTATTACAACGCTATAAAGAATTACAAGATATTATTGCAATCCTTGGTATGGAAGAATTATCTGAAGAAGATAAAATGGCTGTAGGTAGAGCTAGACGTGTACAACGTTTCTTATCTCAACCATTCCACGTAGCAGAGCAATTTACAGGTCTTAAAGGTGTTTTAGTAGATATTAAAGAAACCATTAAAGGATTTAACATGATTATGGATGGTGAATTAGATCACCTTCCTGAAGCAGCGTTTAACCTTAAAGGTTCTATTGATGATGCTATTGAAGCAGGAGAAAAAATGTTAGCTGAAGCATAACATAAGCTAATGCTGTAATAGTTTCAGTATCTCAAAAAAGTTAAAACAATAAATAAAAAGACCCTGGTCAAAATTCAGGGTAGTTAAACAAGTTTAACTATGTATTTAGAAATTGTATCACCAGAAGCCACATTATTTAGTGGAGATGTAGAATCAATATCGGTTCCAGGTGTTAATGGTGAATTTGAAATGCTAGCGAATCACGCGCCTATTGTTTCTATATTAAAAGCAGGTCACGTTAAAATTTTTGGTAACATTCAACTTAATGAAGACGTTGAGGCCAAGTTTACTAAAGCTGATAAAGGTGTATGGTTGGCAATTAATTCTGGAACAATCGAAATGAAAGATAATAAAGTTATTGTCTTAGCAGATTAAGATTTTATTCAATATATTTTAAAAACGCGAAGCTGATGCTTCGCGTTTTTTTTATTTTATTTTACCAAGTATTTTGTCCATTACCCAGCTAGTGTGCGCTGCAGTCTTTCCTGTAGATGGGTGTTCCTTTTTATTAAAAAGAGCCGATTTCATATTTAAGACATGATAATATTGAATGTGTTTTGGATGGTTTATTACAATTTCTCTATGTTGATTATTATCACTTATTCTTATAGGCTGTTCATCAAAAATAGAAAACGTGATTTTACCTTTATTTCCAATAAGTTCAACGTCATCTTTTCTTTCCGAAGCCCCAAAATTCCAATATCCAGAACCCGAAATTCCAGAGGTGTGCAACCAACTCCCCGACACAGTATCCATGGCAGTATATAACCCTTGCTGATTTGTACATATGCCTGACGCTTCTTTAATCGTTCCAAAGAAATGTGTAAACAAATCGATACCATGACTTGCTAAGTCATCAAAATATCCACCATAAGCCACTTTAATATCAGTTCTCCAATTGTATTGACCGCTCAAGTCTATAGTATTGCTAGGCTTATGAAAACTCCAATTAACATGTCTTATAGTGCCAATTTCTTCGGAATCAATTAAAACTTTTAGCTTTTCAAATCGTGGCAAAGACCTTCGGTAATACGCTACAAACAAGGGCAATTCTTTGCTTTTAAAAGCGTTTACTATTTCCTTGCACTCTTGATAACTACGTGCCATAGGTTTTTCAATACAGCATATTTTTCCAGCCTTAGCAACTTTCATGGCATAATAATGATGACTATCTGGCGGTGTTGCAATGTAAATGGCATCAACATTAGGGTGGTTAATGAGTTCATCAGAATCATTGGTGTAATCTTCAATATTATGGCGTCTTGCAAAGTCCTTTGCGAGGCTTAGATTTCTCCTCATCACCACGGGTATTTCAAAACCATCAATGTTTTTGTATGCAGGCACACTCTTAACTTCGGTCACCTTACCACATCCAATAACACCCCAACGAATTGTAGTTTCTTGCATTATTTCACTTTTCGTTCACCAGTATGATCATATCCTTTTAACCGCTCTAAAGCTATCATTTCTTGAGGTCTAAAATTAGTTATAAACGCGCGTCGTTGTCGGTTTGTAGCATTACCTCTACTATAATGCAATAAATGCCCATCATGAAATACACAAGATCCTGGTTCTAGTTCAACACATATAGCATCAAACTCAGAGCCATGGCATTGCAATGCGCCTTTATGACCTTTTTGTTCATGGGCCATCAAAGGTTCTAAGTGTGATTTTGGTGTATACCACATACAGCCATTATCCTTAAATGCCTTATCTATAGCCATCCAACAACTTGTTGCTCTTTTATCTGGCATATCTATCCAATATGCAGCATCTTGATGCCAAGGTGTTATGGTGTTGGTATTTGGCGCTTTGTTAATGAGCATATCAAAATCAAAAGCCATATCATCACCCAAGAGCTGTTTAGCAATTTGTTCTGCCTTTTGGTGATATGGTTTCACTATTAACTCAGGCACCAATTTATTAGGCACCATAATTTGAGTGATTTTTTCTTTAGTATCATTAGTTCCACCTGATAAATCTGATCTATATTTTGAAGCATTTATACTATTATCAAGAAAGGCATCATACAAATCACTATAATAAGACACGTCTAGCGGTGACAACAAATCCTTAACAACCAAATATCCTTCTTCTTTGAAAAATTGTATTTGTGCATTTGAAATCATATGCTTAAACTTTTATAAAAATTTTCTTCCTGTACATCAAATAACTCAAAATAAGATAAAACGCCACTACCATTAACGCATATAATAATGATGATAACTTATCGTCAATAAATGAATAACGAAATAAATTATCATAGAGCCAAGCATGTATATTCGTATTCCCTACCTTAGTAAGGTAAAACAATTTTGCCACAAATCCTGATAAGAAAAAAATTGTAATGGCGTTCATTCCAGCATATTTAAAAACTGAACCAAATTTTATGTGTTTGACATCAGTAATATAATATATCAATCCTAAAATTAGCGTTCCCCAGCCGCAAGTCGTTAATACAAAACTACTACTCCATATGGCCTTGTTGATTGGAAAAACCAAATGCATAACATAACCTGTTACTAAAAACCCAATCGCCCATAAAAAAAGTGTGTTTAAGTGTTTCATACTAGACAATGTTCCTCCTATCAATATTCCAAACAAGCTCGTTGCAATAGCTGGAAGGGTGCTAAATAAACCTTCTGGGTCATAATCTGCTTTCCACATATGCTCTCCCAACAAATTTAAGTCTATATAATTCGCCCAATTATTTGGTGCCCTGTCAAAAGTTGGTAAAGTCCCATCTGGGAACGGAACATACCCCATAAACAACCAATACCCTATTAAAATAAATATGGCGATTCTAAAAACAACTTTCCTGCTTACATTTAAATATATGATCGATGCAAAAAAGAATACAACTCCAATACGTTGTAAAACTCCGGGAATACGCAGCGATTCCAGATCCTTAAGGAAAGGGACATAGGGTAGGAATATATTTAGAAATAAACCAAGTCCGATTAACTTTAAACTTCTAATCGAGATTTTTTTATAGGTTTCTATATTGTTTGGTTTATTCTTATAAGCGAAAAAAATAGAAATCCCTACAATGAATAGAAAAAACGGAAATATTAAATCTGTAGGGGTTAGACCGTGCCAATCGGCATGTAATAATGGTTGGTATACTTCACCCCAGGTCCCTGGGTTATTCACCAAAATCATAGCCACAATAGTAATGCCTCTTAATATATCAACCGATTCTATGCGTTGTGCCATAACTACAAAATAGTGGCTCTTACTTTTTTCCACATTTTAACCAAGAAATATCCTGAAACTACTGCTATTCCTGTTAATATAAATGCATTATTATAATCGCCATAAATGTAAAACCCTGTGGCAAACAAACAGCTGTAAATTAACGCACAACCTAATAACATAGCAGCAATTCCTGAAGGCACACTCCAGCCTTCATTGGTTTTTACAAGTTCTATCCCATCAGCTTTGGCTTCTGAAATCACTTTAGACCAACCTGGACCTCCTGGTTGTGTTTTTTTATAAAACCTGTTTAATACGTCTTTTGATTCTGGCTGCGTAATAAATGTAGCGATAAGCCAAATGGTTGTGGTCACCACAACAACAAAGGGAATTTCATACCAACTTGGAAATACACCAGTATCGGCAGCAAAAAGATAATCGCCAAGAGGTGTTGCCTTTATGGATATCGATAAAATTCCAGAGGCAAACATAGCTGAAATTTCTGTCCATGAATTGATACGCCACCAAAACCATCTTAAAATAAAGATTAAACCTGTACCTGCTCCAAAGAGCAACATCATTTCAAAAACCTCCATAGCATTTTGCATGGCCAAAGCTAAAATAGCACTCAATACCATTAATACAACGGTTGAAATTCGTCCTACAGCAACCAAACGTTTTTCAGATGCTTGCGGATTAATTTGTTGTTTGTAAAAATCGAAAACAATATATGAAGACCCCCAGTTAAGTTGGGTTGAAATTGTGGACATATAAGCCGCAATTAATGAGGCTAGAACTAAGCCCAATAAACCAGATGGCAGTTTGGTTAACATGGCTGAATACGCCAAATCATGCCCCAATTTATCTTCGGCAATATTAGGAAATGCTTCTTGAATACTCGCCAAATCTGGGAATACAACAAGTGATGCTAAAGCCACTAGAATCCATGGCCAAGGACGAATAGCATAATGCATGATATTAAAGAAAAACGTTGCTCCAATGGCATGATTTTCATCTTTTGCCGCCAACATTCTTTGTGCGATATAACCACCACCACCTGGTTCTGCACCAGGATACCAAGAGCTCCACCACTGAACCGCCAAAGGAATAATCATTAATGTTATTACAGCTTCAGTATTGCTAAAATCTGGTAATATAGAAAGTTTATCAATAACATTTTCATTATTCATTACAGCCTCAATACCTCCTACTTCTGGTAAATTCACCAAATAATATGCAGCCCCTATCGCACCACCCATAGCGACAAAGAATAAAACAAAATCTGTATATACAACGCCTTTAAAACCTCCCAAGGCACTAAAAATTACAGTGATTAATCCCGCACTCACAACGGTTTGCCACGGTTCGAGACCTAGCATGATACCACCTATTTTAATAGCGGCCAATGTTACCGCAGACATGGTAATCACATTAAAAATAACACCCAAATACACCGCTCTGAATTTTCTTAAAAAACTAGCTGGTTTACCCCCATAACGTAATTCATAAAACTCCAAATCCGTTTTTACATTAGATTTACGCCAAAGCTTTGCATATACAAAAACGGTAAGCATCCCCGTTATTAAAAAAGCCCACCAAACCCAGTTTCCTGATACACCATTGGTTCTCACAATATCTGTGACCAAATTTGGTGTGTCTGTAGAAAACGTTGTGGCCACCATTGAAAGGCCTAAAAGCCACCAAGGCATATTTCTTCCTGATAAGAAAAATTCTCCAGAATTTTTTCCTGATTTTTTTGAAACCCAAATTCCAATGAAAAGAGTTATTGAAAAAAATGTAATTATTAGGGTATAGTCAAGATTAGATAATTCTATCATAATAGTTAGTTGTCGTTTTCGTCACTGATGTTAAGAATGCGTTCTTTGGTTTGTTTTAAATAATTTCGTCCAATTGGTATTTTTCTCCCCGTTATTTCCACCGTATTACCTTCTATGGCCACAATTTTATTGATTGATATGGTATACGATCTGTGAATACGAATAAAATTAGATTGTGGTAATTCTTCAGATATGGCCGATAGGGATTTATGTACCACAAGATCTCCAATGGTCGTTATTACTTTTATGTAATCTTTAAGGCTTTCAATATAAAGGATGTCATTTAAGTTCACCTTAAGTAATTTCTTATTTACCTTTAAAAAAATATGAGGTTCTTGATTCAAGCTTTGTTCTGCACTAGAAATATTACTATAGATGTACTGGTATACTTTGTTTATTGTCTTTAAAAACCTATTGAAAGGGATTGGCTTTACTAAATAATCTAGCACGTTCATTTCATAACTTTTCACAGCATACTCTCTATAAGCAGTTGTGATCACAATAAGAGGCTTATAATTTAGGTTTTCAATAAAAGTAAATCCACTCATTTGGGGCATATTGATATCTAGAAATATAACATCAATTTTTTCTTGTTCCAAAATACCATAGGCTTTCAAAGGATTAATAAATGTCCCGAAAACATCTATATTATCAAAGTTCTTCAAGTGATCTTCTATCACTTGAATTGCTAATGGCTCGTCGTCTATTATAACACATTTAATCTTCATCTTATGGGGATTTTTAAAAATAGATTATACGTTGTTTCTTTTATGGTGGTTTTTAATTCAAAATCATTAAAAAATAACAATTTAAGGCGTCTTTTGGAATTAGTAATACCAATACCTTGATTATTATCTTGATTTACATCTGGGTTAAAATTATTAGATAATCGAAATACTAAATAATCCTTATTTATAAGTTGAAAATTCATGTCAATTTTTAACTTATCATTTTCTTTGAGCCCATGTTTAAAGCAGTTCTCAATAAAAGAAAGAAATAATAAAGGCGGAACTTTTACATCTTCAATATTACCCGTAATATTCAATTCAGATTCAACCCTATCGGCAAACCGCAATCTTTCAATATCTATGTAGTTATTAATATGATTTATTTCATCTAACAAATTCGCTTTAGATTCGTTAATCTCATACAAAACATATTGCATCAATTCCGAGAGTTTTATTACCAATTGCGGGGCGTTATCAGATTTCGTTAACGTCAATGCGTATAAATTGTTTAATGTATTAAAAAAGAAATGAGGCTGTATTTGAGATCTTAAAAACTTAAGCTCGGTACTGAGTTGTAATTTAGCCAAATTTTCATTTCGCTTTTTCTCAATAAACCAATCTACCATAAGTTTAATTGAAGTTACAAAAGTAATAACATAGATTTCTCCAATAATGACCTCAAGAACATAGTTGAATTTAAAGAATTTTCCAGGATAAAATGCTTCCGGATAAATTTCTGTTGTAACAAAATGGTAATTTAAGGCTGTCCTTACAATATATACTAAAGCCATGATTAAAATAACCGAGGCGACATACATTTTATAGCGTTTTCTTAATATGAGTTTGGGAATTAAATAAAATATATTACCATAAACAATAATGATATGAATTGAAAACTCTACAATATTAGATTTAATTGAATACCCATAATCATCAAAATAACTGCCCCATCTAATGACATTAAATGTAAAGTAGCCTAACCAAAATACAATGTGGTATTTTAGAGGAATTGTGAGCTTAATATTATTATTAAATATTGAAATAATTCTATGGGTTTTATTAAGAAAAAGTCTTATAAAGACTAACAATTTTAATAATATAATAATTAAATACCAATAAAATTATCAATTCTTTATTCTCCCAAAATCACTTATCGACAAATTTATGCTGTCTATGAGTTGATTGCTGTTGTTTATATATTTTTTTTCATCATTTATTTAATAATAAATACTATTGAGACTATATTAAATAGACTAAACAAACAATTATGAAACAAAATTTAAGATTGACACTCTTTGTTATGCTTCTTTTTTCTTCACTGCAATCCACATTTGCACAAGAGAGAGAAATAACAGGAACAGTGACTTCTAAAGCGGACAATATGCCTCTTCCTGGGGTTAATGTTTTAGTAGTAGGTACTACAAGTGGCACGCAAACAGATTTCAATGGAAATTATTCCATTACGGCTTCTCAAGGTGACCAATTAAGTTTTTCCTACTTAGGAATGACTACAGTTACAATTACAGTTGATAACTCAAATGTAATTGACGTTCAATTAGAAGAAGATGCAGAACAATTATCTGCAGTGGTAGTTACAGCATTAGGTATTAAAAAATCTAGAAGCTCGTTAACTTATGCGGCTCAAGATATTAATGCAAAAGAGCTGAACAAAGTAAAACAAACAAACCCAATCAACAGTTTGTCAGGTAAAGTATCTGGACTTGTAGTGACAAGAAGTGCATCTGGTGTTGGAGGATCTGTAAAAGTGACTTTAAGGGGAAATGCTTCTATTGGTAACAACCAGCCACTCTATGTTGTGGATGGTATTCCTTTACTTAACCCAACGGCTGGACAACCTTCAGATACTTTTGGAGATATTAATGGTGGAAACAGAGATGGTGGTGATGCCATGTCTATGATTAATCCAGATAATATTGAAAGTATGACCGTGTTAAAAGGAGCTTCCGCTTCGGCATTATATGGTAGTGCTGGATTAAATGGTGTAATTTTAATTACAACAAAAAAAGGACGTGAAGGCGGATTCGCTGTTAACTTTTCAACAAATCTAACCGTTGAAAGTGCAGCTTATATGATGGACTTTAACGATGAGACTCAAAGTAACGTAGATGATTTTTACGATAATGGGGTGACTAATATTAACTCATTAAATATTTCTGGAGGCACAAAAAATGCGCAAACTTACTTTTCTTATAGCAACACCAATGCTTCAGGGATTTTGCCTACAAATGATTTAACACAGCACACTTTTAACATTAGAGAAACTGCTCAATTATTTGACGATAAATTAAGTGTTAGCGCAAGTTTTAATGCGTCTACGCAAAAAATAAATAACAGACCAGTTTCAGGATTATACTTTAACCCTTTAGTTGGTGCTTATGCTTTTCAATCTGACACCGAAAAATTGTCTGATTACAAAACCTTTGAAGAATATGATCCTAATAGAAATATTATGGCACAACGTTGGTTTAGAGGTACATCAGACATCGAGCAAAATCCTTATTGGATTTTAAACAGAAATGCTAGTGAGGACTCTAATAAAAAACTTCTTGCCAATGTTAATCTTGCGTATACATTCAACGATTGGTTAACAGTACAATCAAGAGGGACTTACGATCAATCTTTATTGAATTTTGAAAGAAAAATTTATGCTACCACTGAGCTTACATTAGCTCCTGCAAACGGTAGATATATTGTAAACAATAATGATTTCACTCAGCTTTATGGAGATTTAATTGCTACCATTACGCCAAAAATTAGTGATGATTTATCATTATCTGCTGTTGTTGGTATGAGTACTACAAGAAACACAACTGAACGTTTTACTGCAGATTCTGGTACAAATGGAGGCTTACAATATGCAAATGTTTTCTCTTTCCAAAATTTTGAAGGAAATCCACAAGTAAGTTTTACTCAAAACTCATATGAAACAAGAACCAGTTCTATTTTTACAAGTGCAACTTTAGGTTACCAAGAGAAACTTTTTCTTGATGTGACGGCAAGAAACGATTGGTCTTCAACATTACCAGCATCAGACAATTCATTCTTTTATCCTTCTTTTGGACTTACAGGAATTTTATCTGAAATGTTCGATTTAGGAACTAATGTATCTTTTGCAAAAGTGCGCGCATCTTATGCGGAAGTAGGTAACGCTTTTGGCGCTGATCAAATTGCACGTAACCGCTCTATCATTTTTGGTGGTGGGGGTGTGAGTTCTGCAGAACCTATCAATCCGTTCCCTGGAACGACGCCGAAGCCGGAAAGACAAAAATCTTTTGAAATTGGAACAGAATGGCGCTTCGCCAATAACCGTTATGGTATAGAAATAGGATACTATTCAACTAATACTACAGATCAGTTTTTTACTGTACCCGTTTCTTCAACGGTTGGTGTAGGTCCCTTAGCTAATATCAACTCTGGTGATATTTCTAATAAAGGATTTGAAGCTACTATTTTTGGAACACCAATTGAAAACGATAACTTTAAATGGAGAACTGCTATTAACTTTGCTTCAAATAAAAATAAAGTTATTAAGTTAGTTGACACCGATATTGAAGGTGTTAATTCTTTAGATAATTTTGCGCTTTCTGCACCAGGGGTTAATACCTTTGGATCTTATTTAGTTGAAGGTGGTTCTTTTGGAGACATTTACGCTTTAGTAGTGGATAGAGATGCTAATGGAAGACCAATTGTGGATTTAAATCCTGATGGCACTATTAGCAGTATTCAAGCAAGAGATGATGATTCTGTACCAACATTGGACAAAGTAGGAAACGCTAACCCGGATTTTTCTTTAGGTTGGAATAACTCATTTACTTATAAGAGTTTTTCACTTGATTTCTTAATTGATGGAAAATTTGGAGGAGAAACTGTTAGTATGACTGAAGGTATTGTTGAAGGATTAAGTAACAATTCTCAAAGAAAAACATCTAACGGTACGGTAGAAGTTGTAGACTTAGATGGAAATCAAGCAACAGTTTCTGCGCAAGATTATTATGGAAAGACTGGTGGAAGAAATGGATTTACAGGAGAATATGTATACAGTGCTACAAATGTAAGATTGGCTGAATTTGCTTTAGGCTATAATTTTACAATGGGTGAAAATTCATTTTTTAATAACATTAGAGCCTCTTTAGTAGGTAATAATTTATTCTTCTTTTACAAAGATGCTCCACACGATCCAAACGTATCCTTAAGTACTGGTAACGCGTTACAAGGCGTTGATGTTTTAGGTCTTCCTTCTACAAGAAGTGTTGGTCTAAATTTAAATTTAACATTCTAAAAAAGATTAAGTCATGAAAAATACAAATAAATTATTAGCGTGCTTAGCCATTGTAGGATTAGTCAGTAGTTCTTGTAGTAATCTTGAAGATTACAACAATAACCCGCGCGATATTACGCAAGAGCAGCTAGAAGTAGATTTTCAACATGTAGGGTCTAAATACAAACCTATTTTTGAAAGTATCTATCAATACACTCCAGCATGGTCATACCAGCTGCAACAAAATTTGAATGCAGATACGTATTCAGGATATATGACACCTCCAAGACCATTTGTGGCAGGTGCAAACAATACCACTTATAATTTGGTAACAGGTTGGAATGATTTCATTTGGACAGTACCTTATAATAATGTCATGAATAATGTTAAATCAATTACAGATTTAACAGAAACTGAATTACCAACTTTAAACGGTGTCGCTTTAATATTAAAGGTTGCAGCAATGCACCGTGTGGCAGATGTTTTTGGACCAATTGTTTATACTAATTTTGGTTCTATTGAAAAGGCAGGTGTTTATGACTCTCAACAAGAAGCTTATAATGCCTTCTTTACAGATTTGGACACCGCAGTGGAAGGGTTAATGTCTGACATTGATAGTCCCGCTTTTGCTGCTTTTGATTTATCTTACGGCGGAAATCTTCAAAGTTGGGTAACCTTGGCAAATTCTTTGCGATTAAGACTTGCCATTAGAATTTCTAAAGTGGATCCTGCAAAAGCTAAAGCAGAAGGTGAAAAAGCACTAAGTCAAGGTGTAATGACAAGCAACGGAGACAGTTTCTTCGTCAATAGTGTCCTTAGCCATCCTTTATCAGTAATTGATAATTCATGGGGCGATATTAGAATGAATGCCTCTATGGAGTCTATTCTTTCTGGTTATGGTGATTCTAGAATGCAAAGTTATTTTGATGAAGCTGTAGATTATCCTGGTAGTTACAAAGGGATAAGAAATGGCTTACCATTACAAGCTGGATACGCTGATGAACTTGCTCAAAAAGCAGATTATATTGGCTTTTCGGGTATGAATGATGGTGTAAAAACTTCTTCCGTACAACTTATGACAGCTTCTGAAGTATACTTTTTAAAGGCCGAAGCCGCTCTAAGAGGTTGGGCTGGTGCTGGTGATGCTCAATCTAATTACGAAATGGGTATTACAACATCTTTCGATCAACGTGGAGCAAGTGGCGCTTCAGCATACATTATGGATAATACTTCTGTACCTTCAGATTATGTTGATCCAGTAAATGCTGCTAACAATGCTTTAGCATTAAGTACAGCAACTGTTGCTTGGAATGCGGGAGATAATAATGAAATGAAGTTGGAAAAAATCATTACTCAAAAATGGATTGCAATGTTCCCTGAAGGGCAAGAAGCTTGGAGTGAATTTAGACGTACAGGATACCCTAAAATTTTTCCTGTAGTTAGCAATCAAAGTGGTGGTGTAATTGACACTGACATTCAAATAAGAAGAATCCCTTTTGTTGATAGTGAATTATCAACAAATGCTGCAGGTGTTGCAGATGCCATCTCATTACTTAACGGTCCTGACAATGGTGCAACACGTTTATGGTGGGATACTGGTGGATCTAACTTTTAATTGAATTGGTTTTATTTTAATAGTAATTTTTGATTAGTTAATTGACAAACGGGATTATTTTTTCCCGTTTGTCTTATCTAAAAAATACTAAAGCACTCAATAATGACAGCTGACTTAATCAATAATCAAAGCATAACATATAAAAAGGCAGGAACTTTTGAAGAAACACGTTTCGAAAAAATTCATAATGTCATTTTCAAATCCTCTTTAGAGGCATCCATTCTTGTAGCACAAGAAATAGCAGCCCTTATTAAAGAAAAAAATAAGCGCAACGAACCTTGTGTTCTTGGTTTAGCTACTGGTTCTTCTCCCATTAAAGTTTACGAAGAATTAGTACGAATGCACAAAGAAGAAGGCTTAAGTTTTGCAAATGTACACACCTTTAACCTTGATGAATATTATCCAATGGATAAGAGTAATCTTCAAAGTTATTTCTATTTTATGCATGAGCATCTCTTTGACCATATAGATATTCTATCAGAGCATATTCATATTCCAAACGGTAAAATTTCGAGTGATGATCTCTATCAATATTGCATTGATTATGAGCTTAAGATTAAAGCGCTTGGTGGTTTGGATTTTCAACTATTAGGCATTGGTAGAACTGGACATATTGGCTTTAATGAGCCTGGCTCACATTTTAATTCTGGCACTAGAAGTATTACTTTAGACCACATTACTAGAGTTGATGCCGCACCAGCATTTTTAGGCATTGATAATGTACCACGAAAAGCGATTACGATGGGTATTGGTACTGTTAGAGCAGCTAAACGCATTGTATTATTAGCTTGGGGTCTTAATAAAGCTGAAATTATTAAAGAAACCATTGAAGGAAACATAAGTTCACATGTTCCAGCTACGTATTTACAGGAACACAATAACACCACATTCATTATGGATGAAGGTGCATCAGCAGAACTTACTCGTGTTAAAACACCTTGGTTGGTAACCTCATGTATTTGGACTAGTCAATTAAAATTAAAAGCTGTGGTTTGGTTAAGTGAATTAACTAAAAAACCAATTTTAAAACTTACAGATAAAGATTATAATAATAATGGTATGTCCGGCTTACTTACGGAAGAAGGCACTGCGTATGACTTAAACATCAAAATGTTTAATAAATTACAGCACACCATTACTGGATGGCCAGGTGGCAAACCTAATGCGGATGATAGTAATCGTCCTGAACGCGCAATGCCAGATAAAAAGCGTGCGATTATTTTTAGTCCACATCCCGATGATGATGTCATCTCAATGGGTGGTACTTTTGATAGATTAGTAGAACAAGGTCATGAAGTTCATATTGCTTATCAAACTTCTGGTAATATTGCTGTTTCAGATGAAGAAGCACTTAAGTTTGCTGAAATAACAAAAGCACTAAGCGGCTCAAATTCAAGAACAGCTAATGCCGTGATTGATTTCTTAAATCAGAAAACAGATAATGAAATTGATTCCATAGAAACCCGTCAGCTTAAAGGTTTAATCAGACGTGGAGAATCACATGCAGCAACGCGTTATTTAGGACTTCCAGATACGCAGGTTCATTTTTTAGATTTACCATTCTACGAAACAGGAACCATAAAGAAAAACAATCTATCTCAAGACGATATTAGCATTGTTTCAAATCTTATCGCTGATATTAAACCACATCAAATTTATGCCGCTGGTGACTTAGCCGATCCACACGGCACACACAAAGTATGCCTAGATGCTATTTTTGCATCCTTAGATCAATTAAAAACTGAAGCTTTCATGAGTGATTGCTGGGTTTGGTTATATCGTGGCGCATGGCACGAATGGGAATCTTCTGAAATAGAAATGGCTGTACCAATGAGTCCAGATCAAGTGCTCAAAAAACGTCACGCCATATTTTATCATCAATCTCAAAAAGACGGGGTCATGTTTCAAGGCGGAGATTCTAGGGAATTTTGGGTGAGAGTAGAAGATAGAAATAGATTAACAGCTGAAAAATACAACGATTTAGGTCTTGCAAATTATGCAGCAATTGAGGCCTTTAAACGCTATCACTTTTAATTGTCCCTTTATTAAGATGTTCAACATTACTAAAAATATTTTTCTTGTCTTGGCGACACTTTGCTTAATAAACTGTACTTCTAATAAAGATCAAACTACGTCAACACCCTCAAGCAGTATTGAAGGTACTTGGAAAATGATTTATGCCGAAACGGTTGAAAATGATAGTCTCCAAGTCAAAGAATTAACAAAAACTGAGTTCATTAAAATAATAAACGAGTCGCATTTTGGATTTTTCAATCAAAATATAACAAACGCAGAAGAATATTATAGTGGCTCAGGAACATACACACTAAACGGGGATCAATACACTGAAACTTTAAAATTTACAACTGTAAATTCAATAAGAAACCATGAATTCCCATTTACAATAGCCATTATCGGTGATACATTAATACAATCTGGAACCGAAGTAGTAAAAGCTGCTGGAATAGACAGAAAAATTATTGAAAAGTATATTAGATTAAACTAATACCGATTCTAAACTGACTCAAAACCATGAAGAAAACAGCATTATTCTTTTTTATACTTTGCATAATTAACACTTATTCATTTGCACAGGATGATTTAACAACAACACTTAATTTGATGCCATGGCCAAAAGAAATAAAGGCTAATGATCATCAATTAACTATAGATAAAAATCTTACCGTATCTATACATGGGCAAGGGCAAGATCGCATCCAATTGGCTGCGGTTAATTTTATAAGACGATTAACTAAGCGCACGGGTGTTTTTATTGATCAAGGATTTCCTATTACAGATAAAAAGGGCACTATTATCATTACGTTTCAAAAACGAACCGCATTAAATATTGAAACCGACGAATCTTATATACTTCAAATTAAATCAGATCATATTACAATTGATGCTGCCACAGATGTCGGTGCTATTAGAGGTTTAGAAACCTTATTACAACTAATAAATCACAATACATCTAGCTATTATTTTAAGGGTGTAACTATTAATGATGCACCTCGTTTTGTATGGCGTGGACTTATGATTGATGTCTCTAGACATTTTCAACCCATAGGTGTCATCAAACGAAATTTAGATGCTATGGCATCTGTTAAAATGAATGTTTTTCATTGGCATTTAACTGATGATCAAGGCTTTAGAATTGAGTCTAAAACCTATCCAAAATTACAAGAATTGGCTTCTGACGGGCTATATTATACCCAAAACCAAATTAAAGATGTTGTTGCCTATGCATCAAAACTAGGAATACGTGTTATTCCAGAAATTGATGTCCCTGGCCATGCTTCTGCCATTTTAACGGCATATCCAGAATATGGCAGCCACCAAGGAGAATACACCTATGAAATTGAACGTTTTGCTGGAGTTTTTGACCCCACTTTAGACCCAACTAATCCTGAAACTTATAATTTTCTTGAAGGTTTATTTACCGAAATAGCACCGTTATTTCCAGATGACTATTTTCATATTGGCGGCGATGAAAACGAAGGTAAACATTGGGATGCAAATACAAAAATTCAAAATTTTAAAAAAGAAAATGGCTTAACTACTAATCATGATTTACAAACATACTTCAACATTAAATTAGAAAAAATCCTTAATAAACTAGGGAAGAAACTAATGGGATGGGACGAAATCATGACACCAACCATGCCTACTACGGCTGTAATTCATTCATGGCGAGGAGAAAATGAAGGCCTCCCAAAAGGTGGATCACTTATTAGTGCTGCAAAAACGGGCTATCAAACTGTTCTCTCAAATGGATACTACATTGATCGTATGCTATCGGTAAAACATCATTATAACGTTGACCCTATTGGGAATGTAAAACTTACCGATGAAGAGCATTCACTTGTATTAGGTGGTGAAGCAACAATGTGGAGTGAACTCGTTACGCCTACAACTATAGATTCAAGAATTTGGCCGAGAACTGCTGCTATTGCCGAACGCTTTTGGTCACAACAAGAGGTTAGCAATCTCAATAATATGCAACTTAGACTAAAGGATGTTAATTTTAAATTAGAAGAATTAGGTCTAACACATATAAAAAATAGAAATGTCATATTAAGAGGAATGACTGACAACCAAGACATATCTGCATTATTAGATTTATCAAAAATATGCGAACCCCTAAAAGTATATTCTAGAAACCAAGGAGGCACCGAGTACAAATCTTTTTCCCCATTTAATCTATTTGCAGATGCTTGTGTTGTTGACGCTGAAGATGCTATTGCTTTCAATACGTTAATTGATAATTTCATATATGCGCCAAGCGATACGAAGAGAGCTAAAATTTTAGTATATTTAAGTAAATGGGCTACAAATTATGAGCGTTTTTCGAATATTAAAAGCAACCCTAAAATTGAACCTTTAGCCGCACTATCAAAACATATTTCAGATTTTTCAAAGGTATTGATGAATAGTATTATACAAAAGCGCTTGACAAAAGCTAAACATGACGCTTTAACAACACAACTTATAGCACTCAATCAACCTTATGCTGACGTCGAAGTCATGATCACAGCAGATTTAAAAATATTATTAGACTATTGTACAGATCATTATTTGGTAAATTAGCAAAATTCGGACTAATTGTGTTCTAGCCTAATAAACTCTAAACCTTCGTTAGCACTCAAAACCATTATGTAAGTTTGACCACTAATGGTTATTTGAGCTGATTTTTTTACATCGCTAGTGGTATGAATTATAGCTTTGGTATTGCTTTTTAGATCGCCTTCATCACTAAGATTTAACACATAACCTCTAGAGGCATCATAACGAATGGTTTCCACCTCAGCATCATAAACTGATCCCATACCAATAACTTCAAGATTTTCATCACCATCAATATCTAATGTTTCAAAACTCAAACTAGGTCCAAACTGAGCCTTTAATGGCAAGGCCATAAATTTTAATTTGCCATCCCCAATATTTTCTACATAAAAAGATTCAAAACTCGAAGCTTTTAAATGTAGGGCGTTCTCTATGTTTTCAGCGCCATAAATGTCTACTAAACTAGCGTTAGCAAAGGCCTTAAATGTTGGGAGTTTTTCACTTAAAAAAGGCGTTTGCTGCGATGAACATTCTTTGCCACGAACGGGAAACAACTCACCATTAGAATCTTTACTTAATGCAAAATCGTAGCTATCATTACTATCAAAATGATTGGCGTAGATGTGTAATGGTTTCTCAATAGAAGGTTGGAATTTATTGTTCTTTCCAAAATTCCCAACTAAATAATCTTCATCTCCATCGGCATCAAGATCTATTGCTTTTATTGTTTGAAACCAACCTATTATTTCATCTGTATCTAAATCCACTTTACTTAAGATTCCTTTATCGTTGTTAAAAACACTAACAGGCATCCATTCCCCAGTAACAATCAAATCGGCATCACCATCAGAATCATAATCCGAAAATAGGGCGGCATTAATCATTCCTATCTGCTTTAGCTCTGAGGCATATTTTGAAATGCTATTCTTAAAAACACCATTTCTATTCTCTAACAGGTATGATGTTGGTGCATTAGGGTATTTTCCCGGGACCACTCGTCCTCCAACAAAAAGATCGACATCGCCATCGCCATCAAAATCATTTGCCGCAACGGCTTTTGTAACACTTAGCATTTTTGGAAGTTGACCTCTCTTAAAACTCCCATTACCATCATTTATGTAAATTCTATCTTGTAGTAATTTGTCATTTTCCAGTTGACTGTAATTCCCGGAGGCCACATATAAATCCAAATCATTGTCATTATCTGCATCAAAGAATATAGCGTTATTATCGTTGTAATCTTTATCCTTTTCAAAAACAGAAACACTGGTTTTTATAAAAGATCCTGTGACACTTTGTAAATATAAACTACCAGTATATCCCATGGTATTACCAACAAAAAAATCCTCTAAACCATCATTATTTACGTCAGCAACTGCAAGTGCATTGTCTATGGTTGATTGTTTTTGTGGTAACAACAATTGCACTTCATAATCATCAAATTTTACTGCTTGATGCTTGTAATTTATGCCAAAATTCACGCTTTCAACAACCTCTAATGTTGAAGTAAAATCATTCCTAAGTTGAGCTTGAGTAGCATCTATATAATCAATATATAATGTTGAATTTATTTCGGGGTTTCCAATATGCTGTGTCTTCCCATCCGGCCAAATCACATTGATACTATCTATGTTATTGTTTTGTCCAAGACCAAAATTTAAATGATAGCCTATCGATGATTGATAACCTCTACTCGCATATAATTCTTGTTTTTGATTAATCTCTCCAGTATAGACCTCTACCACTGCTCCCAAACCGCCTGTATTTAATTTAGGGCCTTCCAACTTTACTTTTAAAAAATTTGAAGTTGTATTATTTCTATATATTGATGCCAAATCAGATTGATTATTAAGTACCAAATCTAAATCTCCATCATTATCTAAATCAGAATAGGCTGCACCATTAGAATTAATTTCTGCCTCAAATCCAAAAGGCATGGACATATCTTTAAAGGTAAAGTCGACAGAATTGGTAAACATATAATTGGCCAGTTTCGTTGACGGCATCATTGCGATGGCTTCTTCCAAACTTACTTTTTTGCGAGCCATTATATTCCTTCGCATTTGTTGTCTAAAATCCTGATTAGACAAATCATTTTCAATACCATTGGTTATAAAAATATCCTTATAGCCATCATTGTTAAAATCGGCAATTAATGGTGCCCAACTCCAATCGGTTTTGGCAATTCCAGCCAATTGCCCAATTTCACTATATGGAGCTTGACCATTGTTTAATTGCAGCATATTAGACATGTATTGATGATGATATCCAGATTCTACCATAAGGTTAAAGTTCTCTGTACTCATCGTGGCCATATTTTCTTTCCCTCGGATTCTGTCTGCAGCCATCATATCAAGCACCAATAAATCAGGAAGCATATCGTTATTAATATCGGCAAAATCCGAGCCCATACTATTGGTTGAAATATGCTTAAAATGAGTTTGAATGGCATCAGAGAAAGTACCATCTTGATTATTGATGTATAGGAAATCGGGTTCCAAAAAATCATTAGCGACATAAATGTCGGGCCAATTATCATTATTAAAATCTCCAATTGAAGCACTTAATCCCCATGCCTTGTTGGCGACGCCTGCTTGCTGTGTAATATCTACAAATTGACCATCATCATTTCTGAATAAATGATCGGAATCTTCCTGGGTTAATTCACGTTGTAGTTGCGGATTAATCACAATATTATTTTCAAAATCTGCACGATGATTCACCAAATACATATCCAAATCGCCATCTTTATCAAAATCTAAAAAATAAGCCTGAGTAGAAAACCCATACTGATTTAACCCATATTTAGCGGCTTCCTCTTTAAAAGTAGCGTCCTTTTGGTTTATAAACAATTTGTTTTGTCTTAAATTAGGGTTGTTCAAAGCCGCTGATTTACAAACATAAATATCCAACCACCCATCATTATTTATATCAACCATAGTCACTCCTGTAGACCATCCATTATCATCCTGCACATTCGCCGATTCAGTGATGTCATCAAAAATGAAATTTCCTTGATTTAAATATAACTTGTTTGATTCTTGATTAGAAGTAAAATATATGTCATCTAAACCATCGTTATTTATGTCACCAATTGCAACACCGCCGCCATTATAGATATAGGAGTAATTAATAAAATTAAATTGAAGTGTTTCCTTTACATTATTCTGAAAATCTACATTAGAATGACTAAATGGAATTGTTGTAAAAGCAGTGTTTTTACCATCAACAAAAGGACTTGTGTTTTGACGATTTGAACAATTAAAAAGAAGTGACAAAAAAGCTAAAAAGCTTATATAATTAAAGCGCATAAGGTGATTTATGAGAAGCTTTAAATTTAATAATTTTTATTCTAAAATGATCCAATTTAAACAATAATCAATCTCTAATTGGGTTAGAAATTTTCAGGAGCTCCTAATCTAATTTATCAGTGAGTTTTTCAAAGACTTTTTTAGCATCTTTCCCTTCATATAAAACGGCATAAACGGCATTAATAATTGGCAATTTAGTTTTTTTGATGTTTTTTTCATTTAACAAAAAGGCGCTTTTTGTCGCATAGTAACCTTCAGCCACCATGCTCATTTCCATTTGCGCTGATTTAACAGTATACCCTTTACCAATCATATTTCCAAACATCCTATTTCTAGAAAAAACAGAGTAGCCTGTCACCAATAAATCACCTAAATAAGCAGAATTATTAATGTTACGTTTCATCTTATGCATTTTCTTAATAAAACGTTTCATTTCACGAATAGCATTACTCATCAAAACACTTTGAAAATTATCACCATACCCTAAGCCATGGGCAATTCCAGCCGCTATAGCGTAAATGTTTTTAAGCATCACGGCATATTCAGTTCCTATGATATCATCACTAATTTTAGTCTTGATATAATCACTAGACAATGCGTTAGCGATTGCTTTTGCCTTTTCTGCATCTGCACAAGAAATGGTTAAATAAGAGAGGCGTTCAAGAGCCACTTCTTCCGCATGACAAGGTCCTGCAATTACGCCAATGTTTTCAAATTGAATATTATAATGATCATGTAAATGTTCACCAACCAAAAGCCCCGTTTCAGGAATAATCCCTTTTACAGCAGAAACCACTATTTTATTTGAGATATCAATATTGAGTTTTTCAAGTTCACTATGAATAAAAGCTGACGGTATCACAAAAATTAAAACATCTGCGGCGTCTGCAATTTCATTAATATCATTACTCAAATTCAGTTGTTCCATATGAAACTCGACAGAACTTAAATAGCTTGGATTATGCTGATGTTTTAGCAAATGTTCTTTAGTATAAACAGAACGCATATACCAACCAATTTTAGATTCATTTTCGCACAGCATTTTTACAATTGCGGTAGCCCAACTACCACTCCCAAACACCGCATATTTTAAATTTGAAGACATATAAATACTCCCTTTTTTAGATATTCAAAAATACGCAAAATATCAAGGTTTTAAGTATTCTCTTGAATTATGTGTTTTGAATTTTGGCACGCAATTTGAAATTAGCTCCATATTACAAAAAAAGACGACTTATGAAAACGCTCATCTTATTTTCAAAATTTGCATTGGTAACGCTATTATTTACTTCTTGTTTTGCAGAGGATGCTTTCATTGAGGAATATCCACCTGCTAACATTTCATTAAATACATTACTTAATTCGTACGATTTATGGTATGTTGAAATCAATCAAACCTTGGGCTACGGGCAAACTCCTTTTCTTCAAAAAGCTTTTACTATGTCATTTATAAACGGTGAAGTTCTTGCTAATAATAATCTAGTGGGCATTGGTAGTCAAGGTAATGGTTATGGAATTTCCATTGGATATTTTGATACTTATGATATGGTTCTTGATGTTTCACATGACTATGACGGTTTTTATTCTTTTGATGTTTTCCAAATTGATAATAATACTATTGAATTATATAACCCTTTCAATGATACGTCCTATTTTTTAAGTGGACACCAACGTAACAGCTTTGATTATGATTTCGTTTTTTATGACAATATTCATTATTTCTTGCAAGAATATGAAGCTTGGGAAAAACGTTATACCAGTGCAACAGGCGCTATTAATGATTTTGATTATGAAAATTACCTTCAATTTTTATCTAGTGGTAACGCTGGTGAATTTAGAAGTTCACAAGATGAAAATGGGTTATACCTAAATAACATTTATTGGGATTACACAGGTATTTACAATATTCTAGATGTAAGTGGTAATGCGTATCTTAAAATTTTAACACTAGATTATGATTTGTATGGCAATGAAACTTTTGAACTTCACGTTATTAATGACGGGCTTATAGCCTTATTTAACCCGCAATCTGGAACAACCTACCAGTTTGAAGGTAGAGGATACATACAATATGACACTTCTGAAAGCGCATTTAATGTACAAAGTAAAGCCTTGAGAAATGGTAAAAACGTTAAATTAAGAACTCAGAAAACAAAACAAAAAGATAATCCAAGGATCAATAAAAGAACAAAATAAAACACTAGAATTTGGTTGGTTATTTTAGTGTTATAACAGCTTTAAGCACTTGCTTAAAGCTGTTTCTATTTTTAATCATGTGACTTATGTCAAAATACTGTGTCAAATTATTGTAAAACTATTTCAAAGATTATATTAATCAAACATTAACCATAAAAAACGATAGCAACATGGGATTATTTTCATTTATTAAAAACGCTGGGGCAAAAATATTTGGCGGAAAAACATCTGCCGAAAAAGCGGCAGAAGCAGCAACTACTGAACTCAATTCAGAATTAGCAGCAGCAGCTAAATTAGAAGAAACTGTCAGAGATTTACAATTAGAAGTTGCCAATTTAAGCATTCATATCAACGATGATCGCGTTACAATAAGAGGAACCGCAAAGGATCAAGCTACGAAAGAAAAAGTAGTATTGGTTGCCGGAAATTCAAATGGGATTGCTACTGTTGATGATCAAATGGAAGTAGAATGCACAGAACCAGAAGCACAATTTTATACGGTTGTTAGTGGAGATACATTAGGTAAAATTGCAAAAAGCTATTATGGCAATGCTATGAAATATCCAGAGATTTTTGAAGCCAACAAGCCAATGCTGAAAAGTGCAGATTTAATTTATCCAGGACAAGTATTACGTATTCCTCACTTAGAGGCATAAAAAACATGACTGAAAAAGAAAGATTAAAAAACCAACGCACATAGCGTTGGTTTTTTATTTATAAAAATTCATTTCATCCAAATATTGCCAAACATTTTCGGGCAACATTGGTCTTATATTTTTCTTCTCCTTAATCCCCGTCCTTATGAAAGTTGAAGACAACTCCATAATTGGCGCATTTATATGATGAATTTTTTTATGATCCTTAAATATATTTTTCTTGACATTAGAGATTCGAGGATAAACGTAAATGTGATGCCGTTCCAAAATTTGTTCATAGTTTTTCCATTTATGAAAACTGTTCAAATTATCCTCTCCCATGATTAAAGCATATTCATTATCCGGATACTTTTCTTCAAGATAGACTAACGTATTTATTGTGTAATTGGGTTGAGGTAAATTAAATTCAATATCACTTGCCTTCAATTTTGGGTACAACTCTACGGCGCGATCTACCATTTGATAACGATGATGATTATCCAATAAGGTGCTTTTCTTTTTAAATGGACTGTGTGGTGTTACAACAAACCAAACTTGATCTAAATCACTATACTCAGCCAGATGGTTGGCAATTGTAAGATGTCCTACATGAATTGGATTAAACGTTCCAAAATACAACCCTACCTTCATTGTTATTTCTCTGTTTTATCATTAATAAAATCACTCACCAAATGATAAGCTTCATTAAGTGCTTTATCTAAATTATCATTTTCAATAATTACATCAAACAAGGGTGCTGTAGCTAATTCCGCAGATGCTTTTGCTACCCTCATATTAATTTTATCCTCATTTTCAGTCTTTCGTTTTTTAAGTCGGATTTTTAGTTCATCAATACTTGGAGGTTTTACAAAAACAGCTAAAGTTTGATCTGGGAATTTCCTTTTAATTCTCAATCCGCCGGAAACATCAATATCAAAAATAACGTGCTTCCCTTTAGACCAAATACGTTCTACTTCAGTTTTTAGAGTGCCGTAGAAATTATCGCGATAGACTTCTTCCCATTCTAAAAATTCATTGCCCTTTATTTTAGATTTGAATTCGTCGGCAGAGAGGTAATAATAATCTTTTGCTTGAACTTCATCACCACGTCTTTCACGCGATGTTGCAGATATAGAAAACTCTAAGTTGAGCTCTAATTGTTTAAGTAAATGCCTTACAATAGTCGTTTTTCCAGATCCTGAAGGTGCAGAAAACACGATAAGTTTACCTTTATTCATTATAAAACATTTAAAAGTTGCTCCTTAATTTTTTCCAACTCATCTTTCATTTGTACTACCAATTTTTGCATAGGGGCATAATTAGCTTTTGAACCAACTGTATTAATTTCACGGCCTATTTCTTGGGCAATGAACCCTAATTTCTTTCCGTTAGAATCATCAGAATTTAATGTTGTTATAAAGTATTCTAAATGATTTTGCAATCTTACTTTTTCTTCTGTAATATCAAACTTTTCAATATAATACACTAATTCTTGCTCAAACCGGTTTTCATCAACACGCTCTTTTATTTCTGAAACGCCTTTGTTTAAACGTTCCCTTACACCAGAAATACGATCTGGGTCCATATCAATTACTTGCTTGAGTAATCCATCTATGTTTTTTATTCTCAAGTCGAATTCAGACTCTAATGCTTTCCCTTCTTCAATCCTATAATTTTCAATCTTACCAATCGTCTCCTTTAATCCATCCTCAATAGCTTGCCATTCACCTTCATCCAAATCTTCACGATTCGTGGAAAGTGTATCAGGCATGCGAACAGCCATTTTTAAAATTTCAGTATCATTCCCATCAACCAATTCTTTTAATTGCTTCATGTATTGTTGTACAACCGTTTTATTAATAACGGATGTCGTTTCTTCTCCAGTAACCTCAACATATAAGGAAAAGTCAATTTTACCGCGCTCCATTGCAGCCGCAATTAGTTTACGCATGTGTAATTCTTTCTCTCTATATACCGATGGCATACGAGCATTTAAATCCAGGTTCTTACTATTTAACGATTTTAATTCTATTGAAATCTTCTTTGTAGGAAGCTGTAAAATGGTCTTCCCATAACCTGTCATTGATTGTATCATGCTTGAATTTTAAAAGTTGCACAAAGATAAATAAAAGACTTCACTAAGCCTTAATCAAATACCAAACAAAAAATGTAGCTTTACCGTTCAAATTATTATCATATGTATACAAAACAATTTGAAATCAGATGGAGTGATATTGATGCCAATATGCATTTAGGCAATTCCTCTTATATTGATTTTATGAGTCATACGCGAATGTCTTTTTTTACAGATCAAGATCTGGGATTAGATAAAATGATTTCTTACGGCTTGGGGCCTGTTGTATTTTATGAGCATATTCATTTTTTCAAAGAAGTACGATTAGACGACCATATAACCGTAAGCTTAGAAATTTCAGGTCACAGTAAAGACGGGCGATTTATAAAGATTGAGCACAATTTCTACAATAGTAAAGGTCAAAACATGGCTTTTAGTGAAATGTTGTTTTCATGGATTGATAGCAAAACTCGAACGTTGGGTGTTGTTCCTAATGAATTACTAAGACAAATTGAAGCTTTCCCGCGTTCAGCAAATTTTCAGTTTTTATCAAAAGAAGATACTCGAAAGTACGGTCGAAAACCAACAGATATATCACCCGAATCATTGACAAAATAATTTTTTCTTAAATTGTTAGTTACAAAAACTAACTTTAAATTAAAATTATGGAAAATTTAGACATCAATTATCTAGCAATTGTAGTGGCTTCAATTCTACCGCTGATTACCGGTTTTATTTGGTATAATCCTAAAGTTTTTGGTACTGTTTGGATGAAAGAGTCTGGCATGACTATGGAAAAAGCTCAGCAAATGAATCCCGCAAAAACCTATGGTTTGGCCTTGGTAATGGCTTTTTTAATTGCATTTGCTCTATGGCCTGAGGTTATGTTAGGTGGCGCACCGGGCGAAGCTCATGGTGCGGGAGGTGATTTTATGACATTTAAGCATGGTGCATTACACGGAGCACTGATGGGCTTTTTAGTGGCCATGCCCGTTTTAGCAACAAATGCATTATTTGAACAAAAATCATTTAAATATGTAATGATTAATGCGGGATATTGGATTGTAACTATGGCCTTAATGGGAGGTCTTATAAATGCTTGGGTTTAATTAGAACGTATATTTCACAAAAAAAGAGGCTATATCGCCTCTTTTTTTGTGCCTTTAAATGGGAAATGCTGTTTAAATTCCTTTATGTGTATTTGACTTAATAAAGGTTTGAAAATGGTATTAATAAAATCACGTTTATGCCTTGTATAACAAACCAAATCCTCTGGAATTGCCCCTATAGTACTCTTAATTTCCGATGCCGTTCGTCCAAAATTTATTTGAGATGCGCCAAGCCTAATACCAAGTCGAACATAGTCATTTAGTATTCTCGGATAAATGGCACATTCCTTATTGAGCTCATAATTTAAACCAATGAAATGGGCGTCAAGATGATGATTGTTGACTAAAGCAGAAAGAAATCCAACCAGTTTCCCTTCAAAAAAATAAGCTTTTACTACAAAGTTTTCATGATAAACTTTTCGCAACTTTATATACGTATTCAAATTAAGGACCTGTGCATTAAAATTGGCGTTAGCAATCGTGTTTTCATAAAGCCGCTGCAGGTCTTTTTTGTGTTTCACAAAATCATCTTCATTAAACAAAATAGATTCAAGAACAGCGCTTGTTTTATCCGCTTTTTTGACTTTAACACGATACTTCGATTTTAAAGCAGCTTTATAATCATCATAACTTTTCCAATTTTGGTCTATTTTCAAAATCATATTGGGTTCAACTGGTGTCAAACTGTATCCGAAATTTAATAGATGATCCGTGATTTTTCGTGATGCATGATAAAAATCTTTTACAAAAATAGCATGCATTTTAGTGTTTTTTGAAATGCTCCGAATGGCTTTTGAAATACTCAAAAATGCTTCCTCTTTATTGACATATTGATTGAGGTAAATGCCATATTCCCCACTTAAAAACACATTACCACAAAACAATATTTTCAACCCACTTCTACACATTAAAAAATGAATGCTTCGCTTTAAAAACCCCGTTAGTTTTATGTTTTTTATAATGGCATCAATGCCCAATTCAATAATTTGAATATTTGCTAACCCAACCGCCCTATCGTCTTGATAAATGAGAATATACTTAAACTCAATGTTTGGGTTTGATACTTCAAAAGCGCCTAAAAATTCCGGACTAAAATAAAACGAATCTTGACAATTTAATGACTCCCATTCTGCTATACTAATGGCATTAACCGAATTTAAAATACGTGCTTTTAAGTGATTCATTAAATTAAATTATCATGATGCGATAAATAGTCTATCTAAACTTAGTCAAAACAAATCCAGCCTAAGCACAATTTATAACAAATAATATTTATATCGCCTCTTCGGCTTTTGCAATAACATTTTTACTATTACCAATAAAAATAACGTCATTCACAATAATGACAGGGCGTTTTAAGAAGGTATAATGCTGCAAAATATAATTCTTAAAATCACGTTCTGTTAAGTTTTGATCTTTCAAACCCATTTCTTTATACAGTTTTGCGCGCTTACTAAACAGGCTTTCGTAACTTCCGGAAAGCTCTCGCATTGCTTCAACTTGAGCTACAGTGATTGGCTCTGATTTTATATCTTGTAAAATCACATCAGATGAAGGATTAATTGCTTTTAAAATACGCAGACAAGTATTACAGGTTTTTAAATAGTAAATTTTTTTCATAATGTTTATACTTGAATTGGCAATTAAATCTGTTAATTTTACAAAGAAAATCATTTCAACAGACTTTCTGAAAATAAATTATAATGAATTGGGCATTTGATATTAGTATAAAGAATCGAAAAATTCTTAAATCTTTTTTGGAAAATTTATCATTAGAAGAATTGAACAAAATTCCTGATGGTTACAATAATAATATAGTATGGAATATTGCCCACACTATTGTAACCCAACAAATCTTGGTGTATCGTCTATCAGGAATGCCAACTATAATCTCTAAAGAAATGGCTGAAGCCTATAAAAAAGGAACAAGACCAGTAAAGCTATTAACTCAAGCTGAAGTAGATGAGATCAAAGGTTTGCTATTCTCAACAATAGAAAAAACTAAAGAAGATTTTCTGAATAATAGATTTACCGAATTTGAAACTTATACCGTAACAACAAAAAGTACATTAACCAATGTTGAAGAAGCCATTGATTTTAATAATTTTCATGAAGGCATACATTTGGGATATATCTTAGCATTAAAACGAGCATTATAACATATGGATTCTTTTACAATAGTCACTATTTTAACCGTTTGTTCTGCCCTATTTGGGTATTTGAACGTCCGGTTTTTAAAACTTCCAAACACCATTGGAATGATGCTAATTACTATCGTATTTACGCTCATTCTCGTAATAATTGGACAATTTGATGACACCTTATTACAGCAAGAAAAAGAAATTATCACTTCCATCGATTTTAAAACAGTATTATTGGATGTGATGTTAAGTTTCTTACTTTTTGCAGGAGCTTTACATACCAATTTTGCACAATTAAAAGTACAACGTTGGCCCGTTTTAGTATTTGCTACTGCCGGAGTACTTGTTTCAACATTTCTCGTTGGTATTATTATGTTCTATGTTCTAAATCTCATTGGGTTGCCTGTAGATTTTATTTATTGCTTATTATTTGGAGCACTAATTTCTCCTACTGATCCTATTGCTGTTTTAGGGATATTAAAACAAGCTGGAGCACCCAAAATTTTGGAGACTAAAATTGTTGGGGAATCTTTGTTTAATGATGGTGTTGGCGTGGTTGTTTTTCTAACCATTTACTCAATAGCGTCAAATGGAATTGGTAATACAGATGCGATTTCTATCCTAGAATTATTTGGCTTAGAAGTTTTTGGCGGAATTATTTTAGGCTTAATTCTAGGTTGGATTACTTTTAGATTAATGCGCTCTATTGATAATTACGAAATTGAAGTTATTATAACACTTGCCTCAGTGATGGGAGGCACCCTAATTGCTCAAAAATTACATTTATCAGCACCTCTAGCAATGGTAACCTCCGGACTCGTTGTTGGCAATGACACGGTTAGAAATATGGCCATGTCAAAAATTACAGAGACTTATGTGGATAAATTTTGGGAATTAGTTGATGTATTACTCAACGCCATCCTATTTGTACTTATAGGAATGGAATTATTAATCTTAGTATTTGAGGATAATTATATTATCGCTGGTTTAATTGCTATTCCTGTTGTGTTAATATCAAGATATTTGTCACTTTGGATTCCCATTAAAATCTTTGCAAAACGCCTTGATTTTGTGCCCTACACTAATCTAATAATGACTTGGGGAGGACTTCGTGGTGGTATTTCAATTGCACTTGCATTAAGTCTTTCACCTGAAATGCATCGTGAGCTATTTCTAGTTGTTACTTATGTTATTGTTGTTTTCTCTATAATAGGACAAGGGCTTACAGTAGAATCTGTAGTTAAAAAATTTACTTCTAATTTAGATTAGTAGCGGGATAAATAATTTTGAACTTCCTCAAATGGAATGACAAATTCTGTGGCACCCTCAGAGTATGGTGCAATTTCATATACATTATAAAATAGGATAAGGCCATCTTCACTAAACCCAATGCTTTCTGGTAATGAAAACCCCTTATCCCAAAAATAATTCTGAAACTCAGAATTCTTTTTCCGATTGATGGCTTCTTGAAAATGACGTTCTACCAATTTTTCAAAGCCTTCATGGTCTTCAATAAGACTACTAAACTCAATAACAGAACCACTTTTAGCATCAAAATTTAACATCGTTACCATAGCAGTACCATGAGCACCACCAGTATTTAAGTAACTACTCAATGCAATTGTAATAAATTCAGATGATTGATAGGTCTCTTCGCCGTCAAAAGTAGCTTCCCAAACCATTGGGCTTTCTGGAAAGTCTGATTTTATTTTTGCGTATTCATTATCAAAATTTCTAATCGCTTCGTCAATTGTAACGGGTGTCGGCTCATTTTCACTAAAATCTAAAATCTCAATAATTTCATTATTAATACTGTTATTAATAGAGGTGTTAACCGAGGAATTCCCTTGAGCTACGGGGATATTTATTTCTACAACAGCATTATTATCTTCAAGAATATTAGATTCCGCAAACTCAATGGTGTGTTCTTCAACGCATCCAAAAATTACAAAAATCAAGACAAATAGTAAACCAAAACGTTTCATTAATAAGGAAATTTATAGCTAAAATAAAGATAAGATTATTAGGTTTGAATACAACGAATTAAAACCTAAATTTGTTGCAAATAATTATCAAATGAAATTTAACACTAAAACGATACATGGCGGACAGGAACATGATCCGGCTTATGGTGCAGTAATGCCTCCTATTTATCAAACATCAACTTATGCCCAAAGCACGCCTGGTGGTCACAAAGGCTTTGAATATTCTAGAACACATAATCCAACGAGACAAGCCCTTGAAAATGCTTTTGCAAGTATAGAAAATGGTGCTTATGGCTTGGCTTTTGGTTCTGGTCTTGCAGCTATTGATGCCGTAATTAAGATCTTAAAACCAGGAGATGAAGTCATTTCAACTAATGATTTATATGGAGGAACTTATCGTCTTTTTACTAAAATATTTGAAGATTTTGGGATCAAGTTTCATTTTATTGGAATGGAAAACGCTTCAAACATTGAAGCTTACATCAATGCTAATACAAAACTAATATGGGTTGAAACACCAACGAATCCTATGTTAAATATTATTGACATAAAGGCCACTGCTGCTATTGCAAAAAAACACAATGTACGTTTGGCTGTTGATAACACCTTTGCCACGCCTTACTTACAACGTCCATTAGATTTAGGTGCCGATATTGTAATGCATTCAGCTACTAAATATATGGGAGGACATAGTGATGTGGTCATGGGAGCTCTTATTGTAAAAGACAAAGAATTAGCCGATCAACTCTATTTTATTCAAAATGCTAGTGGGGCTATTTGTGGACCGCAAGATAGTTTTTTAGTCCTTAGAGGTATAAAAACATTGCATGTAAGAATGCAGCGTCATTGTGAAAATGGAAAAGCCATTGCTGAATACTTAGCATCACACCCAAAAATTGAAAAAGTATATTGGCCAGGTTTTGAGAATCATCCAAATCATGAAATTGCCAAATCACAAATGGACGATTTTGGAGGCATGTTATCTTTTACAACGAAGGGTAATAATTATGAAGAAGCTATTAAAACCGTAGAGCATTTAAAAATATTCACCTTAGCTGAATCACTTGGTGGCGTTGAATCACTCTCTGGTCATCCAGCAAGTATGACACATGCAAGTATTCCTAAGATAGAACGCGAAAAAACAGGTGTTGTTGATTCTCTCATAAGATTAAGCGTTGGTATTGAAGATATCAATGATTTAATTGATGATTTAAAACAAGCCCTAGGTTAGAATCATTTTAACGATTATAACAAAAAACGCTCAAGTTAATTCTTTTGTGCTTTTTATTATAATCGTATGATAGCCATAGAATTTAATTTAGATAATAAATGTATCCAAAATTCAACCAAAGTAACCAATCATTAAATTTATTAGAATTTAATTGATGGTTTAAGCCATCAATCCAATCTTTTCCAAAATATTGCCATCTTAAATCTAGCATTAAATCAGATAAAACACCCACTTTATATCGAACACCTACACTACTTACTATTGACCATATACTTCCAGACTGAGGATTTATGGATCCTGGCTCCCAAGAGCTCCAAAAATTATTAGCATTCAAAATACTTCTATCACCATAATCTGTGCTCGCTTCGGGACTATAATAAGTATAATGGACACCAAGACTAACAAAGGGGGCAAATCTATAAGAAAATGCTTGAAAAGACCGAATACTTAATGGAAAGTATTCCAATTGCGTTCCTATATCAAAATTCTGTGCCACACCATGATGAGCTTTTAACTTATCTGCTTCGGTCCCAGATTGGTTAACCCATTTTCCGTGATGATCCAAAATAGTTTTATTCCATGAAATTTCATTTCGTAATTTAAAATGATCATTAAAATAAGTATCTGTAGTATAGCAACTACAATCTGCACGGTATGCAAAATTTATATAATGTATAATGCCTATTCCAATACCGGAATTTCCAATGTTTGTTTTTTCATCATAACGTTGACCAAAATCTG
>JAGSHF010000241.1 GCA_023954685.1 Flavobacteriaceae bacterium | reverse complement strand
TAACAAAAGCTATATTAATATCACGCTGCGAATTCTCAATCACTTTTGCCGCCTCAGCTACTTTTATGGATGGTGCCATATGTGTTCCCGCCGTAATGACTTTTAGATATAAATCATTAACCCTTTTTGCTATTTCTGGAGTAGAACCTGAAGTAACTTTTAAAATCTTGGTAACAGTGTGATTTTTATCACCCGGATTAATACGTTCTGGTGAATAGCCTGCAAAAAAGTCATCGTTATATGTTAATCCCGATACTTCGGCCAAAATAGGCACACAAATATCTTCTGTTGCACCAGGATACACTGTTGATTCATATATAACAATATCATTTTTTGACATCGCCCTACCAACGGCTTCACTCGCTTTAATTAAGGGTGTAAACACCGGTTTGTTTAAAGCGTCTGTTGGTGTTGGCACAGTAATGATATAAAAATTAGCTACCGCTAAAGCTTCAAAATCATCCGTAATAAATAAACCGTTATTGGCATTTAAATCTGTAGTCAATACCGATTTTAAACTGGCATTATCAACTTCTAACGTTTTATCCAAACCGGTATTTAATTCATCAATTCTTTGCTTGTTGATATCGAAGCCAACAACTAGAAATTGCTTTGCAAATTCAACTGCAAGTGGCAAACCCACATACCCTAATCCTATTATGGCAATTTTATCCTTCTTAGACATAGGTCTTTTAGTTTATTTGATTTAGGAGACAAATCTAATCAAAATGCGTAAGTATTAAACACGATTATTTTGGTTTTCTTTAAAAAGTCAAAAAAAATAGACTAACCTACGGTCTTAATAAAAATATCGGATTTAAACTGATTTTATCAACCATTCAACATCCTTCCAAAAACCCCAATCCTTTATGTAACTGGAATTAATCCTAACTTTATCTGGCCATATCACATGATCATTATACCATTCGGGATCAGGTTGTTGTGCTAACAATTGCTCTTCATACTTATATTTCAATGTTGCGGGCCCCGTAATTCCTGGCTTTACTTTTAGTATAATTCTAGATTTACCCTCTAATAGATCGGCATAGCCTTTAATATCAGGCCTAGGACCAACAAAACTCATCTGCCCCAATACTACATTAAAAAGTTGTGGTAACTCATCTAATTTATGACGGCGTAACCAGCGTCCAAATGCTGATGCACTTTCATCTAGACGACCTAATACATGTTTTTCTATTCTAAGAGTTCTTACCTTGTACATCATAAAAGTCTTTCCATATTGCCCAATGCGTTCTTGTTGAAACACACCAAAAGTTTTAGTGTCAATAGACGCAAGTAAAATCAAAATGAACATGGGTACTAATACAATTGGTAGCACCGCTATAGCCAAAACAACATCAAAAATACGTTTGACAAAAAGCTGCTCTTTAGAAATCAATTTTTAAGTTTATTATATTTTTTTAAACAAGCGCTTAAGACGCGTTAACACATTGCCGCCGCGCCCATTATCTAAATACGCATGACCATAAGTACCATAGCCATAACCGTAGCCATAACCGTAGCCATAACCGTAGCCATAATTATGATTCGTCTTGTGCTTATAGAAATTCAGCACAAAACTCACGTTTTTTATCTCACCTGTTCTGTATTTGGCATTCACCAATTGTAGCATGCCTTTCTTGGTATAATCCAAACGGATCATAAAAATGGTAGCATCCGCATATTGCGTGAGCTGAAGCGCATCGGTCACCAAGCCCACGGGTGGCGTGTCTAGAATAATCATGTCGTATTGCGCTCTTAAAACCCCTATCAAATCATGCAACTTATCGCTCATCAACAATTCTGAAGGATTAGGAGGTATGGGTCCTGACGGCACAATACTTAAATTTTCAATATGTGTTTGAAAGGTTGCTGACTCAAAAGTAGCATCACCAATTAAATAATTGACCATCCCAGAATCATTAGTCATCTCAAAATCTCCAAAGATTTTAGGCTTTCGCAAATCTAAACCCAAAAGAATGGTCTTTTTCCCAGACATGGCATAGGCTGATGCAATGTTTATGGAGCAAAAGGTTTTCCCTTCACCACTAACCGATGATGTCACCATTAAAGTTCGTCCTCCTTTTATGTCACGCTGTTTATAGAAAAATTGTAAACTGGATCGGATAGACCTAATCGATTCGGCAACAGCCGATTTCGGCTTTTCATGAACTACTAAATTATTCTTATAATTATACTTCCCTATAAGTCCAAGAATAGGAATTTTAGATAATTTCTCAACTTCATCCGACCCGTGAATGGTATTATCCAAAAGAAAAATAACAAAAATTAAAAACATAGGGCAGAAAAAACCCATCATAAGTGCAATCATATAATTCAGGCTCTTATTAGGCCCTATGAGTCCACCACCAATATCCTTTGCCTCATCTATAGCTACTATATCTGATACGTTTGCCGCTTTTACAATAGCTGCTTCACCCCGTTTGGCTTGGTAGATATTGTAAGCCTCCTGACTTAAACTTAACTTACGCTGAATCTTCAGGTATTCTTGCTGATCCTCCGGTAAATTACTTAGCTTCGCTTCTAAATTTGCAATTTGTCTATTTATAGTCTCAGATTGAATACCAATGGTGCGTTTTGTGGCATCAATGGTTTCCAATAACACATTTCGTTCGGCATCTATTTGTTTGTCAAGACTTTGAAACAAAACACTACCATCTTGTGCCGTATACTCTAGGTTTTGACGTTCTATAGCAAGGCTCGTAATTTTTTGCACACTATTTAATATATTTGCCTCTTCAATCCCTACTGAAGTTGGTGCTGCAATTTTGGTGTAATCTGTCTTGGTCGTTAAATAATTTTCTAAACTATTTAAATAATTGAGCTTAGATTGCTCACTCTCTTTAGCTAAATCTAATGTTCTTAACTGACCTGAAATTTGTGTGATCTCTTCGCTCACATTAAACACTTTATT
>JAGSHF010000070.1 GCA_023954685.1 Flavobacteriaceae bacterium | reverse complement strand
TTGGAGATCCTATTGGGGTTGGCCCTACCCTTTCATTAATATTAGCACTTATAGGTGAGGTCGTTGCTCCTGTTTTAATAATAGTAGGATTTAAAACCAGATTGGCAGCCATTCCTGCTTTTATCACTATGGCAGTTGCCGCTTTTATTGTTCATGCTGACGATGGATTTGGCACAAAAGAAAAAGCTCTGCTATATGCGCTAATATTTTTGGTAATTTATATCGCCGGGGCTGGTAAAATTTCAATTGATAAAAAGTAATTTTTAATATAAAATTTTCACTAAAAGCTCTTTAAGCAAATCCCCTTGTGGTAATGCATTTGCGCCTACGCCTTTGTTTTTTACGTCAATATCACGTAAAACACCAACCACTTGACTCACTTTTTTCATTGGATAGTGACGTGCCGCTGTAGTGTACTCACTAACAAAATATGGGTTTATTTTTAAAGAAGAAGCTACCGCTCTTGGTGATTTATCATGTAACCCATGGAGATGTAACAACTGTGAGAAGAAACTAAACAAAAGCGAAATGGTAACTACCAAAGGGTTGTCCTTTGGGTTTTCTGAAAAATAATTGGCAATTTTAAAAGCTTTTGCCATGTTCCGTTCTCCTATGGCCTTTCTCAGTTCAAAATTATTATAATCTTTTGAAATCCCTATATTTTCTTCTATCAGCTCTGGTGTAATCTGGCTGTCTTTAGGAATCACCAACTGCAGTTTTTCAAGCTCATTGTTGATTTTACTCAAATTTGTTCCTAAAAATTCTATCAACATTTGAGCTGCTTTTGGAGATATTGTATAGCCTTTTGGAGACAATACACGACGAATCCAGTCGGCCACTTGATTTTCATATAATTTTTTACTCTCGTAAACAACGCCTACCTTATTAATGGTTTTGTACAATGCCTTACGTTTGTCAATTTTCTTGTATTTATAATTAACCACAAGCACAGTAGTAAGTTGCGGGTTTTCAAGATACTTTGCAAGCTGCTCAATAGTTCTAGAAAGATCTTGAGCTTCTTTTATTATAATAACTTGACGTTCAGCCATCATTGGATAACGCTTAGTATTAGATACAATATCATCAATAGAGACGTCACGGCCATAAAACACCATTTGATTGAACCCCTTTTCAGCTTCAGACAAGACATTATTCTCAATAAAATCAGAAATTTTATCAATATAATAAGGCTCCTCTCCCATTAGGAAATAAATGGGCTTTAAATCGCCTTTCTTGATGTTGGCTACTAATTGCTTAACGTCTTCCAAAAGTTATTTCTCCTTAAAAATTTTATAATAGTCTTTTAATTGAATTAGATGTTGGCTATTTCCCAGTTGAAGTTTAACTTTGGCTAGATCATAATTATTTTTATGCAAGCACTTAACTTTCCAAAACTTTCTTTCCGAATCAAAAATAGTGAAAATAAACACTATATTTTTGATGAAATTCGTAAAAAGTTTATCGTTTTACAACCTGAAGAATGGGTAAGGCAACATTGCGTCAGTTATTTGATTCAATACAAAAATTACCCTAAATCTCTAATTAATGTAGAAAAGGAGTTGAAAGTAAATGGATTGAGTAAACGCTATGATATTGTGGTTTACAACTCCAATGGAAGTATTCATTTAATTGTTGAATGTAAATCTCCAAAAATCACTATCAATCAAGATGCCTTTGACCAAATTGCCCAATACAACCTTACCTTAAATGCTACTTTTTTGATGGTCACTAATGGAATAAATCATTATTATTGCGCTATGGATTTTGAAGCTGAACGTTATCAATTTTTAAAAGATATTCCTGACTATCAAATTAATGAATAAACTCATACCATTTTGGACTGCTATTCTTGGCGCATTACTTTTCATTATACCATCTATTTTGGGTGGGTTTCAATTTGAACATTACAGCCATATAAGTCAATTTATTAGTGAAAGTTATGCTATTGATGCGCCTTATGGCGTTTACATGAGATTATTAGGGTATATCCCTAGTGGCATATTAATTACAATTTTCTCGTTTTCTGCTTTGAAACTCCTGCCAAAATCAAATTTGGTAAAAATAGGGCTCATTGGTTTTGGATTGTTTTATGGAATTGGAGGTGTTATTGTTGGTGTTTTCCCCTGCGATGCCGGTTGTAATAAGGCATTTATTAACCCAAGTACCTCTCAAATCATTCACAATTTTTCTGGAATACTAACCTATTTATTTGTGCCTATTTGTTTAGTATTAATAGGGATTGGTGCTAAAAAATGGAAAAATGCAGCTTCTATATCTAGACTATCTATTATATGTGGTATACTAGCATTTATTTTTAGCATGCTACTTTCTGGAAATCCTATTGGAGAACATATAGGTTTACTTCAAAGAATTACCGAGACTTGTATTTTATTTTGGTTGATTAGCTTTGCGTTTTATATTAAAAACTATATTCGGGTTTGAAAGTTGCAGTAGTCATATTAAATTGGAATGGAAAAAAACTTATAACTGAGTTTCTTCCTTCTGTAGTAACACATTCTGAAAAAGCAACTGTTTATATCGCCGATAATGCTTCTGATGATGATTCAGTATCATATATAAAAGAATACTTCCCGTCAGTTAAAATTGTTCAAAATAAAATTAATGGCGGATACGCCAAAGGTTATAATGATGCGTTAAAAGATATTGAAGCTGATGTGTTTTGTTTATTAAATAATGATGTTGAAGTATCGAAAGACTGGTTAAACCCAATTATAGAAACCTATAACAACGATTCCAAAATCGCCATTTTACAACCTAAAATATTAGATTATAAACAAAAAGATAAATTCGAATATGCCGGAGCTGCCGGTGGTTTTATAGATAAATTTGGTTATCCTTATTGTCGAGGACGAATTTTTGATACGATTGAAAACGATCAAAATCAATACAATGACATTGTAGATATATTCTGGGCTTCAGGAGCTTGCTTATTTATAAAGAAATCTGTTTTTCAGGACTTAAACGGCTTCGACGAAAGCTTTTTTGCTCATATGGAAGAGATTGACTTGTGTTGGCGTGCAAAAAATATTGGATTAAAAGTAAAGTATGTAGGAACTTCAACCGTTTATCATTTAGGCGGTGGCACATTAAGCGCTGTTAACCCGAAAAAGACGTATTTGAATTTTCGAAATAGTCTGTTTACCCTTGTTAAAAATGCAGGTGGCAGATTGTGGTTTATCATTTTTATTAGGTTAATTTTAGATGCCATTGCAGGTCTACACTTTATTTTAAAACTAAAACCAAAACACACCCTTGCAATTATCAAAGCTCATTTTTCATTTTACGCCAACTTAAAACGCTTGTTTACTCAAAGAAAAATGCTACAGCACACCAAAAATTACTATAATACTCCCTCAATTATTTACCGTTATTTTGTTGCGCGAAAAAAATATTTTAATAGTTAATAATTTAGTTTATAAAAGTTTTGTTAATGCTGCATCTTCTTCAGCTTTTTTATTTAATTTTAGCGCTGGTTTAGAATAACATTTAACAACAAAATAATTATGAAGCGAATTTTATTGTTCAGCATGTCTGCTATGCTTTTATTAGGTTCTTGCGTATCTAAAAAAGAATTTACAGCATTAGAAGCAAAACAAAAAGAAACACAGGATTTATTAAACTCTGCGACAGTTAAATTAAATAGCTGCCTTTCAGATGCAGCTGCTGCAACTGCAAGAGCTGAAGCATTAAAAGAGCAACTTGCTGATATGCGTAAATCTAACGACAACTTAATTCAAAGCAATAAAGATTTAACAATGCTAACCTCTAAAGGCGCTAGTAATGTTGAAAAAACTTTAGAAAGCATGAAAGAGAAAGACCTAAAAATTTCTCGCTTATCCGATGCCATTAACAAAAAAGATAGCGTAATGTTAGCTTTGGTAACAAGCTTGAAGAAAGAGGTTGGCATTAGTGATCCTGATATTGAAATTAATGTTGAAAAAGGGGTGGTATTTATCTCTATTGCTGATAAATTACTATTTAAGACGGGAAGCTACACTGTGACGCCAAAAGCTAAAGAAGTATTAGCGAAAGTGGCTAAAGTAGTAAACAGTAAACCTAATTTTGATGCAATGGTTGAGGCTCACACTGATAATGTTCCTTACAAAAAAGGAGTATTGTTAGATAACTGGGATTTAAGTGTGAAACGTGCTACTTCAGTAGTAAGAGTGCTTAGAGATCTAGACGTTGATCCAAAACAACTAATAGCAGCTGGACGAGCTGAATTTTCTCCTATGGCAGAAAATGACACTGCGGCCAACAGAGCTAAAAACAGACGCACACGTATTGTAGTTATGCCAAAAATTGATGAATTCTACGATATGATTGAAAAAGAAATGAAAAACTTGGAAGCTGGTGGCAACTAAGCGCATACAAAATAACTAGAATAAAGCTCAATCGAAAGGTTGGGCTTTTTTTACAAAATATCCAAACTTCCTTTGCCTTCCCTTATGACTTCAGGTATCCCAGATGAACAATCAATAACCGTAGAAGCTTCATTATCTCCATAACCACCATCAATAACCAAATCTACTTTAGCATTCCATTTTTCTAAAATTAATTCGGGATCGGTTGTGTACTCAATAATTTCGTCATCATCATAGATAGAAGTTGAAACAATAGGATTTCCCAATGCTTTCACGATATCTAGGGCAATGTTATTACTTGGCACTCTTATACCTACTGTTTTTTTCTTCTTAAATGCGCTAGGTAAAGATTTGGCCCCAGGCAAAATAAAAGTGTAGGGCCCTGGTAATGCACGTTTCAAAATTTTAAACATTGTATTGTCAATCTGTTTCACATAATCACTTAAATTACTTAAATCATGACAAACAAAAGAAAAATTAGCTTTCTCTAACTTTACCCCTTTTAATTTTGCTAATCTTTCCATAGCTTTATTATTGGTGATATCACAACCCAATCCATAAACAGTATCAGTTGGATAGATAATTACACCCCCACGTTTAAGTAAATTAACGACTTTATTAATATCCCTTGGGTTTGGGTTTTCTTCATATAATTTAATAAACTCAGCCATTATCCTATTATTTCGAGTTTCGCGAAACGTAAAAGCAATTTCTTTTTCCCGCCATTTTCAAAATTAATTTCAGCCTTTCTATCACCTCCAACGCCCTCAATACTCAGGACTTCACCTTTACCAAATCTCAAATGCTTTACAAAGTTACCAGTAACAAGTTTACTGTCAAATAAATTTGAATTCATCTTTCCCTCTGTTTTAGTCTTTTCAAGGGGTTTTAAGTTTTTAGGCGTAATTACTTGATGTTTTTGTGCTTCTTTTTTTACTTTATTTTTACTCCCAATCACCCGTTCTTTTGGTGCCTTAAATCTAATTTGATTGGGTTTTACATCGCCGAAAATATCTGGATCCAGCATCGGGTTAACACGTTGAGACTCCACCGGGGTTATCATATCCAAATACTGATCATCTATTTCTTCAATAAATCTACTAGGTTCCGAATCTATTAGTTTCCCCCAACGATAGCGGGATAAAGCGTAAGTTAAATAGGCCTGCTTTTCCGCACGGGTTAAGGCGACATAAAACAAACGTCGCTCCTCTTCCAACTCACTACGCGTATTCATACTCATAGCACTTGGAAACAAATCTTCTTCTAAACCTACAATATAAACATATGGGAATTCTAATCCTTTTGCCAAATGGATAGTCATTAAAGCCACATGATTTAAATCGCCTTTATCGGCATCCAAATCTGTTGCCAAAGCAACATCTTCCAAAAACTCTGCTAAAGAATCGGATGCATCAGCAAGCTCCATTTGACCTTCAACAAAATCCTTCATTCCATTGAGTAGCTCCTCTATATTTTCCATTTTAGCAATACCCTCTGGAGTGCCGTCTTTTTTGAATTCCTGAATCAATCCCGTTACTTTGGCAACGTGTTCAGCCAAATCAAATACGTTTGCTGTTTCATTCATTACCTGAAAACTTTGGATCATGGTCACAAAGTTTTTAAGTTTAATCTTCGTTCCTTTATTGACGCTAACTTCAGTTTTATCGATATGCTCCATCACTTCAAAAATGGACCGCTTGTATCCATTGGCCGCAACAATTAATTTATCAATAGTTGTTTGACCTATACCTCTTGCAGGAAAATTAATAATACGTTTCAGCGCTTCTTCATCTGCAGGATTTATGATTAAACGCAAATAAGACAATACATCCTTGATTTCTTTACGCTGGTAAAATGACAACCCCCCATAGATACGATAAGGGATATCTCGCTTTCTTAAAGCATCCTCCATTGCACGTGACTGCGCGTTGGTTCTATATAATATTGCAAAATCACTATTTGGAAGTTGCTCCTGCATTTTATGTTCAAAAATTGAGCTTGCTACATACCGCCCTTCATCACCATCTGTTAATGATCTATGAACTTTTATTTTCGCACCTTCATCATTTGCTGTCCAAACAACTTTATCCAGCTTTGTTTGATTCTTATCAATAACTGAATTAGCAGCATTTACAATGTTTTTAGTTGAACGGTAATTTTGCTCAAGTCTAAAGAGTTTAACGTCGTCATAATCTTTTTGAAAATTCAAAATATTATTAATGTTAGCACCTCTAAATGCATAGATACTTTGAGCGTCATCACCAACCACACAAATATTTTGAAATCGATCTGACAAAGCACGTACTATTAAATACTGCGAATGATTTGTATCTTGATACTCATCTACTAGAATATACCTAAACTTGTCTTGATACTTAGCCAAAACATTAGGGAACCTAGTTAATAATTCATTAGTTTTTAGTAGCAAGTCATCAAAATCCATAGCACCCGCTTTAAAACATCTATCTACATATTCTTTATAAATATCTCCCAAACGTGGACGCCTAGCCATCGTATCTGCTTCAATCAAATCTGCGTTTTGAAAATAAGCTTTAACTGTAATTAAGCTATTTTTATATGATGAAATTCTAGAATGTATTTGTTTGTATTTATAAACATCTTTATCAAGACCCATTTCTTTAATGATAGAAGAAACTAATCTTTTGGAATCTTGCGAATCATAAATCGTAAAATTACTTGGGTACCCCAATTTATCTGCTTCAAATCTTAAAATTTTAGCAAAGACAGAGTGAAATGTACCCATCCATAAATTCTTTGCTTCACCGTCACCTACAATAGAAGCAATTCTAGACTTCATTTCTCGGGCCGCTTTATTGGTAAAAGTCAATGCCAAAATATTAAAAGCATCTACGCCCTGACTCATTAAATAGGCAATCCTAAACGTAAGTACCCGTGTTTTTCCCGATCCAGCACCTGCAATCACAATCATGGGACCATCCTTTTGCAAGGTTGGTGCTAATTGCGCTTCATTCAATTGACTTAAATACTTCTCCAATCTAAATTATTTTAAACCGTGAATTTAGCCAATGTTAACAAAATTATTAAAGGAATTGATGATAAATTATAAACAATTAATGGGCATTTAATAAGTTTATGATTTTTTGAATATCTTTAAGGGCACAAACCAACTTTTTTATGCGTAAATCCAGTATTACCACACTCCTCTTTATAGTATTTATTTTCCAAATTCAGGCACAAAAAAATCGAGCTGAAGGTCTAATTATAAAAGATTTTGGTGCTACATTTCCTGTTGAAAATCCAGATATAAAAATTGAAGCCAATCAAGAGTTTAAAGTAGTTTTTGATGTATCACAATCATCAGAAGACAAAAGTGTTGTCAACAAGTACATTGTTACCGCAGCCAGATTTTTAAATATGCATGCTGGGGCTGGAATGAAACCGGAACAACTCAAAGTAGCTATGACTATACATGGTAGCGCATGGCAAGATGTTATGGACAACGAAAACTATAAAAAAAAGTATGGAGTTGACAACCCGAACTTAACTTTGATTAATCAACTTACAGCTGCGGGAGCAGATATCATTATCTGTGGGCAAACTGCGGGATTTAGAGGGCTAAATAAAGACAATGTAAACCCAAATGTAAAATTCGTGCTTTCCGCAATGACAGCACTCCTACAGTATCAAAATAACGGATATCAATATATTAAATTTTAAATATTTACAACCAATGAAAAAACTATTACTAACTATTACGCTTTTTACAAGCGTTATTGGATTTGCGCAACATGGACTCGACAAAGAAGTTTCAGATATTGAAGCTAAAGTCATTGAATGGCGAAGAGATTTTCATCAAAATCCAGAACTTTCAAATAGAGAATTTAAAACTGCCGAGAAAATTGCGGCACATTTAAAATCCCTAGGCATGGACGTGCAAACAGGAATTGCTCATACCGGCGTTGTTGGAATTTTAAAAGGTGACAAACCTGGAAAAGTACTCGCTCTTCGTGCTGATATTGACGGCTTACCCGTTCCTGAAAGAGGTGATTTGCCTTTTAAATCTGTAGCGAAAGGCGAATTTAGAGGAGAAGAAGTTCCCGTAATGCATGCTTGTGGTCACGATACGCATATTGCCATTTTAATGGGTGTTGCTGAAATCATGTCTAAGAACAAAAATAAAATAAAAGGCACCATTAAGTTTATTTTTCAGCCTGCTGAAGAAGGTGCACCTCCAGGAGAAGAGGGTGGGGCAAAATTAATGGTAAAAGAAGGGGTGCTAAAAAATCCTGACGTTGATGCTATTTTTGGACTACATATTGGATCCGCTCAACCGGTTGGTACTATTGGTTATAAATCGGGTGGTGCTATGGCGGCAGTAAATAGTTTTGAAATAAACGTTAAAGGAAAGCAAACTCATGGCTCTATGCCATGGGGTGGTATTGATCCTATTATGGCTAGTGTTAAAATTATTGATGGCTTACAAACGTTGATAAGTAGAGAAATGCCATTGACTGAAGAAGGCATTGTGCTATCTATTGGTAAAATAACGAGTGGTGTTAGGAGTAATATCATACCTGAATCTGCACAAATTATTGGTACCTTAAGAACTTTAGATGAAGGCATGCAAGCCGACATACATAAACGTATGAAAGAAATGGTTCCCGCAATAGCAAAAGCGTATAGAGCTGAAGCTACGATAGATATTGATGAAGGCTATCCAATTACTTTTAATGACCCAGATTTAACCGCTCAAATGCTACCTTCATTAGAAGAAGCTGCTGGCAAAGAACATGTTATTAATATGAAAGCGATTACTGGCGCTGAAGATTTTTCATTCTTTCAAAAAGAAATTCCAGGATTATATTTCTTCTTAGGAGGAAAATCACCAGGAAAATCGGAAGCATTTCCACATCATACACCTGATTTCTTTATTGATGAAAGCGGGATGATTTTAGGCGTGAAAGCTTTTATTCAATTGAGCTTGGATTATTTGAACGAATAAATAATACATTTTATAAAAATAAACCTCGATGGATATTATCTTTCGAGGTTATTTTTTTACTTTTTGTCCACCACCTATCATAACGTCTTTCAAACCTTCTTTTACATTGAGCCAAAGAAAATTAAAAACAGATTTTGTTTGATCGCGTTTCACAGTATTCTTCTTTTCTATAACATTATCCTTTTCTTTTTTACTGCTGTTTTTCACAAATACATTTGCCAAACCTGAAAAGAATTTATTTTTTTTCTTATCCTCCTGTAATATGTCAACTACAAAATCATCGTAACTTAAACTAAATTCAACATCGGAATTAGTCCTATCACCATTAATATAAAACTTAGTACTACTTAATTCTCCAGTAAGTTTAACGCCTACATTAGGCTCAGTAAAGACATTCAGTTTATTAGCAGCTAACAACCCTATATCACCACGCATAATAAAAGCGTCTGATTTACTTTTGCTATCAAATTCCCAATAAAAATCCATTGGTGCAGAATCCATAAATAAGGTGCTGATATTGATTTCTGTTTTTTTCTCAGACGATTGCAGATTACCAACGTTAGACATATGAACATTAAACTTAGAAAGCACTATTTTACCAGGCTCACCCATCGGACGAACACGTTCAGAATATTCCAAAAAACCGTCTTTTAAAACAATGGAATCAATTTTTAATTCAAATGGTAATTCTCGAAGCATTGTACCATACATTTTCTTTATGGACAAATCATCATTCACCAACTTGTCCCTATAAATTAAAATCTTAGGTGAATTTAAAGCAATTATAGACGTATTAAATACTGACATAGTATCATTGCGTCCAAATGACATTGCGGTTGCGTTCAATTCGCTTACTTCAATATTGAAATGATCTCTTTCTTTAGAGATTATTTTTGATAATTCCTCCCTAGAATATTTCGTGTTCATGAGCATATTCTTCAAACTTAAATTTTCACCATCAAAACTAAAGTCATTTGCTTGAAGCTGTTCATAAGAACCCAGATTCAAATAAATTGAATCAGAATCAATCGCAATAGCCTCATATTTTAACGGAATACTCTCTTTTACACTCACATTATCGACTATGATATTTTCAACCATTAAATTCAATCCTTGCAACTTAGCACTGATTGAATCATTAGGTTTAGAGAGATCTATTAACTCAATAAAAGCATCTTCTATTACAAAACGATTCAAACTTAGAACATTGTCAAACGTTTTTTTAGACTCATAATCTGATGAATCTTTAGGTTTATTTTGTTGACTATAAATTTTAACAACAGGTTTTACCGCTTTTATTTCACGAATATCAATATCCTTATTAAGGATTAGTTTAAAAATACTGAGGTTTTTTATATTCAAAGACTTTAATTCAACTACAGCTGTATTCAAACCTGATATTGAATCAATAATGGTGACTTTAGGATTACTAATCTCAATATTCCCCCTTAGAATACTCAATTGTAAATCATCATGAGAATGGATAATATTAGATGGCAACTCCTCCGCTAAATATATTTCAACTTTATTTTTCACAAATGAGTTTGCAAAAAAAGATGCCACGAATATTATTAAGAGCACAATTATTAAACCCTTAAACCACTTAAATTTTAATAGTTTCATATCATAAAGATATAAAAATGATGAAAACTAACTGTCTTTTTGTAAACAACAATATTTAAATATCTTTACAAAAAAATATCTGATGGATAATATTATGGCGTTTATTTCAAATCTTTCTTGGTGGATTTGGATTATTGTTCTCATTGTAATCATTGCAATTAGAGATGTGTTTTTTCAAAAATCACATACTATCAGTCATAATTATCCAGTTCTGGGACATTTGCGTTATTTGTTTGAAAGCATTGGCCCAGAAATTCGTCAGTATTTTGTTGCCAATAACAGAGAAGAATTACCGTTCAATAGAATTGAGCGCAGTTGGATTTATGCATCAGCGAAAAAGGAGAACAATTATGAAGGTTTTGGAACTGATAAAGACATCTACGCGCATCAACATATCTTTGTTAACAATGCCATGATTCCTTTTATGCTTCATGACAAACATCCCAATAAAAAAGATAAAACATTTTTACCATGCGCAAAGATTATGGGCATGCATAATGGACGAAAAAAACCATTTAGACCCGGTTCTGTAATAAATGTGTCTGCGATGAGTTTTGGCTCACTATCGGCTAAAGCAGTAGAATCAATAAACAAAGGCGCAGGAATAGCCGGAGCCTATCAAAATACAGGCGAAGGCGGACTATCTCCATATCATAGTCATGGCGGTGATGTTGTTTTTCATTTTGGAACGGGTTATTTTGGGGTAAGAGATGCTGAAGGCAATTTTTCGATGGATAAATTAATCAAATTAGTTAAGGATAACCCATTTATTAAAGCTATTGAACTTAAACTCTCACAAGGTGCGAAACCAGGTAAAGGGGGTGTTTTACCAGGGGCGAAAATCACCAAGGAAATTGCAGCTATTCGTGGTGTAGAAATTGGAAAAGACGTATTATCACCTCCTAATCACTCAGCTTTTACTACGGTGGAAGAAATGCACGAATTTATAGAGCTAATAGCTGAAAAAACTGGCTTACCCGTTGGAATTAAAGCAGCAATTGGCAAACTTGAACAATGGGAAGAACTTGCAGACATTATGTTAAGAACAGATAAAGGTCCTGATTTTATAACAATTGATGGCGGAGAAGGTGGAACTGGCGCTGCACCTCCTAGTTTTGCAGATCACGTTTCTTTACCTTGGGTTTATGGGTTTAGCGATTTGTATAAACTGTTTCAAAATAAAGGCTTATCAGAGCGCATTGTTTTTATTGGAAGCGGCCGTCTAGGTTTTCCCGCAAAGGCAGCAATGGCATTTGCTATGGGTGCCGACTGCATTAACGTTGCAAGAGAAGCAATGTTAAGTATTGGTTGCATTCAAGCTCAAATTTGTCACACCAATAAATGCCCAAGCGGTATTGCCACACAAAGCAAATGGCGTCAAAATGGGATTAACATCCCATTAAAATCTGAACGTCTAGCACAATATTTCCAAACCTTTAGAAAGGAACTTATTGAAATTACACATGCCGCAGGTTATGAACATCCTTGTCAATTCAAAATGACTGACGTTGATGTTAATGTTGATGATCATTATCTATCAAAAGAATTAAACAAAACCTACATGTACGATAAAACAGTCGTGCCTTTTTCTAAAATGGAAGACTTAGAAAACTGTAAACACTTAGGTGGTAAATATTAAATTTTAATCTTAGCTTTGTTAAAACTAATAGCGCTTATTTATGGAAATGGAGAAAATATTTGAAGTCATTTTATATGCAACTCCCGCAATAATAACTGGGTTAATTGCTTACTATTTTTTTAAAACACATATTGAAAATGAAGATGGCCGAAGACGTTTTTTACTAAAAAAAGATCTTCAAGTCAACACCTTACCAAATCGCTTACAAGCCTATGAAAGAATGGCTTTGTTTTTAGAAAGAATATCACCAAATAAACTCATAGTTAGAATTAAGCCAATGTCCTCTAATAAAGAGGATTATGAATCTTTACTTATAGGTAATATTGAACAAGAATTTGAACATAATATATCGCAACAAATATACATTAGTGATGAATGTTGGAGTGTTATTTGTGCCGCAAAAAATGCCACAATCCAACTGATTAGAAAAGCGAGTCTTCTAGAAAAAACAACCTCTTCAGACAAGCTTAGAGAAGTTGTTTTAACCGAAATGATGGACAAACGAGCCCCTAGTGATGCGGCACTTTCTTATGTTAAAAATGAAGTAAGTGAAATATGGTAATCAACTAAGAATAGTGTTTATAATTAAAATTCACTATCACTAACCTCTTAATTCGTTTGACAAAGGATCTTTATGTTTCTTTTTTGCATAATCAAAACCCTGCTGCCACCAGTCCACCATAAGAGGCTTGCTAAAAATAAGCGAATTCTCAGTTAAACTCGTAGGTGTATAATAAATATTTAAATCTACACCCTTATTTTTTGCAGCCAATTTGCCAATTGTAACATCATTTTTTTCCACCTGATCCAATAAATGACCAAACAATCCCATCATCAAAGAAAACGGGTTTTTTCCCAAAATTTTCTGCTTATCTAAGCTCTCTGATTCTAAAACTATTGCATCCACTTGAGTTGCACCTCTTAAAATAGCCTCCCGAATAGGGATCACGCAGCCAAATGCCCCATCAGCGTACTCAAAACCATCAATTGTAGCTAAGGACATAAACGGAATATAATTACATGAAATCCAAATCCAATCACAAAACTCCTCATAAGAACAATCTTTTATAGACTTATACTCTACTCTATTTTTTGACAAGTTAGAAACCGTAACTACCACATCCTCCTTAGTATGACGAATTTCATTAAATTCTTTTTTAGAAAAATTCCGTCTTATATTCCTCTTTAAGTGCTTGCTCTCACCAAAAGTTCGTTTCATCCTAATAAATTGCCAAAGCGAATTGACAAAATCAATAGACACATATTCACGATCTCCTTTCTTACGCTGCACAAAAGGGCTTACACTAAAAATATCTCGCTGAGTTACATTAGTAAATAATTCATAAACTTTATCAATTTTATTCAACGCCAGGTGCGGTATCAACAAACTTCCTGTTGATGTGCCTAGAAACATATCGTATTCTTTTTGAAGATCCTGCATTAAATACTGAGCAACACCCCCAGCAAACGCTCCTTTACTCCCTCCTCCTGAAATAACTAAAGCTCGCATTTACAATAATTTGATTTGGTTAAGGATACCAATTTAACAAAATCATTGTCAATACACTCAAAAGAATTATTTTAGTTGAATGAATTTTAACCTCCAAACCCCAATTGACTATCTCAAAGGCGTAGGACCTAATCGAGCAGATCTGCTACGAAAGGAGCTTAATATTCACACCTATCAAGATTTAATCAACGTATTCCCTAATCGCTATTTAGATAAAACCCAATATATAAAAATCAACAAGTTGCAACGCAACAGTACAGAAGTACAGATTATTGGTCAAATCACAAGCATAAAAGAAATTGCTCAAAAACGGGGAAAACGACTTGTTGCAACTTATACTGACGACAGCGGCAGCATTGAACTAATCTGGTTTCGCGGTCAAAAATGGATAAAAGAAAGCCTCAAACCAAATACACCGTATGTAATTTTCGGCAAAATCAACTGGTTTAATGGCAAATTTAGCATGCCACATCCCGAATTAGAATTACTTGCCGATCATCAAAAAAGTTTGAAGTCCAACATGCAGGCCATCTATCCTTCTACCGAAAAACTCTCAAACAAAGGCGTCACAAATAGAGTTATGATTAAAATCATGCAGCAACTT
>JAGSHF010000013.1 GCA_023954685.1 Flavobacteriaceae bacterium | reverse complement strand
TACTCTTTTATTATATCTCCTAAAAAGGCAACAGGGTTATTTAAAACACGCCGTGTATTCCGAAAAAATAGACTTTTCCTTAACCGATCAATTTTAGGATGTTCAGTAGTTTCAGGTGTCATTACATTCTTTTTAGAACCGAATAATCAACTATGTCCATAATCCTTTTGAATTATAAAAAGGCGCTAGTTCTAATCCGTGTTTAATACTCATAGCATAGATGTCATCAATTTTAAGATTGCTTATGTTTCCCTTTCCATTTGAATAATTTTCAAATTTATTTTCGAATGCCAAGACAACCGCTTCCAGTACACAGCCATGACCAATGTGTGGCAATGGATATCGGTAAAAGTGTTTTGTATAGTCCGGATTAAAATCATAGCCATAGCCTATATGTCCCATTCCTCCATGAAATAAAGAGATTCCCTCCGTTTTAGCAATTTTTAATTCCAGGTTTTTTGGGTAACCAGCATCACAGATAATGACTGGTTTTTTATAATGTTCAATAGCTATGTCATTTGAGCTAGCAGCACTAATAATAATATCTGCTTGAGGTAGTAATCGAGATAGATCTGTGTCATATGATACGGAACAACCTCCTTCTGAAATTTCGTTTGAAAATTTTTCTAATCGCCTTTTATTCCTTGCACATAATAAAAAGTTTTTTACACTTCCCTTTAAATAATTTGTACAAGCCATACCAATATCACCAGTAGCACCAATAATCAATACATTACTCGATTTCAAATCAACATTGAATTTCTTCGATGCTTTTTCGATTCCTTTTAGTATATAAGCAGCTGTAAGGGAATTACCTGTGGTAATTTTTGTTTCGGTAGTATTGAAAGTACTTAAATTACCTTCTAAAACAATAGATGTAAAACCACCAAGCGCTATAATTTTAGCATTAAGACTTTGAGCCACAGCAATTGCCTCATTCACCTTTGTGATGTTAGTTCTTAAATGCTGCATTCCCAATTTATCAGGTTCAATAAACGTCTCTATATAAACACCATGAATCAAAGCATCTGTTTTTGATCGTACTTTCATCTTAAAAACACTTCGAGGTGGTATATAACCAAAGGTGTTTTTAACTTGTTCGAGAGATAAATCTCCAACATCATCAGACCTCATTCCGTTAATAAATGCCTTTATATCATTCCAACTTTCCTGATGGCCTATAACGGCAAAGTCTAATTGTTCGAGTTTATGATTTGCAGACATTTCATCTATATTAATTTATGGGCATTCTCTAATAGTGTATGACTCCCTAAAAATCGCTGTCCAGGAAGAATGCTGTTCACCTTCCGTACATCATTAAATACCAAAATTCCATTCTTGTCAAAAAGAAAAACGGATTCGTGTGGTAAGTTTCGTCCCCAAGCATATTCAATCCAAGAATCAATCTGTACCCCAAATTCTTTAAAAACATCGCCTTCTGAATCTACACACATTGGAATGTCTATACCATGCGAACACCACCATTCTTGATCCTTATAACCTGTAATTGCCAATAATTTAATACCCAAACTTTCAAATTTGGCCTTATTAGACATTATATCTGCTAAATGTAGACGTGAATAAGAACACCAGCTGCCACGAACAAAAATTACCAGTAGTGATGTATTTGTATATTTATTAAGCAACTCCGTTTTTCCATCTGGAAACTTTATTTGTACCGCAGGTAATGCATCGCCTTTTTCCAATTTTGGAATTACATCCAATCGTTTAACTCTGTCTGGATTTTCTGTTAAAGGCAAAAACATTTTATTGATTGTTGCATCAAATTTTGTTAGGAATGAGGAACGTAAGCCTAGCACTTTAGACAAGTACAGAAAAGGTGAAATTATAAATTTTGGTATGATATATATGGCACTCAAACCTAAATATAATGGCAATTCAGAAATCTTATGTTTATAAATCATGATGCGTCTGTTTTAAGCTGGTAAATTGGCAATCCACTGTATGGATTTCTCTCCTGGTATTCCAATATTATCCATTGCTTTGGCATAAAGTGCCAGTGCATTACCACGCATGGTGGTCACATCTAAATCGATGTGGTCCAATGATAATTTCAAACAGTCCCCTTGACAAACACCACAACTAGATTCACATTTAGATGTTGCTGAAAATTCTGCTAGAATAGTCATGCAATCGTAATGTATCTCTTCAAATTTCTTTAAGAATTCTGGAGGGTTCTTTTCCAACTCTTCACGAAGTATTTCTGTAGAATGATCCATATGCTCTTTTTCTTCATCTGCAATTGATATAAATAATTTACTTGGGCCTCCTTTCAACGCTTTTCCAACATCAGAATACATGGCAATAGCATAAGCTTCTAACATTACTTCTTGAATAATTAAGCAGGCTATAAAATCATTCTTTTCAGAATATTTTAAAAACACCTTTCGAACACGGCCCCAATATTCTCCATTTAAATTAATCTTAACGTTTAAACCTATTTTATTGGCGTACGCTAGAAACCCTTCCGCGTGTTGACGTTCACTATCAGCATGTTCAACCGCTTCCATTTTTTCATGAGGATCGTCTATGGTTCCTGACAAGGATGCAAAATTTGACATTCCAATTAGTTCCCCTGTGATGGCTTGTGAAAAGACATCAGAAACTACATTAAATTCATCGATACTTTTAAACTGATGATTGGTTGATTCCATAATTTCTATTTTATATAATTAGACGGTTGAATAATCTCGAAAAGGCATTCCTTCTTTTATTAATTTCATAAGTTTTTCACTGTCTTTCATACTTACCAACATACCTACAGATTGGAAGGTAAACCTCATAAATTTCGATAATTTTTTGAGTAATATGTCATTTTCATGAACACTTATCGAAACAAAGGAATATGATTCATTGTAGGCCTGTTGTTTGGCAAATGATATAAGGGTAGAGATTAGGGCTTTATCGTACTTTTTTATTGCCAAATATTTTATATAGAGCATTTTTATAGGCTCATTTTCTTTAGGAAGTTTTGATAGTTTAAACAATTTACAAAACACATTAATAATTGAGATAATCCCTTTTAAATGCCATGGCATTTTTAATACCACATTTTGCTTCATGTGCATCGTATCAATAATAGACATGACAGCGAGTATTTCATGTTCTTCTCTAACGACATACAACTCTGAATCCTTAATCTTATCGTTTGTAATGACGTTGGCTAATTCATATTTCGAATAATAATTGTTTAAAAACTCTATGATTTCACTCGTTACTTTAGATAATTCAATCTTGTATTTTTTATTTGAAGTTTTACTATTAGATCCTATATATTGAATCGTTGTGAATGTCCCTATGTTCTGAAAATCGGGATAATAACCTCTATCGCTAAAAAATACGAAGGGTCTTTTGTTTCCTTTCGATACATTTAAAAACGCAAAATCAGCATTTTGAGTTTCCAAATACTCTACAACCCTATTAGTTAATTGAAGCCCAATACCAAGATTTCTATGAGTTTGTGCTACTTTAAAGTCACTTATATAATAAAGCGGATATTTCTTCTTATTAATGAATACTATTTGATCTGAAACGCAAATAGAGCCAACTATTTTCTCTTCCTCATGCGCAACATATACTTTAGTTTTTCCGCGTAAGTTGTTTAGTTTGAAAAAATCTGGATGTCTATCAATACGCAAAGCCATTTTACCAGGCATTCCAGCTTGCATAGTTAACTCTAACAATTGTTTGTTATCATTAATATCTGCAAGACGGTATCTAACCATATATAAATCAAATAATTATTAATACATCAGAAAGTATTAAAGATATAAAAAATAGCTTACAGTAAGTAAGACAATATTTTACAAATTGATTTCCATTCCACACACATTCTACTACTCTCCTATTGTTGTTTCGCAAAAAGAGTGTTCCATTAACATTAAAGAGAAACATTTGACAATAAAAAAATAGAAAATGAGATATTCAACTTTCGCTTTTAGCCAAAGCTCAAGTTACATAACGCAGAACATTATAGTACATTTTTAATGTTGGATTATTATCCAGTGGTTGAAGCTATTTATAACACAGATGGCGAGTTGGAGAAATTATTTTTTCATTTACTTGATTCTTTTTAAATCGTTTTGATAATCAACAAGTTTCGCATCTTTTTGTGCTTTAGCCAACGCAATGGCCTTTTTATAGTAAGGTTTGGCTTTTTTGTTTTCTTTTAGCATCACATATACATCACCAATAGCATTTTGTAAAATAGCAGAATCCCTATTTTTAGTAATCAGTTGTTCATAAATAAAAAGTGCATCGTGGTATTTATTATATTTAGAATAGTATGATGCTAAAGACATGGCTCTATCTAATCTAATGTTGTTAATCATACCCTTACCTTTAAATTCATTCATCAGTGATTCAAAATCGGTAAAACTGTCTGCTCGTATGGCATTTCTACTTAACGAAAACATTGTCCAAGGTGGCAGGTCTTCAGAAAAACCAAAGCGCTCAGCACGTCCTTTGTAATATTCATAAACATGGGCTATGCCTCCTTTATCTTTAAATTCAGAGAGGCTATTAAATTGCAATTTTTTATAATTGTGATAATAAGAACGCAAACCATGATATATTCCAGGATAAGCAGTAGATGTATGTTCTGCTCCTTCAATCACCCGATAGTCCCACCTTAAATTCTCAGTAGCTTTGCTTTTCAAAAGGGCTTCCAACTCATTGGTCCCGTCTTCCACCATACCTTCATTGGCACTTATGGTTACATATAAATAGGAGGTTAATTCTTTGTCGAGAACTGCTTCAAGCATGTCTATTCGCGATTGGTTGTTAAACCATTTTTCATGGATTGGGTAGGGACTAGCTGCTAAGTGGGCATTGAATAATTGAGGTCTTTTAATCATAGATTCTATGACAAAAGCACCAGCATATTCCCAACCAAAAAGTAAGCGTTCCTTTGAAGTACGGTATTGATCTTCTATATATGAAACAACCTCATTTTCAATAAAATCTAAAAAATTAGTACCTAGAAAATGATTAAATCGATCGGGATATTTGTTGTTGATGCCAACCACAATAATATCTGGACTCAATTGAAACTGTGATGTGAATGATTGAACAACACTCACTCCATCTAAAAATAGCCGTTGACCATCCAGGATATAAAGCACAGGATAGTTTTTGTCTAATGATTCAGAATAACTGCTAGGCGTGTATATTTGAATAGTACGGTCTTCATTTAATATTTTGGAAGCAAAGGTGTAATTCTGACCAATTACATTATCGATGCTCTCTGGTTGTGCATGAGATATCGTTGAAGAAATAAGAAGTAAGATAAAAAAAATGCTTTTCATTTTGGATGTTTTTTTAAATTGACTGCTCTAATGTCTCTAGAAAAAATACATTTAGCAAGAGTCTAAATCTTTTTATAATTTATTTAACTATTGCCTATGTCCTTAGAAGTTGTTTTAACCAAAATTTTATGAGGCCAAGTTTAACATCGAGATTCTATTTTACATAATATTAATGCTCTCCACATCTAGAACATGCAAAACAAAGTCTATGCATTTTAGAATTTAGCGTAAATTTTCTCGTAATTATTTAACTATAATAATTTTTTTTAAGACTACAATGCAACTCGACCTCTTAAACCTACTACGAATGCATTGTTTAAATTAGTGTTTAACCCTGGATTCTTATAATACTGTACGCTCGGTGTAACAGCAAAATTTTGTGAAAATTGAAACCTATAAAATAATTCAGAGGATAACTGGCCAATACCATCTTGTGTTTCTCCCCAATTAATTCCAATTCCTATCAAATCTTTGTTAAGGTTCGGTTTATAAATAAAACCTGCCGTATACGATTGCGTATAAAAAGACCCATTGCCATCGGACCAGCCTGCTCTTACAAAGGGCATGAATTGTTCAAAAAAGGTCCAATTCGCACCTATGGCGACCCCTTGGCTTTCTTCAATATTGGCTTTTTCCCGAGAATCTGCATGCCAAGCAGTTATGTGAATGTTCTTAAAGTATCTATCTTCTCGTGATGGAGACCAGGATAGCTCTCCTGTGGTGTATAATTCGCTAAAATCATTAAAAAATTTCACTTCTGTTCCAACCCCATTTGCATCAGTTATCGACAATTTAGCCTGAATCTGATCATTGAACTGATGCCCAATACCAATACCAGTTGCTAAATCAGGTAGCGCGATACTAGGGTTTAGTAAAATAGAGAGGTTTTGGAAAGTGGTCCACGGATTTACATAACCTAAAATATCAAAATAATCATTAGGATCATAACGGCCTATAATGATTCCGGTTCTACCCTTATTAAAAGTTTGCTGCCAATTTAAATCAATCAATATCCATTTTGAGTCAGAAAACGTTAATGCTGATATGCCATTATAGCCCAAGTCAAAACCTAATTCGCTTGGTGGAATATCAGAATACTTATGCCTGTAGTCTAAACCAAAAACAAGCACCCCCTTATTTTCTTTATGTTTATTGATTAAATTCCAACGAGAATAAAATTTTAAAAAACCGCTTCCCGCAAATTCTTCATTTTTATGAGGAGCCGTTCGACCATATTGGTTGGTGGAAGAATAACTGATATTTAACTGTAAGCCTAAATCTTCATTGAGCTTTTTTTTCCAATCAAACCAAGGCGATGACAGCGAATCTAATTTGGGAAACCTTAAAAAATCGGAAGGTTCGGCGTCATCTTGAATCATCAAAAAAGTCATCAGTGACTGAATTCCAGAATTCAAATCGGTTTGATATCCCGAGCGGCCTTTAACTTTTGTTGAATCTTGAATTTTGGATTCTTGCGCGAGAATGACATGAAGTGAGCATGTGCCGAAGGAAACTAGGACTAGTGATATAAAAGATTTAACTATAGAGCTCATAAAACATTATAATTCTTTATTGAAACCGTTTTGCCAGTACTAGATTCGCTACTTATATTAAGAAGTGAGCCATCAAAAGTCCTGAATTAATTTTAGCGATATGCTTAGCTAAAGGTATATTGGGATTCTCTGAAGGTTTTGTAACTTCATCTGTCGAATTAGCCTACCTTATACATTCTTCTTAAAAACAAGTATTACAATAACACTTCATGGTATCCTCATGTTTTGTATGCTAATATTTACTCAATAATTGGAATGAATGGATCGTTGATTTTTTTATTCAATATTTTACTTAATTAAAGCTCAATAAATTACCAATAGGAAATCGACTTTTAGTTGTCATCTGGCCCCCTCCCTGATGTTTGTTTTTCTTTTTTGATTAATTCCTTACTTTTTTCGAGTGCCTTAATCATTTGATCACTTGGCATCAATTCTGTAATTTGATAAGACGCTAACAACCCAGAAGGAAGACGCATAAGATAGACTGCTTGTATCAATTCATTATCATTGGGCAATTCGCAAATGATATAATTTTTACCATCTCCCAATCCAAAATAATAGCCAATGATTTTTCCTCCTATGTCCTTAAATGATTGAGCAACCGTTTCTTTTCGATCTTGAGGGTTTTCCATCAAAAATTTCCATGCCGCCGTATTGGGCTCGCCAACAAACATAAAGGTTCTTGTTTCTTGAGCTTGACCATATGTTATTGAGATTAGAAATGCAGCAAAGAGTATATATACTTTTTTCATGTTTTTTATTTATCTAAAGTGTTTTTATAAACCTTCCCATCTTTCATAATCAATTTAATAGGCGCCACATCTTGACCTCTAGGTGCAGCATCAAACCATTTCTCGCTAGCGCCAATAGCTGTAATATCTTCCAATGGATTTCCATCTACGATGAGGATATCAGCATAAGCCCCTTCTTTGATTACACCTAGATCACCTTCTTGATATGGGTTTTCAGGACCTGTAAGTTTTGCTAATATCCCGCCATTGACCGTCATGGTCTGTAACGCCCAGAAATTACCGAACTCTCTAGCAACATGAAATTTTGTAAAGTCCATGCTTTGACGATATGGAATTCCAGTTAACAATACATAGTCGGAATTAAAGACCATTGTTGGTTTGTACTTTTTAACATAGTTAGTCAAATTAGTGCTCTCATTTCTCAAAGTCAGAAATTTTTTGGTTGATGGAAAATTCGGGTCTTGATGTGCTGGATGCAATAAAGCTTCAGGAGCGAGAGCAGTCAGATTAGGTGAAAAGTACGCACCTTTTTCAACTAATAATTGCATATTTTCCTCTGAAATATTAAGACCATGATCGATAACTTTTACGCCAAGTTCTAAGGACCTTTTTAAATCGGGGTTCTGAAATACGTGAACAGCAACATAGGATCCCCAGTCCTCCGCAGTCTCAACTGCAGCGCTCAATTCATCATCACTGAACTGAGACGCATATATTGGGTCTTTCAAAGAAGTCACACCGCCACTTACCATGACTTTTGTATAATGCGAGCCTAAAGCGTAATTTCTTCTTACGGCCTGAAGTACTTCCTTTCTTCCATCTACAATCCTGGTCATTTCAAGACGTTCCATATTAGATTCACCTTTTCTTTGCGTCAACATGCCAAAATCACCATGACCCGAAGTTTGACCGATTAAACCACCAGCAGTATAAATTCTTGGTCCTGGCAGAAGTCCTTCATCAATTACATTTTTCAACCCTACATGAGCGCCTCCCATATCTCGTATTGTTGTAAAACCCATGGCTAACATTTCTTGTGCAAATGCAGCAGCTCGGGCGCCTATCTCCTCCCATGTAGTGCCTTCCAATGCATGAAGACTACTCATTTTATACATATTTAAATGGGTATGGCTATCGATCAGTCCTGGCATTAGTGTCATACCTTGACCATCAACAACTGTCCAGCCTTTCTTTGATTTAATATTCGGCTCAATTTGATTGATTAGGTTGTCTACAACCAACACATCTTTCCCTTCAATTAAGCCATTTGTAGTGCCATCAAAAATATTTACGTTTTTGAATAGGGTTTGTGCTTGAAGGCCACCCACTGTGAGTGTTAGCACGATTAATAGTTGTATGGTCTTTTTCATAATTTTTTGGTCTTTATTCTTATTGTCATTGCGAGGATCGAAGCAATCTCAAATTCGAACAACGAAAGTGAGATTGCTTCTTCCTGGGTCATCGAAATGACATATTGATTCTCAATTGTTCAATGTGTTTTTATAAATCTTTCCGTCTTTCATTATGATTTTAATGGTTGAGATTCCTCGCCCACGTGGTGCTGCAGTAAACCATTCAGGATTGCCCCCAATTACAGTAATGTCCTTCAATGGGTTGCCATCCACGATTAAAATATCGGCATAGGCACCCTCTTCAATTACGCCCAATTTGTTTGGGTATGGATTAGCCCTTCCAGTCATCGCGGCCAATTTTCCTCCGGTAGAGGTTAAGGCTTTTAATGCCTCGAAATTTCCCAAATTCTCAGCAAACACCCATTTTTCAAAATCTCTCTGTTGTCTTGAAGGCGTTCCATTAGTATTTACAATGTCTGATGAATACACAATGTTTGGCTGAACCTTCTTGATGATTTTGATGAAATTTTTAGAATTTTCTTTCATCTCCATGACTCGTGGGTATTCGAACCCATCCTTATTCCCGAAGATAGGATGCTTAAATATTTCATCACTAGCAACAGAAGCTAAATAGGGACTGATAAATGCTCCTTTCTCTTTCATTAATTTAGCCGTTTCTTCTGTGATAAATTGACCATGTTCGATGCTCATGACGCCCAGGTTAAGCACTCTTTTAATGTCTTCATCAGAATAAATGTGTGCGGCCACATACGCATCTCTCGTGGCAGCCTCCTTTACAGCTACAGTTATTTCCTCGTCTGTGAATTGACTTGCCCATATGGGACCTTTAGCACCGGCCACACCACCACCAACCATGATCTTGATGATATTAGCCCCTAAGGAAAAGCTCCTCCTCACCGCTTTTCTCACTTCATCTTCTCCATCAGCCAATTGAATTACTTCTAGTCTTGCCAAGTTGCTTTGATTTGGATCTGTTTGACCATCTAATAGCATGTCTCCATGTCCAGAAGTTTGAGAAATCATAGCCGTTGCTAAATACATTCTTGGCCCATCTATCATGCCCGCATCTATTACTCTTCTCAACCCATCATGCATACCGCCCAAGTCTCTGGCAGTGGTGAAACCATCTGCGAGCCAATCCTGAGCTGATGCTGCTCCCATCACAGCCATATAATCCCATCGGGAACTTTCCATGCCAGGTCGTCCTCCTCCCATTGAAAGATTGAAGTGTACATGGGAATCTATCATTCCTGGCATTAAAGTCATTCCTTGACCATCGATTATAGTGACGTTGTCTGTTTGTATTACCGATAATGCTTCTTCCGATACATTGGCAATCAAATTGTCTTCTACCAATACATCCCTTTTTAAGAGCTTATTGGTTGTACCATCAAAAACCATAACGTTGGTAAACAGCACTATTTTTTTTGGAGTAGATTTTTGTGCATAGACATTCACAATAGATAATAGTAATGTTAAAATAAAAATGCTTAAATTTTTCATTGTTTTCATTGTTTTCATTGTGAAACTTTTACGGCCTCTCTTTGTAGTTCACTAAAAATGAGATGGTTTCATTATGCGTTTTGGTTATACCGCTGTCATTGCTACTTCCAATTCGCTTTATATACGCGCATCAAGTTTTCTCCTAAAAAGCCTTTGATTTCTTCTTCATTCCACTCGTATTTTTCTTCAAGGACTTTAGCTACTCCCCAAATATCGCCACCGCCAGCATTTTGCGTTGGTGCTCCAAAACCTTTTTCAGGTGGGTATTTATCTACAACACCGATAAAGGATTTTAAAAAATCGGCATACATATGGGAATAATCAGAAGCGTAGCCCGTATGTTGGCGACCCACTAATTCAGCTACGTAATTTACATGCTCAGCAATATCTTCCATTGTAGCAGTACCTTTTTCATTTAAAAACAAACCAACACCTACGCTACAAATTACACCATCGGTAGCTGCAATTGCCTTAATCGCTTCGTCAGACAAATTACGTCCATGATCAAACAGTCCTTTGGCATTTGAGTGGGAAGCGATTACTGGTTTTGAAGATAGTTTGGACATATCTATAGCAGTTTGATCGGACGAATGAGAACAATCTATCACTATTCCTTGTTCATTGGCGCGTTTGATAAAATCAGCACCTAATTCTGATACGCCTAGATTTTTGTCACTTTGACCACCGCCCGCAAGAGCGTTGTCATTATTATAAGTGAAGTTCATAACCATGATGCCATTGTCTCTGGACCAATCCACTTTATCTAAATCTTCTATGACATAGTCGGCTCCTTGAGAATTGTACATGACGGCCATCTTTCCATCTCTCTTGGCCTGCCGTATCTCTTCCGTAGTAGATATTTTAACGAGGTCAAGTTCTTTAGATGCGGCATCCGTTTTATCGATGGTGATTTGGAATGATTCATCATTTACTCCTTCAAAAGCCCAGACGCTTGTCGAGATTAGCGATATCCCTGCATCACGGTTTTTATTCACTGCATCGGTAAACTTATCTTCTTTCACACCTTGAATACCAACACCCGAAGGCATCAAAGAGTTAATAGCAATCGCATCGGTATATCGTGCTCTGATCTCCTTATCGGTCCCACGTTCCTCGTCTGTGCGCCCTTTGTCAAAAAACGTAGCTACATATTCTGCGCGTTTGTTTATGTCTTCTTGTGATTTCCCTCGTGGGTTCCAAAGTTTAGCAGTAATATCTACATTGCTAATGATAGCTCCATCTACTTCATATTGATCAGCTGTATCACTATACCCTCGATGGATTACTTCTGTATTACCTTGTTTAGGCTCTTCTGCTTTTTTATTGTTTTGACAAGATACTATTACAAGTGCCAACATAAATTTTAGTACTATTTTCATTACTTTTAGGTTGAATTTAATGGTATCTAAAATTAATTAATAACCCAAATTCAAAAAAGGTAAATCTTATCCTATTATCTGTGAATATGTATTCACTACTTAAATGTAATTTAGATGCTAATTCGCAAGTAGTTTTTTTCTGTATTGGTTTGGTGTAATCCCTGTTTTCTTTTTAAAAAATTTAGAAAAATTACCTACTTCTTCAAAGCTCAGATCAAAGGCAATTTCAGAAATATTTTGATTATTTATAGTCAGTGCTCTTTTAGCTCGTGTTACAATAATCATGTCGATAAAGGCTTTTACCGTATAATTACTCATGCTCTTACAAAATGCATTTAGCGCTTTAAATGTGATTCCAAAATGACTTGCATAATAATGAGCATTCCGTGATGGTAGAGGTGTTTCCTTTTCTATCATTGTATAAAACCGTTGAAACATTGCTTTAGATTTTTCCTTTTGAAAATTTGGAAATTCATTAAAATATTCCATTTCAACAATCGAGAAAAAAGAATGTACAAGGTTTTTTAATACTCTGTTGCCTTCAATTTCAAGAAGATATTGTTTAGAAATTAATTCAATAAGTGGCGTATATTGATTTATCTTAGCGCCTAAGTCTAATTTGGGATTTAAGAATGAATGGGTATTCTGAGTAAATAGCATATTCTCCAAAGACAAGCCCATTTTTAAGTAAAAATCTTTAGTTAGAAACAATAAATATCCATCTTTATTGCAATTGTCATCCCAAGCGTGAAATTGATCATTTTTAATTAAAAAAACGGTTCCGGGCTTATAGTTATATGATTTAAAATCTATAGAATGAACTCCTTCTCCTTTTGTAAAAACAATGATAAGGTCAAAAAACAACTTATGAGGAGTCATTTTAACTTCCTTTTTTATTCCTTGAATTTCATTAAACTTTTTTATCGACATTATCTGAAACCCATCAATAGGGTTCGCTCTGGTTATAGTTCCTTTGGGAGTTTCAACAGTTAATCTTTTCATTTTTTTTGCGACGCTCGAGGTTACGATATAAGTTAGTTAATGTATAAATATATTTAAAAAGATTGAACTTTTTATCTTGTCTTATAACGGTGTAGAACAGCTAGTTTTTTTAATCAATTTAACTAAAATTAAATATTTATTGAAAAAATCAATTTATAATATATCATCTTCGAGAAATTCTAATTAGGAAATCTCTAATTATTAAAAGTTTTTTTAAAAAAACGTTTTTGCTAAGGACAAGCTATATTTGGTGAAATTCAAAGTAGTTGACCTTTTTGTTTAATAAACCATTCCACACACATTTTTCCCACTCCTCTACCCTTTCTTAAAAAGAGTGTTTATTCACAAGATTAATATTGTTTTAGAGGAGCTCATGCATCTCGCTGTGCTCAATGTCATTAACATAACAGAAGAAACTTTTTAGAATAAATTTTTTCAAGAAACTATAGTATGCCAAAGCGCCAGCTGGCCCATTCACTAAAAAGGTCTACCAGACCTTTTCTTAACGTTCTGTCCTGCTTTTAACCAAAGCTCAAGTTACATAACGCGGTACATTATAGTACGTTTTACAATTGCCGAATCATAGTTAAAACCCATTCGAAATTCTTTTGCCATATCGTATGAGGCCAAGTTTTGCATTAAAACTCTATTTTACTTATTAACTGGAAAATGAATATAACTATCAGTATACCATTTAATTTTTAAAGGCACTTGAGCATCTTTTATGTTTTCTTCACTCACATTTTTTCCCGTACCATAGTTTATTTGCGAAAAAGGGTGTTTAATCCCATTTATAAGAACAACAATTCTGCTTCCTTTTTTTATTTTTTTACTGGTCATTCTAAAATTATGAAGGGGTATTGAGGTCTTTTTATTTGGAATTAATAAGTTTCTATTTTCGATATCCATAGACATACTTGCTCTTGTTGTAAATGGTAGTGTCAAACTAAAAAAGGTGCCGTCAACTCTTTGTTCGTAAATTAAAACGTTACAATCAAAATCTTTTTTATTGATGGATACATTGAGAACTCCACTTACAGTGCCACTTAGTTCTAAATCGTCATCAAAGGGTTCTGTGACAAATGAGAATCCTTGACCAACAGTTAAAGTTTCTGATATTATGTTGCGATCTCCACTTAAATTCCAAGAAAACTCACTGCGATCAGAAAAATCAATCTCTTGTTCTATATAACTTGTTTCATCAGAAATATTAGATAAGCTAAAGTGTTCGTTTACCCCCAAATTTCCTGTGTTATAGGTCGATTTAAACGTCTCACCAGAACGTTGTTTACTCAAATATACTTTTATGGTATCAGTAGCAATTTTATCGAGAGATGTTACATGTTTCCAAGTATTTGAACCCATCACTTGATAATTGATTTTATCCTTTAATAAAGCCGGTTTATTGGCGCCTTTAAAAATGTAATCGAACCAGTTAAAAATTAAATTTTTAATATTTATCTGTGCTACAGGGTCTATGGTATAACCCAAAATGTTCTTTTCAGGAAGTTCTTGTGCTCCAAAATGTGAATAAGGTCCTATCAAAAGATAATGCTCTGCATTTGTATTGAATTGATAATGCGATTTTAAATAGTGCATAGTTCCAAACTGCCCGCCATCATAATAACCTGTAGTACTTAAGATGGGAATATTAATTTTAGAAAAATCATCTTTATACAGTGTCATATTTTTCCAATAATCATCAAATGTTGGATGCTCTAATTTTTCATTGAATCCCGGATTTGGAGTACCATCTAAACTATCCAAATCCTTATAAGCTACGCCTTTTTTATACCACTCGAAATATAAATCATTCCAACGTTTTCCGTTATAATAAGAAACGGTATCAAGTGTTTTGTTATTCGTTACATAATGCCACCAAGGATAATGAAAGTTAAAATAAACGCCATTTTCCATAGGTTCAGCAATACCTGGAGCCGCAGCAACAGATGGTACAATAGTTTTTAACGCTGGATGTACTTTTTCTTTCATAGAAGCCCACTGAACAAAACCTACATAACTACCTCCATACATTCCAACTTCATCATTGCTCCACTCCTGCTGTGTAATCCAATCTATGACATCGTACACATCGTTACCCTCATGGACATAAGGCGTTATTTTATTTGGACTTAAGTTTTTACCTCTAGTATAAGATACAACACCCACATATCCCCTATCTGCGGCCTCATAAACTCTATTGATGTCATCTTTACGAGTATATATGGTATGAAATAATATAGCTGGTTGTGGTTCTTTTTCAGTTTTACTTCTAACTATTATTGCAGATATTTTAGCACCGTCTCTGGTTGAAATTAATATAGAATCTTGCACGAGATACTCTTTGCCATCCCTTTTCACGGTTCTTGGCTCCTGCTGCGCTTCTTTTATAGAATTACAAGATTCTAATGTCACTAATAGCAGGAATAGTGCAACCTTTAGCATTTGTATGGATTTCATTTCAATGATTGCTTTATTTTGAATATTCAATTAATTCCTCGGTATAAGAAAAACCGTCTTGATCTTGAGTCATTTTTATAAAATTCTTAACTTTTGGAGCATAGATCCAAACTTCATCCGTTCTAGCGTTTAATCCTCTATTATTTGTAATTTTACCTTTATACTCAATCTTATAAGCCATAAATGTTCCGGCCTCTACTGTGACTTCTTCATAAGAAATCACTTCTGCATCTTGAATAAACTTTCCTTTTGTAGATCCATCAGCACTTTCAAAATCACTTTCATACACCCACTTTTTACCAACTTCTAAAGGCCATTGAAAACGTGGGGTTTTACTTGCATTTGGTTTCACTATTTCGGATACCAAAATAGTATCATTTCCTGTTGTCATCCCCAATTCTCCCTTAAAATTAACAATGGTTTTTGTATCGGTTCCATTAGATCGAACTTCCCCTTCTCCAGAAACGCCTTTGTATTTCCACACCCATTTTTCCCCAATACTATAATCGGATAGTACAGGTTTTATTGTACTTGTTTTTTCTGGGTTGTTTTTGCATGAAGCAATAAACGATAATGCCAAAATCAATACTAATTTGGTTGCATTTTTAAGAACTGTAATAATTTTCATAATAGTCATTTTTTATGATTGATGATGCAAATTAAAGGCTGTTAAGTGTATCAAAAAACAAAAAGTACAGGAGCGTAACAAAACGTCATTGAACGTTAATAAATTGGATCCGTTTATACTTAAAGGCTATTCCAATTTCTAAACTTAGCAGACTGACGGCTAGACACATCTATCGTTTCCCCTGAAGTTAGTTTAATTTGTAGTCTATTATTAAAATGTGGATGGATATCTTTAATGTAATGTGTATTGATAATCTGACTTCTATTGGCTCTAAAAAATATAGTTGGATCTAATTTTTCTTCTAAAAGATTTAGTGAACGTTTAATCATTGCTTTTTGATTTCCGAAATATAGGCGTGCATAATTTTCTAAGGACTCAATATAACGAATGTCAGACAGTGGAATAAAATGACAAGCCTCACCATCTTTAATAAATATCTTGCGATGCATAGGCAAGATCTCAGGACTGGCCTTTCTTTTATGAAGCAGTTCTTGTTTTACCTTTTCTATAGTTTTGGCAAAACGCTCTTGACGCAGAGGTTTTACCAGATAATCCAAGGCGTTTAATTCAAAGGCCTTTACGGCATATTGGTCATAGGCCGTCGTAAAAACCACCTCTGGAACGGCACCAAGCTCTTCCAATAAATCGAAACCAGACTTTTCAGGCATATGAATGTCCAAGAAAATAATATCTGGTTCTTCAGCTTCAATTAGTTTGATGGCCTGATCAACATGGGATGCTTCTCCAATAATTTCAAACTCTGGATGTATTTCTAAAGCACGTTTTACTTCTTCTCTCGCCAAGCGTTCATCATCAATGATTATGGTTTTATATCTTTTCATCGTCTATATGCATTGGAATTATTAATTCAGCGCAGACATTGGCATTTTTAATCTCTACTAAACTAAAACTAGCCTTACCTTTATATTGAATCTCTAATCTTTTTTTTAAGTTTTCTAGACCTAAACCAACATTTTTATCTTGGTTAATTTCTCCAGGGTTCTCAACTGTAATATAAATTTTACGTGCCTTCTTTTTAACTTTCAGGATAACAACGCCACCCCCTACTTTTAAGTCGATTCCATGTTTAATTGCATTTTCCACAAGCAACTGAATACTTAGTGTAGGAATCTTAGAATTAATGATTTCGTCATCAATATTTGTTTTTAGTTGCAGTCGTTCTTCAAAACGCATCTTTTCTAATTCAATATAATCATAAACTAAAGCCAATTCGTTTTTTATAGAGATTAAACCTTTGTCTTTTTCATATAATGATGAGCGCAATAAATCTGATAATAAATCAATGGCTCTTCTTGCAACCTTAGGGTTTTCGATGACCAATGATTTAATAGAATTTAAGGAGTTAAATAAGAAATGTGGATTTAATTGAGCCGATAAATTATCTAACTGGGCTTGTTTAGCTATTAAAGATAATTGCGCATTTTCTTTAGCCGTAACAACTTCTTTTTGATAGTAATGATATAAGTGATATGCCAATATCCAAATAGACATTAGTCGAAGTCCTGTAAGTAAAATTGGATCCCAGTAAATGATGGCTTCAATGAAATTTCTATCCTCATCTGCAATATAAGTCCAGTATACATACCATTTTAAGTTATTCATTAACACATATAAAACAGCTAATAAAAGTATGGTAGGTACTAAGCGGATAAGTAATTTTTTAATGGGCAAATTGCTCCATTTTGCTTTTAAAGCAAATCGTCTGTACAGATGTGTTAAAAATATTCCTATAGCAATGTCTAAAACATAATTTAACAACGTATAAAAAACACCGTAATTATCTCTTGTATATACTGTATAAGCCCAATACACTGAAACGATACTCCATCCAATTAATTGACATTTCCAATATAGAGATATCCTTGTTTTACTATTATTTATTTTACTGTTGATATCCATTCTTAAGCAAAGCAACGAAATACTTTTAAATAGTGAAAGGAAAAGTACAGGAACGTGAGATTTGAGGTTTAAGTGTTATTTATAAAAACTATAATTCATTCCATACAAATTCTACGCCTCTCCTAAGTTGCATGGCATAAAAAGTGTTTACTCACACATACATTATTTTATTAAATAGGTGCTCGGGAATCTTTGATGAGTTTGGCTTGCGCCTAATCTCATTATTTGATTTCATTAATATGCAGAAGAAACTTTTGAGAATAAATTTTTTTAAGAAACTGTAATATGCCAAAGCGACATCTGGCTCATTCACTAAAAAGGTCTACCAGACCTTTTCTTGACGTACTGCCCTGCTTTTAACAAAGCTCAAGTTATATAAAGCAATAAGTTATAAAGTAATTCTTATATCATCAAGTCCTTATTTAAGGTTTTGAATAGATTACTGGCATTTGCCCTGTCCAAGTATTCCATAAATTACCATCACAAATTAGATCTGCCATGAAATGACCAACATTGATACGACTAACTTTACCAGCATTAAAAATGGCACTTCGTGTTGGTGAAGCGTGTATTTCATAATCGGTTACTTCATCTTCATTAATTAATCCATCTGGTCTAACCGCAACCCACTCTATAAATTTATTGTCTTGACCTATTTGTATACGCAGATAATCTGCTGCTTGTTCATTATCTACATGAGGAGGTAATAATAAACGAAGTAACCCAATGACACATTTTTGAGCAAATGAAATAGGTTCGTTTAAGTCACTATTACGATTTCCAGTGGTATTCATTAATACAAATTTTGTTGGTTGTTGATTATTATTAGTTTGTATGGCATTGCATAATCGTCGAGTAGCATCGGTAACCAGCTTTCTGGGTTGTCCATAAATGCCTTTCCAAGTTAAATTATGGCCCAAACAAGAAGCAACAGCTTGACAATCCTTAACGATTGTACTCATTTCAGCATCGCTTAAAACTAAAATACTTGCAGCAATTATTTGAAGACCTTCGTTTGTTTTCCATGATTCTGGTAATTTTTCGGGAGACCTAACAATTACTTTCACTTGATGCTTATTTAGTAAAAGTTGTTCTACTAATTGTGTCCCTGTTGCTCCACTTGCTCCTACTACTAAAATTTTCATATTTTATTTTTCATTGCAAATCTCCCTCTATTTTTATTGAGTTAGGTTACATTTTTGTTTTTATTTTTTTTATCATTTCCTGTGCCGACTCCATATAAGGATCCATAGCAAGTGCTTTTTCATAATACTCTAGTGCTTTGACATTGTCTTGAAGTTTAAAGTGAACTTCTCCTAGACTGTCCCAAAGATTAGCATCTTCTGGAAATAATTTTACGTTTAGTTGAAAGAACTTCAATGCTTCTTCTTTTTTCCCTTCCCTTAAAAAGTCATAACCTATGCCATTAAGTATCATTCCTTTTGGGTCTTCAGAATGAAAATTTAAAGTTAGCTCTGAAAAATGCTCTTCGACATACTCAATACCATGCTTAACATAATGGTTATATACATTTTGGTTTGCTGGTAGTGATGGAGTTACTGGAGTTTCTCCTCGTACCAAAGCTAAAATACCAGTTGCAAGCTGCTCTCCTACTGGCTCATCCATATTAGCAAAAACAATTATGCTTATCTCATCTCGCATGATTTCTAAATATGCTGTATTTGCACCTGGAAACCCTCCAGCCATTAGCGAGGCTTCTCCTGTTGTTTTTCTTTTGGCTATTGATCCGAAAAAAGCTTCATTATTTTTTGTTGCTTTACTTAACAATGTAGCGCCATAAAAATATTCTGAATAAAACTTTACGATATCACTTGGGGTAGAATGAAAACCTCCATCAGGATTTGGCACTTCTGCAAATCCCAGATTATTAGAAATATTTCCTTTCATATCTTTATAATACCCAATAGCTCTATTAGGAACTTTGTTTTTATCAATTACATAGGTTTCAGTCATATTCAATGGTTTTAGAATACGATCTACCACATTTTGATGATATGTTTTATTAGTAATTTTTTCAATAATCGCGCCTAATAATACATAACCTGAATTACTGTAAGCTCTTTCTGTTCCTGGTTCAAACTCTAACCTTAGCTTTTTGATTCGTTCTACAAGACCTGATAATCTTTTTTGATCTATTGAGAGTTCATCAAAATCTTCTCCCCAATAATCGGTATAACCAGAAGAATGATTCAATAAATCGGTTATTGTTATTTTATTAGCAGCAATTTCTGGAAACCCTGAAATATATTGCCCCAATTTGTCAGTAACATTTAGTTTTCCTTCTTCTATTAATTGCAGGATTACTGTTTTAGTGAACGATTTATTCATGGATCCAATATCAAACTTAGTAGTAATAGTATTGGCAGTATTGGTTTCTCTATTTGCCAAACCAAATGCTTTATGATACTTTGGCGAGCCTTTTTCGGCAACCAATACAATTCCTGAAAATATATCTAAGTCTTGATATTGCTTTACTAAAGCATTAATATTAGAATCTAGACTTTCAATATTTTTTATTTTTGATTCATTTTGTGCATAACAACTCGTCAAAAAGACAAGAGCAAAGGCAAGTATAACTGTAAACTGTTTCATTTTTTGAATGATTATATTAATGATTTGATTTCTTTGGCAAATAAATAACTTGATTGTGATATATACATGACTAAGTTATAACAAGCATAATTTGAGGTATAAACGTCTAAGAAAAAGTTATGTAATTTTATATTGCTGCTTTGTACCATATATATGGGACTTGGTACTATATAAATAAATAGGCTCATAAATATCATATCTTAGCCAAATGAGTAAAAAATGGATAGAAATAGGGCTTAATATTTTGTTTTGGATTTTTAGTTCTTGGCTAATTATCTATTCTTTTTCTATTACCGAACATTTAGTAAGTATTACAGATGGAGTTGTTACTGGAAATACTGAACACAGTGATGATCTCATTAATTTCTTTGGTATTGGCCAGCCAATATTCGCATTATATTTTTACATTCAATTTTATTTTACTCAAAAACTCACCGACAAATCAAAGTTTAAAAGCGTGATAACCCAAATTATTATTGGGATGGCTGTATTTTTAGGTTTTTATATAATAGTGATTAAACTTTTCTTTTTAGGTTTTATTCATATTGTTTGGTTTCCATCACTTTGGTATGGCATTTTTATTTTTTATACAACGGTCGCAATGGCTTATGGTTTAATAAAAGCTTGGAGTAAAATGGAAGTTGATAAGAGAAATTTGGAATTGATTAATAATCAAACTGAACTCAATTTGCTTCGTTCTCAATTACATCCACATTTTTTATTTAACACTATGAATAATTTGTTAGCCATGGTAGATCAATCAAAAAACCCAAAATTGGCAAAGAGTATAGATAAACTTTCGGGACTGTTGCGTTATGTTGTGTACGAAAATAAAAGTGATTTTGTTCCTGTGTCAAAAGAAATACAATTCATACAAGATTTTTCAGAATTGCATTTACTACGCTTTGAAGATAATGAAGTTGATTATAAATTAAATATTACAGGTACTAATGATGTACAATTAATTGAAAAGGGTATTCTGTTAAGTTTCGTAGAAAATGCTTTTAAACATGGTGTGCAACCAGAGTTTAACTCTTTTATCCATATTGATATAGATATTACAAACGCTACAAAATTTATATTTGATATTAAAAACTCAATGCCTCCAAAACTTGATTTAGATAGTGTTGGTGGTTATGGATTAAAATCGACTAAGGAACGTTTGCAATTAGCTTATTCTAAAAGACATTCACTTGAAATTGAAGAAAACCAAAATAGTTTTAATGTAACACTTATAATTAATACAGATGAAGGTAATAATAGTTGATGATGAACCTAAGGCAATAGAACTTATTGCTTCCTATTTATCTCATTTTTCAAAATTTGAATTAGTTTCGACATTTAGAAACGGATTAAAGGCATTAGAATTTTTAAACACCAATGTTGTTGATGTTATTTTCTTAGATATTAATATGCCACATTTAAGCGGACTGTCTTTATCTAAAATGATTTCGCCAAAAACAAGTATTGTATTTACAACGGCTTACTCTGAACATGCGCTAGAAAGTTATGAAGTTAATGCTATAGATTACCTTCTTAAACCTATTAGTTTAGATCGCTTTTCAAAGACGATTACAAAGTTGACAAACAATAATAGTATTGTTTTTAAATCCAATAATAAACATTCTGAAGATTCTAAAACCATATTTATTAAAAGCGGACTAGAAACGCATCAAATTAATCTTGATGCTATTGAATATATCCAAAAGGATGGGAATTATATCAACTATTTTGTAAATGGTAAAAAGATTATGGGAAGACAAAGCATAGCTGAAGCATTATCTTTATTAAATAATAACTTCTTTCAAATTCAAAAATCTTATATCGTAAACTTCACAAAAATAGATTCAGTAAGTTCAGATTACGTTGTAATTGGAGAAAACAGGATTCCAATCGGTTCTCAGTTTAAATCATGTGTTTTGAGCAGGTTAAAATAGGCTGTTGTAATTATAAGTACCCATTCCACACACATTACGCTTCGCTCCTGTCGTTGCTTCGTAAAAAGAGTGTTTATTCACGAGATTAATATTGTTTTAGAGAAGCTCATAAATCATGCCTACTCGGTTTCATAAACACTACAGCAGAACATTTTGGGATGAAATTTCTTCAAGAAACTGTAGTATGAACTTTGCCATCGCTAGACTTCGCTCCTACTTCAAAAGGTCTACAAGATTTTTATCATTCGCACGTATGCAAAGCTCAAGTTACATAACGCAGAACATTATAATACATTTTAGTAATCCATAATTAGCCATTATGTAAAATGGCTTTATAAACTTTTGGATCTGGAGTTTTATTGTGTTTCTTTTGATTTCTGAATGCAATTATTTTATCCTGTATTAGGTTTTGTACCTTTACATCTATGAGGTACAAGGAATATAATCGGAATGCGATCTTGGAGAAAGCTATTCTTCTTTTCTGGCAGAAAGGTTTTAACGGATGTTCTATAAATGAGATTGTTGAAGCCACTGGAGTAAACCGCTTTTCATTGTATCATGAGTTTGGTAGTAAGGAAGGTATTCTTTATGCGTCACTTGAACTTTATAGAGAGCGTTATTCAAAAAACAAGTTCGATCTTCTCAAGAATACTGATGGCGAAATACATAAAACGCTTATGCAGTTCTATACCGCTTTCCTTGAAGATAACCAACCCATGGCTGGCTGTTACTTTATACATGTGGGAACAGAACTTGCAGATACAGATGAAAACATACGTGAAAGTTTGAATAGTTACCTTGATGAAATTTTGTCACTGATACAAGGCTTATTGATTCGAAGCGGAATTGAAAAAAATGTAGGTTTCTATGCAAAGCATCTTCTGGGGTTGTTTTGTACAGTGATGAGTTTTTGTCTTATCCAATCGCCTGCCGAATATCGAGAATATGTTGCAAATGGAATTAATATAATCTTATCAAGTTATGCCAAAATCGTTGAACAGTAGTTATGATCAATTAGTAGAAAAAGCTCAGGAAATTTTCTGGTTAAAGGGATTTAAAGGAATCTCTGTAAAAGACCTTTCTTCAGAATTAGATATAAGCCAAAATGTACTTTATAACAAGTATTCAAAAGATATGCTCTTTTTAGATTCTTTGAATTATTATACAAATAACTATTCTGACCCTTTTCTAAAACAGTTACGCCAAACTACAGAAGGCCTGGACTCTTTAAAAGAATTCTTTTATACGTTGATTGATGCATTAATAAACAAAACCTTTCCTCGAAGCTGTCTCATGGTCAATACAGTGGTGGAGTTACGTAATGAGAATACCGATGTAGTCCTTAAATACGATGACTATTTAAATACGTTAAAAGACAGTTACATTGTAGTGCTTGAAAAAGCGTTTAAACTTGGTCAGTTTAAAAATAAAACTAAAATTAATGAATATGCTGATTTTCTTCTGGGAATCATTTTTAGTTTGAGCATATTATATAAGATTCACTCAAGAGAAGAATTATGCATTTATATTGATGAACAGCTTACATTCATCCAATAGTTACTATAACTGAACGCAATTTTTTTATCATGGATATTGTTGTTTTATCTTCGTTTCGTAATCAATTAATACTATAATTATGAATGAAGTTATTGTAAACAAATCGATCAATGTAACAGCTCAAAAAGCATGGGAAGCACTTTCATCTTTTCGCGGCATTGAAAACTACTCTCCTATTGAAAAGTCGGTAACAGAAGGCGTAGGTGCCGGAGCAACGAGAACATGTTATTTGCCTGATGGCACGGCAATACATGAAGTATTAAACTTTGCCAACAATGATGCTCTTGAGATGCAATATAAAATCACCGAAAGTCCATTCCCTGTTAAGGGCTATGTAAGTACAATTAAAGTTAGTGAGGTGACTGAAAGTAATTGTAAAATTACCTGGGGATGTGAGTTTGATTCAGCAGAAGACGTAAAAGCCGAAATGGAAAATGTATTTGAAGGTTTCTATAACGTAATTATTAATGAACTGGAAGGCTATCTGAATAACTGATTAGAAATAAATAATTAAGGTAAAGTCCTCAAAGGAGAACTTTACCTTTTTCCTACTATTTCACATACATCTACGGCCAACTTTCTGCCTTTTCTGCAAAAATAGTATTCCACTACATTATTAAAGAAATCTTTTAGAAAGTAAATAACAAGAAAATTGGGTTAAAAAACGTCGCTTTTACTTATGCAAAATTAAGTAAAGCAGAACATTATTCTATATTTTATAGTTCTAGTTTAACCTCTGGTTGAAGTGATATTATTTGAATGCTGGAGCCTTTTTTTAACCGTAAATTAATAAGATCGAGTTTAATATCGAGATTCTATTTTGCATAATTCATCACATGCATTGATTTTTTATACATAGTATTTTCTCTTTAACCAAAATGAAACTCGAACTAATAAAATCAATGCAGGAACTTCAACCAATGGCCCTATTACTCCTGCAAATGCCTGTCCTGAATTAAGTCCGAAAACTGCAATTGCAACAGCAATCGCTAGTTCAAAATTATTTCCGGCTGCTGTAAAAGCTACTGACGCAGTCTTGTCATACTCTGCTCCTGTTGCTTTGGTTACAAAAAAACCAATGATAAACATTAAGGTAAAATAGATAAGTAGAGGCACTGCAATTATTAGAACGTCCATTGGAATTTCAACAATTAGTTCTCCCTTTAGCGAGAACATCACCACAATTGTAAATAAAAGAGCGATTAGAGTTATTGGTGAAATGGTTGGAATAAATTTGTTTGTATACCACTCCTCGCCTTTTAGTTTCACTAAAATTAATCGACTTAATATGCCCATTACAAATGGAATACCTAAATAAATAGCGACACTTTCCGCAATTGTCCCGATTGATATATCCACAATGGCGCCTTCAAATCCAAAATATGGCGGAAGAACCGTTATAAAAATCCACGCATAAAAACTATATGCAAACACTTGAAAAATGCTATTCAGCGCCACCAAACCTGCTCCATATTCACTACTTCCTTCTGCGAGGTCGTTCCAAACCAAAACCATTGCAATACACCGTGCTAAGCCAATTAAAATTAGACCAACCATATATTCAGGATAATCACGTAAAAATGTAATGGCTAAAACAAACATTAAAACTGGTCCGATGATCCAATTTAATACGAGTGAAATGGATAAGATTTTTGTGTTTCTGAATACTTTAGGTAACAACGCATAATTAACTTTTGCTAAAGGCGGATACATCATTAAAATCAATCCGATTGCAATCGGAATATTTGTGGCTCCTCTACTAAACGAATTTATAATATTTGGAAATGTTGGTATAAAATACCCAAGTCCAACTCCTAAGGCCATTGCTACAAATATCCACAATGTTAGATTTCTGTCAAGAAAACTTAATTTTTTCATAAACTACTAATATTCAGTTATTTAAAATGTTTTATTTTGTTCTACTATGCCATTTATATGGCATGATAACTTTACAGTGTTGTAGATTGTACCAAATTTCTCAATATTCTTTTTTAGCAATACGGTATTTAAGTTTTCATCAGAACTGTAAACCGTTAAGGTGTAATTAATGTCATCCATTTTTAAAGGTTTTTCCAAACGGATGGCAGAAACACGTACTATGGCTTTTGAATATGTAAACTTCATCATAATAGAAAAGCGCTCAACATTTTTTAACATACACGACGCAAAAGATCCTAAAAATAGCTCGGCAGGATTAGGTAATAGTTCAGCAGATTTTGAAGTAGTACCAAAAGCGATATCACTTTGCTTAATTTGTATAGTGGCGTCTTTGTTTGAAATAGATGATGCCTTAATTTCGTATTCCATAATTATTCTTTCTTAGAATTAGTTGTTCTTTGATGCCATTTTTGAAACTTTTATTTGAGAAAAAACATAAAATAATTCGGTTGCTATTTGCAGGCTTCTTTCATGATATTTTTCAGCCTGTTGAGGAGTATTGTCAAATGCTTTTGGGTCTTCAAAAGTTATTGGAATACGTTTTTCTGCACCTGGAACAAATGGACATGCTTCGTTTGCTGAATCGCAAGTCATAATTGCTGCGAATGCTGATTTAGGATTAAAATCATCGTCTAGTTTTTTAGAAAACCCAATAATAGGATGTTGGTTGTTAGCATATTTAATACTGTAAACAGGATTCTCGTTTTTTGAAATTGTATTTACCTGAAAACCAGAATTTCGTAAAGTTTCTGCAACCATAGGAAACAGTGCTGTTGCTTCTGTTCCACCCGAATAACAAAATACATTTTTAATATTAAAATAATGAGCCATTGTTTGTGCCCAAACTTGTGATAAGTGACTTCTTCGTGAATTGTGAGTGCAGATAAAGTTGATTCTAATTTCTTGATTATTTAAAACTTTTGACTGGATAAATTCAGATAGTGGTTGTAAAACGGCTTTACGATCCTCTTCAATAATTTGAGGATTTAGATCTTCAATTACTTGTTCTATTTCTGAAAACAGAGTTGATTGTGTTGTTATCATATGGCTTATTTTTTTAACAGCAATTTTCTTTATCAGAAATATCTTGATTTAGAAATTGCAACATAGTCGCTTTCATTTTAGTCCAATTTTTGGTATTGATGCAATAGCAAACACTTGTGCCTTCAACGTTTCCTTTAATTAAGCCTAAATGCTTTAGTTCTTTTAAATGTTGTGAAATCGTAGGTTGGGCTAAACCTATTTCGTTAACCAAATCGCCGCAATAGCAGGCGTCGATTTTAAAGAGTTGCTGTAAAATTGCAACTCTTGCAGGATGTCCGAAGACTTTTGCAAAAAGAGAAATCTCATTTTGCTCGTCGGTAAACATTTCGGTTTTAGCTAATCCCATTGTATTTCATATTAGTTCATTGCAATATTACGATTAATGAAAGAATAAAAAAAATGTCTTCTATTTAATTAACAACATTTATTGCCATTTTAAATTGGCGGACAAGTGAGAACAATTTATCTTTAAATCTGTTCTTTAAGTTTAAAAATAAATATATTATCTTAATTCTATGATTTTACAAATTAGACCAAAAAAGATATTGGGGGTATTGCTCATTATAATCCTATGCCTTGAAATTGCTAATATTATGGGTTTGGTCTTCTATTTTAATGATAATAATATTAAATGGCTTTTTAATTTATTTAATATAAGAACCGAGGGGAACATTCCTACATATTATTCATCAATTACTATTTTATTTGCGTCTTTATTACTTGGCTTTATTTCATTATTTCGAAAAACTCATGGATTAAATTATGCTCTATGGTTAATTCTATCTATTATATTTTTCTATTTATCAATTGACGAGTCCGTACAGCTTCATGAAAGAGTGGGCATATTTTTTGATAGAATTATTAATTTAACGGGGTATTTATCTTGGGGGTGGGTAATTCCTTATGGAATATTCTTTATCATTTTCTCCGTAGTTTATTATTTTAAATTCCTTCCGCAACTTCCAAAAAAAATCTTTCGGTTGTTTATAATTTCAGGGGCAATATATGTAATTGGAGCCATTGGTTTTGAAATGTTTGCTGCTAAAAATTATAACTCTGACAATTATTCTGTAATTCTAAATGTGACACTTTATAGCATTGAAGAATGTCTTGAAATGATAGGCATTGCATTATTTATTTATAGTTTATTGCTCTATATAAAAGAAGAAATTGTTATAACAACAGAAAAAGCAACCTAAACGATTTTAGTTGTATTTTAAAACTTAAGAAATAGAAAGTTTAGCTATAGTTGCTTACGCTTCACTTGCTAGCACGGAAAAAAGCTAACCTTTTAATTTATATGATGATCCTACAAAAAGTAGAGTTGCTTGAGTGATTTTTTGAAGGAAGGGTTTCTTTTTAGACCTTTCTCCATTCTATCTGATAACAATAAATGAAAATCGTGATTAGCTTCTACAATAACAGGGCCAGATGGGGTTATGGCAATGTCCCAACCTAAAAAGGGAAATTCAAATAACAAAGAAGCTTTGGATACTATTTTTTTAACTTGACTGTAAAAGGGAATTTGTAAATTATCAAAAATTATTCCTGTATCAGGGTGTTTATAAAAGACGCCCCCACCATTATTGATGAGTTGTAACCCTTCGGCACACATTTTACCTGTTTCTTTATTAATTGGCGCGACAATTCCTCCAGCATGAGCATTATCTATAATGGCTCCTTTTCTTCCAATTCTAATAAATCCAGATAAAATTTCTACCTCATTTTTTTTATTCTTGTAGGTAACAACCCTCAAAGTGTTTATACTAGAATAATTTATTGTTTTTAAAACGTCATGTTGTACTATTAATTCTTGAAATATAAAAGCTTTAGAAAACACCAAGTCCATTACATTATCTTCTGTTTTTTGATATGTGTTTTTGGTGATAACAAAAATATTTTCTCCCATAATTCCGTCTATAGGTTTACAAAAGATTTGCTCAATGTTTTCTTCATTAAAGACTTTCTCTAAAAAAGAGAAAAAGTCAGTTTTAGTTGCTATTTCAAAAACAGAACCTTGATAAGTAAATCTGTTTTTTGAATTATGAAAAAAAATTTGTGGTGTAGGAATATTGTTTTTGACTAGAAACGCTTC
>JAGSHF010000138.1 GCA_023954685.1 Flavobacteriaceae bacterium | reverse complement strand
ATGGAGTTGCAGGTACGACTTATACGGTTAGATATACGACTAATGGTACTTGTGATAACACAGCTACTGATACTGTTACGGTAAACCCTAATCCAGAATGCAGCATTACTGGTGATGACACAATTTGTCTGCAAGACACTAAAGTGATGTATTCAGGACCAGACGGCGATTATAGTTATTCTTGGTCTGTTACTGGTGGTAACATAATTGGCGATGATGACGAGCAAACCGTTTATATTAATCCTACTTCAGATGGTACGATGATTGTTGAATTAACTGTGACAGACAATACCACGAAGTGTACCGCAACATGTGATTTGGACGTAACTGTTTATGACTGTTGCGAAGATGAAACTGCCTATGCATATAATACGACGTATAGCGGTATAAATAATTTATGTTTCTTAGATGCAAGTGATCGTGATGTCATTCGTGAAAACAGATGGGGTTGGACCTTAGATAATCTAGATCTAGATACTGCTATAGCCAATACAAATGGCAGTGATGTGTATAACAGCTATACCTTCAATTTATATGCTGGTAATGGTAATGACTGCGATCCTACAGATGGTCCAGGGGAGTTGGTAGGCACTGTTACTATTTCTAGAGATGCAACTAATATTAGTATTGAGTATGACCTTAATGACGCCACAGATGATAATTATTATTCATTATATGGTTTACATGCTAATTTAGGCTGCACTCAATTTGCAAGAAAGAAAAAAGGTAGACGTTGGGTAAATACTACAGCACCAGGACAGTATAATGTGACAGGAAATGCTAATGGTGAAAATTCAGCGATCTTAACAGTACCAGTGAGTGAAATAGATTGCTTAAATGATATGTATGCCATTTTCCATGCAGAAGTTGAAGTGTGTACTTTTGAACCAACTGTACCTTCGGATGTATCAACTCAGGAAGAACCAAAAGGTAAGCCTAAGAAAAGAACGGCTGTAACAAGTTTTGATTTTAGAGCATACCCGATGCCTTTCAAAAACAATGTTAATGTGAGTTTTGAATCTGACTTTGATACTGATATCACCATTGAGGTTATTGATTTACAAGGAAGAATTATTGTTCGTAAAGAGGTTCGTGATTATAAAAAGGGCATGGAAAGAATTAATAATATTGATTTGTCAAATACGAACGATCATATATTGTTCTTAAGAGTAACCACCAAAGAAGGTGTGAAAGTGAAGAAGATAATATCTAATAGATAGTATTAATTCGAAATAAATTTTTTAATTAAAAAAGAGGTCATTCAAATTGAATGACCTCTTTTTATTTATACAAGTTGATTTATGAATTCAACATTTACCACATGTTTCCCATTAAAAGGAAGCACATGTGCATGCTGCTCAAACAATTCTTGAACTTTATGTGTTTCATGTAAGATGCGCTCATCATTTAAATATTCATCTTGAGTACCATAAATCATTGTAATCTTTGCTTTTCCAAGCAAGTATTTAAAATCTTCAGCAACTAATTCTTTAGGAATACCGCCGGAGTGAAGTACAAGTTGGGAACATTTTAATTGGCGTTTTGCTACGTACCTCATAGCAATAGATACACCTTGAGAATACCCAAAAACAATTAAATTAAGATGTTGAGGGATGTGTTCCGTTTCTAGAACAGCATCGAGATATGACATGACATTCTCCGTTTCTTTGCCCGTATTTTCTTTGGTGAGCCATGAGGCACCCACATGTTTAAAACCTGGTTGGATATAATATTTACTTGGTGCTTGAGGTGCAATGATATAATTTTCATCAGTATTTAATTGGGTAAAATATCTCAGAAAATAGCGACTTAAATACCCCATACCGTGACATACCAACCATACATGTTTTGTATTTTGAGTTAGAGTATTGAGAGTCGAATAGCTATTTGATGATTGGTATGTTATTTCTTTTTCGGTTGCATTCATTATTAAATTCTGATTTTATATTTTTACCAAATAAGGAACTAAAATAAACTTTTTATATGCAATTATCGAAACAGGACGTTATCGCGCACGCTAATTCTATTTGTAAGAACACGCTAATGGAAACATTGAATATAGAGTTTATTGATTTTGGCGATGATTTTGTTGTTGCTAAAATGCCTGTTAATTCTAGGGTGTATCAGCCAGATGGTGTTTTGCATGGTGGTGCTACTGTTGCTTTGGCCGAAACTACAGGTAGCTTTGCAGCACATATGTTTTTAGATTTAAAAGGCATCTATGTAAGAGGTATTGAAATTTCAGCCAATCACTTAAAAAGTGTAAAAGAGGGTGATGTTTATGCTAAAGCAACCTTTGTTCATAAAGGACGAACGACTCAACTTTTAGAAGTAAAAATTACAGATGACCATGACAATTTAATTTCATTATGTAAATTGACAACGGTTGCTATTCCAAAAATAAAATAGTTTATGTCTTCGGAAAATTTCTTCAATGCTATAGAAGGACAATACAATAATAAATTGCCTTTTGTGCTGTATTCTAAACCATATAAAAATGAAGTAACGGCACTTTTACAAAAAGAAAATACTTTATATAAAGTGGAGGATTATTCGGAAAGTGGTTTTGTGTTTGCTCCATTTGATGTTAGAAAAGACACCTTTTTAATTCCTTATAGTAACTGTTCTGAGCTAAGTATTGATACTGAAGTTGAATCTCAAGCTAACATGACTTCCTTGTCTTTTAAGGAAGCTGATAAAGAGATCTATATTCGATTAGTAGAAGAAGCAAAGACAGCGATAGATCATGATGAATTTAAAAAAGTTGTATTATCTCGATCCGAAAAAATTATTGTAGATGAGCTTAATTTCATTCAAATTTTTAAGACCTTATTGAATAAAAATAATTCTGAATTTGCTTATTGCTGGTACCACCCTAAGGTTGGAATGTGGTTAGGTGCAACACCAGAGAATTTATTAAATGTAGAAGGGCATCGGTTTTCAACCATGGCTTTGGCGGGAACGCAAACTTATAAAGGGACACAACATGTGAAATGGGATTTGAAAGAGCAGGAAGAGCAGCAATTTGTGACCGATTTTATTGAGCAGAGTTTAGAAGCATTTGTTGAAAGCATGACCCTTTCCGAGGTAAAAACTGTAAAAGCAGGGAGCTTACTACATTTAAAAACAGACATATCAGGCTTACTTAAACGAAACACATTTAGTTTGAGGCAACTAATTTTTGCATTGCATCCCACACCAGCAGTTTGTGGATATCCTAAACAGGAGGCAATGCAGTTTATCTTGGATCATGAAAATTACAATCGTGAATTTTATACCGGATTTTTGGGGGAACTCAATAAAAAAGTAAAAATCAGACCACGTTCTGGAGTTCGTAATATTGAAAACAGGGCATATGCTTATCACAAAAGCGCAACACATTTATATGTGAACTTGAGGTGTATGCAATTAAATAGTACTGAAGCCCAACTTTATGTAGGTGGCGGCATTACAAAAGATTCTATTCCAGAAAATGAATGGCAGGAAACCATCAATAAAACAAAGACAATGAAAAGTGTTTTAGAATAATCAATTTCCCATTGGATTGTTTATTTTTACGATCTGATTAATTCTTTCATGAACTATCCGAAAAATCAACTTGCGCAAACCATTATTCAACTTTTTGAGTTAAAAGGGATCAAGCATATTGTCATTTCACCGGGGAGTAGAAATGCGCCTTTAACGATCGGTTTTACGAATCAAAAAGTGTTTACATGTTATAGTATTGTTGATGAGCGTTGTGCGGCTTTTTTTGCGTTAGGGATAGCGCAGCAAACGCAAGAACCTGTTGCAGTTGTTTGTACTTCAGGGAGTGCATTACTTAACTATTATCCAGCGGTAGCAGAAGCGTTTTATAGTGATATCCCATTGGTTGTTTTATCGGCCGATAGACCACAACATTTAATTGGTATTGGAGATGGTCAAACCATCAATCAAAAAAACGTGTTTGCCAATCATGTTTTATATGAAGCAAATTTATCCGAATCTCATTTAGAGCAAAGTGCTATCGAAATAAATAAAGCTCTGAATACTTCAAAAACTCAATGCGGACCAGTTCATATTAATGTACCTTTTAGTGAACCATTGTATGATATGGTTGACGCGTTAACTGTTACATCAGATGTTCTTTCAGAGGAAATTAATAATAGAGAGATTAAGGATGTATCGGTTTATAGAGATCAATGGAAAGCAGCTAAAAGAAAAATCGTTTTGGTTGGTGCTAATCTACCTAATGCAGTAGAGCAGAAATATCTGGATTGTCTTGCAACCGATAATAGTGTTATTGTATTTACTGAAACTACTTCAAACTTGCATCACGAATCGTTTTTTCCAAGTATAGATAAAATTATTGCACCATTAGAGACTGATGAATTTGAAGCTTTGCAACCGGATATTTTGTTAACTTTTGGAGGTTTGATTGTTTCGAAAAAAATAAAAGCATTTTTACGCAACTATCAACCTAAAGCACATTGGCATGTTGATGCAAAAAAAGCCAACGATACTTTCTTTTGTCTAACCCAGCACTTCAAGCATGATGTGAATGTGTTTTTTAATTCTTTTTTTAAAAAGGCATTGACAACAGAAAGTCATTATAAATCCAGTTTATTAAAGTTAAAATCAAGAAGAGGAGAAAGGCATCAACAGTATCTCAAAGAGATAGATTATTCTGATTTCACTGTCTTTGATGAAATATTAAAAAGTATTCCTGAAAATACAATGTTGCAACTAGGGAATAGTTCCACAATAAGATATACGCAGTTGTTTGATTTGAACCCCTCTTTAAAAGTGTTTTGTAATCGAGGGACAAGCGGTATTGATGGCAGCACTTCTACAGCTATTGGTGCAGCATCTGTTCATGCCAATCAAACAGTTCTTATTACAGGAGATTTGAGTTTCTTTTATGATAGTAATGCCTTATGGAATAATTACATTCCGAAGAATTTAAGAATTATTTTAATTAATAATGGAGGTGGTGGTATCTTCCGTATTCTTCCAGGACATAAAAACACTGAGAACTTTGATGAATATTTTGAAACTGTACATGATTTGAATGCAAAGTCTTTATGCGAAATGTATAAAATAGACTACGTCTCTACATCAACTCAAGATTCACTTTTAGAAACTTTAGACGGTTTCTATCAGGGTAATCATCCAAAATTATTGGAAATTTTTACACCACGAAAACGTAATGATGAAATGCTATTGAACTACTTTAAGTTCATTAAATAATTTTTTTGTGACTTTTTCAAAGTTATTGTGTCTTAATTATAGAAACATATTATAATTACCGTTTTGATGGTAAAATATTTTTTTTGGTTGGTTAGATTGATTTGAATTAAAAGCGTTGCATTAGGTTGGAACGCTTTTTTTATATCACTACCTTTGCAGTATGATACACATTGGAGAATATAATACCCTTACAATACTAAGAGATACAGAGCCAGGTTTGTTTTTAGGTGATGCTGAAGAGAATGATGTTTTGCTACCTAATAGATACGTTCCTGAAACTTTTGACATAGGAGATGAACTTGAGGTTTTTGTGTATTTAGATAATGAAGAACGTCTTGTTGCTGTTACCGATAAACCCTTTATTAAGCGTGATGAATTTGCTTTATTGCGTTGTAATCAAGTCACACAAATTGGTGCTTTTTTAGATTGGGGCATGGTAAAAGAACTCTTTTGCCCATTTAAGGAGCAAGCGTTCAAAATGAAAGTTGGTGGCTGGTATTTGGTCTTTTGTTATTTAGATGAAGAGAGTAACCGTTTGGTGGCTTCAAGTAAAACAAATCATTTTTTAGATAATAAAGAATTAACTGTAGCTGAATTTGATGAAGTAGATTTAATAGTATCTCACCCTTCAGAAATTGGGATGAATGTTATTGTAAATAAACTACATTCTGGGTTAATTTATAAAGATAGTATTTTTAGAGATTTGAGTGTTGGTGACCGTTTAAAAGGAATTGTAAAAAAAATACGACCTGGAAATAAATTAGATATTACTTTAGGTCAAATAGGATATAGAAATATAGAGCCTAATGCCGCTCTTGTTATGCAACAGTTAGAAGATAACTCCGGTTTTATAGAGTTAACTGACAAATCTGACCCAGAACGCATCAAGTCGGAGCTTGAAATGAGTAAAAAGAGCTTTAAAAAAGCAATTGGCTCACTCTACAAACAAAGGTTGATTACTATTGAAGAAAAAGGGATTAGATTAACTAAATAAACAGAGCTTTTATACCTGAAGATTAGATAACCCAATGGTTGTTTCTAAAATAAGTTTTATTATGTATTTTTACGCTAAATACAACGTGTAAATGATGGAAATAAATTGGGTCACAGTCAAAGAATATCAAGATATTACCTATAAGAAATGTGATAACGTTGCTCGTATTGCATTTAATAGGCCGAACGTCCGAAATGCCTTTCGTCCGCAAACAACCAAAGAACTTTACGATGCTTTTTATAACGCTAATGAAGACACCTCTATTGGGGTTGTTTTGTTAAGTGCTGAAGGGCCTTCAACTAAGGATGGCGTCTATTCTTTTTGTAGTGGAGGCGATCAAAAAGCTAGAGGACATCAAGGTTATGTGGGTGAAGATGGCTATCACCGATTGAATATATTAGAAGTACAGCGTTTAATCAGGTTTATGCCTAAGGCCGTTATTGCTGTTGTTCCAGGTTGGGCTGTAGGTGGCGGACATAGTTTACATGTCGTTTGCGATTTAACTTTGGCAAGTAAAGAACATGCCATTTTTAAACAAACGGATGCAGATGTAACGAGTTTTGACGGTGGTTATGGTTCAGCATATTTGGCAAAAATGGTAGGGCAGAAAAAAGCAAGAGAAATATTTTTTCTTGGAAGAAATTATTCTGCACAAGAAGCTTATGAAATGGGTATGGTTAATGCTGTAATTCCTCATGAAGCACTGGAAGGTACGGCTTTTGAATGGGCTCAAGAAATATTGGGAAAATCACCAACTTCAATAAAAATGTTAAAATTTGCGATGAATTTAACTGATGACGGTATGGTGGGGCAGCAGGTTTTTGCAGGAGAAGCAACCCGACTGGCATACATGACTGAAGAGGCCACTGAAGGGCGGAATGCATTTTTAGAAAAGCGTAAACCAAACTTTGATAAAAAATGGATACCTTAATTTTTTTATAAACATTACATGGATAAAGTAAAACCATGGATTTCCGCTTTTAGATTAAGAACGTTGCCATTATCTGTTTCAGGGATTATTGTGGGTGGGTCTTTTGCTTATTACAATGGCTTCTTTAAATTCCAAATCTTTTTCTTTGCCATTCTAGCAACGATTAGTTTACAAATTTTATCAAATCTTGCTAATGATTATGGCGATGGGGTAAAAGGTACAGATAACGAAGATAGGATTGGGCCAATGCGAGCCATTCAGAGTGGTGAAATCACTCCGGATGAAATGCTGGTTGGTATACGTACCTCGGTATTGATTACTATTTTCCTCATATTTATGGTAGTGTTATCTGCTTTTGGTATGGTCAATTTTCTTTATTCTATGCTTTTTTTTATTTTAGGAGGATTATCTATTTATGCAGCAATAAAGTATACTGTAGGCTCTTCGGCTTATGGATATAAAGCTTTGGGAGACTTGATGGTGTTTATATTTTTCGGCCTATTAAGTGTTATTGGATCCTACTTTTTATTTGCTCGTCAAATTGATCATGTTTTAATTTTACCCGCATTCGCTATTGGATTATTAAGTGCTGGCGTACTTAATCTAAATAATATGCGTGATATTAAATCAGATGCAAAATCAGATAAAATTACAGTTGCTGTAAAACTAGGATTTGAACGGGCTAAAATATATCATAATATTTTGATTGTAACATCATTAATTCTTGTTGCCGGTTTTAGTATACTGTATTACAGGTCATGGACTAATTTATTACCTTTATTGGCTTTTATTCCGTTCATTAAACACCTGATGATTGTTCATAAAACTAAGGATCAAAAATTGCTAGACCCACAATTAAAAGTATTGGCATTAACGACATTTGCTTTAGCGATATTGATAGGGTTAGGGCATGTTTTTAATACCTTTTAAGTAGGTTTTT
>JAGSHF010000120.1 GCA_023954685.1 Flavobacteriaceae bacterium | reverse complement strand
TTGACCGTTGGTTTGTAATTATTAACCCCACGTCTGGAAACGGTTCTAGCAAAACACATTGGCCTATAATTAAACATCTCTTCAAGACTTATAATTTTGACTTTGACTTTGTTTTTACAGAACATGAAAGCCACAGCATCTTAATCGTTCAAGATGCTATTAATCAAGGTTTTAGAAAATTTATTAGTGTTGGTGGCGATGGAACTTTACATAATATAGTCAATGGTATCATGAGTCAAGATTTGGTGCCTTCTACTGAAATAAAAGTGGGAATCATTCCAATTGGAACAGGAAATGATTGGGTAAAAACACATCATATTCCTATTGATTTTGAATCCGCGATACAGATCATAAAAAATGGTAATGTAAAACATCAAGATTTAGGGAAAATTGAATTTCCGGATAAGTCACAACCTGATGTTTATTTTAACAATTTAGCAGGTGTTGGTTTTGATGGTTACGTAGTAAGTAAGGTGTCTAAATACAAACATTTTGGTTCAATTGCCTATGTTCTTGGTGCTATATCCGGTTTGTTCTCATTCCAGAAATTTATCAGCGATATCAGTATTAATGATGATCATTATAAAACCCAAAGTTTAATGATTTTAGTAGGTCTATGTAAATATTCTGGCGGTGGCATGCAACTCACAAAAAAACCCGACCCTTTTGACGGATTACTAGACATAAGTGTCGCAAAAGATATAGGTAAACTAGATGTTATTAAGAACTTACCGAATCTATTTAATGGAAAAATTGTAAATCATAAAAAAGTAGATTGCTTCAAAAGTAAATCCATAACAATAGTTACACAGCCCAATGATTTCGCCTTTATTCAGGCCGATGGGGAGTTAATTGGAAAAGGTGGATTCCGAATTAATGTGATCTCTAGTGCCTTTTCGTTTTATGCAAAATAAAAAAGCACGGGACTTTCATCCAGTGCTTTTTTAACTATTTAGTTAAAATTTAGTCTTTTTTGTATCCGGCGTTTAAGGCGTCCAATACTGTTTGTGTAAGGTCATATTCTTCTTTACCATACATCACACTTCCAGCTTCGTTACTCCCTAAAATGAAATTATATCCATTTTTAACGCCGTAGTTTTTTACAAAATCTTTCACCTTTTTTACTAAAGTATCATTTTTTGCTTGACTTTCTTGAGCGATTTGTTGCTGCTCAAATTGCAAGCGTTGAGAAATTAACTGTTCTTTTTGTTGAAATTCCTGTTGCAATTTTTGAAGATCAGCTTGTGACATACTTCTTGATTTTATTTCGGCATCTTGAAGTTCAAGTTGAAAGGCTTGACTTAAACTATCTCTCCGTTTTTCATAAGCCGTCACTTTAATTTGAAGTTTTATTTCAACATCTTTTTTCTCTTGAAATTCATTTATCAATTTCGCATTATCTACATAGCCAATTTTTTGCTCTTGTTGACAAGAAGATAAAACCAAAATTAAAACCGCATAACTTAATATTCTTTTCATTATCTATTTTTTAAATCTTGGCAAATGTAAAAAAGTAAAATCAATTGTGAAGTGTAAAATAAAAATGAAACCTATTTATAAATAATATTTATTACAAACACACGCTAAATCATAAATACTTATAGCTTTTGACTTCTTATAAAGCCATTTAAGCCGTTTTTTTCTTTCTTAAATAAGTTAGCACTCTAAGTTTAACAAACGCTTAATGACGTTATTAAAAATAAGTTTTACTCGTTTTTAAAGATGTAAATTAATGAAGAATAGTTCTTAGATCGTTTTGCCTTCCAATTTGATCTCCATCCAATCCAGAATGATTTAAAGGGCTTCATTCTGCCTGATTTATATTTTTCTGAAAGTAAACTCACATAATAAGAATCAAATTTCATCGGACGCGTTTCTACCAATCTCATTTTTTCAGCTCTGAAAAGTTTAGAAATGGCATCTTTATCAAAATGCCAAAGATGTCTGGGAACATCATAAGCTGCCCAAAACTCTTTATAATAGTTCGCATCAAAACTTTTGAAATTTGGAACGGCAATAACTAAGCTTCCTTTCTTCTTAAGTAATCGTTTTAACATTGAGATTTGTTCATCCAAATTGGGTAAATGTTCTAGCACGTGCCAAAGTGTAATAACATCAAAACTATGAGACTCAAAAAGTGTCATTTGATCGATATCAGAAACAACATTATTGGTTTTGCTATTTGCTATTTGTCTCGCATTTTCATCAGGTTCAATTCCTGATACCATCCAATTATCTTGTTGTATGGTCTGTAAAAAGTCACCTGTACCACACCCAATATCAAGAAGTTTCTTTTCTTCGGTACTGAAAGAGTTGATTAAATTCAGTTTGCGTTTTAATGCCAAACTTCTAACAAAATGATAGGCCATTTCAAAGAGGTTGCGCTTGGTATCTGTGTGTGAAATATAGTCTTCTGTTTTATAATACTCAGTTAATTTATCTGGTAGTGGTGGTGGATAAGTCTCTAAGAATCCAAATCTATTATTTATAAGCAACTGAAAATCTTCTCCGGAAACTGAGTGGTCCTTTACGGTCAAATAAGGTTTGGTGTTTTTCATTTTATACAGAATGTTCCACGTGGAACATTAAATAATTATCTTCCCATATACACCAATAGCACCGAAATATCATTTGGTGATACCCCGCTAATTCTTGAGGCTTGTGCAATGGATGTAGGTTGAATTTTTTTAAGCTTTTCTCTTGCCTCTAAACTCATCGATTTAATTTGCGAATAGTCAAAACCATCTGGGATGCTCACATACTCCAAGCGGTTTAATTTGTCAGCATTATTTTTTTCTTTTTGAATATACCCAGAATATTTTACCTGTATTTCAGTTTGTTCAATTACTTCAGTATCCAAATCGTGTTCTTGAATATAACCTTCTACAGCCTCAAACTTTCTGACATCATCAATGGTGATATTTGGGCGCGCAAACAGTTTAAACATCTTGTCTTGCTGTTTTACTGGAGCTGATTTCTTTGATTCTAAAACAGGGTTTGCTTCGCTTGGTTTTACACTAGTCTCTCTGAAAAACTGAACAAAGCCTTCAGCTTTTTCATGCTTTTCCTCCATGCGCTTCAAACGCTTTTCACTAGCCAATCCAAGCTTAAATCCTTTCGGTGTCAATCTTAAATCAGCATTGTCTTGTCTTAATAACGTTCTATATTCAGCCCTAGAAGTAAACATTCTATAAGGCTCCTCAGTGCCTTTTGTTATCAAATCATCAATCAATACACCAATATACGCTTCGTCTCGTTGCAAAGTAAAAGCGTCTTTTTCTTTAACCTTTAAACTTGCATTAATCCCAGCCATTAATCCCTGAGATGCCGCTTCTTCATAGCCCGTAGTACCATTAATTTGACCTGCAAAATATAAGCCTTCAACTAATTTAGTTTCTAAAGTATGCCTTAACTGGGTAGGTGGAAAATAATCATATTCAATTGCGTAGCCTGGACGGAAAAATTTAACCTTTTCAAACCCAGCAACAGAACGCAATGCTTTAAACTGAACGTCCTCTGGCAATGATGTTGAAAAACCATTAACATAAACCTCTACCGTATTCCAGCCTTCCGGTTCTACAAACAATTGATGTTTATCTTTATCCGCAAAACGATTTATTTTATCTTCTATAGAGGGACAATATCTAGGTCCAAGACTTTTTATTCTACCGTTAAACATAGGCGATCTATCAAATCCTTCTCGTAACAAATCATGTACCTCATTACTCGTATAAGTCATATGGCATGATCGCTGTTCCACAAGAGGTTTTGTTATATCTAGGTAAGAGAATTTTTCTGGGTTTTCATCCCCAGGTTGTTCAGACATTTTTGAAAAATCCAAAGACCTACCATCAACTCGTGGCGGTGTTCCTGTTTTCATTCTGCCCGACTCAAAACCTAATTCTAAGAGTTGTTCCGTTATACCTGTAGCAGCCCTCTCACCAGCTCTACCTCCACCAAAATTCTTATCCCCAATATGAATCAGTCCATTTAAAAAGGTACCATTAGTAAGTACTACAGACTTTCCCTTAATCTCTATACCTAATGAAGTTTTAACCCCAACTACTTTATGATTCTCAACCAATAAACCAGATACCATCTCTTGATAAAAATCTAAATTGGGCGTTTTCTCTAAAAGCAATCTCCAATCTTCTGCAAAGCGCATTCTATCACTTTGTACCCTAGGACTCCACATGGCGGGTCCTTTAGATTTATTAAGCATTTTAAATTGAATGGCTGATGTATCACTTACAATGCCGCTATACCCACCTAACGCATCAATCTCACGTACAATTTGGCCTTTTGCTATACCGCCCATGGCGGGATTGCAAGACATCTGTGCAATGTTTTGCAGACTCATGGTTATTAACAGTGTTTTGCTTCCCATGTTGGCAGCAGCAGCAGCAGCTTCGCTACCAGCATGACCAGCACCAACCACTATAACATCATATGTGTCTAAAAATAAGCTCATCACTATGTTCCACGTGGAACAATTTATTGTTTTTAATTAAGCTTGCAAATATACAATGAATTGTTGGAAATCAAATGATATCCAATAAGTAGTAATTTTCCTTTTCTCGCATCACCTTAGCATCCTCCTCAGATTTGTCCTTGTAACCACAATAATGTAAAACGCCATGAACAATCACTCTATGCAATTCCTCGTCAAAATTAACCTTGAAATCTTTAGCATTATCCATTACCCGTTCCACAGAAATAAACACATCTCCGTGTAGCTCTTTTCCTACCGAATAATCGAAACTTATTATATCCGTCAAGGTGTCGTGATCTAAAAAATCCAAGTTAATTTTATGCAGATATTTATCATCGCAAAAAATGTAATTAATATCTCCAAGTTTACATCCTTCTAACGCTATCACACGACTTATCCAATTCGAAATAGCGTCTTCATTATTAAGAGTAAAATCATTTTCAAAGTTAAAATTGATCATTGCGCTTCTTAAAATACGTTTGTACTTTTTTCTTGTATTCTTGCTGCAAAGGTAGTGCTTGTCGGTTTAATATTTCCGTAGTGTTGAAATATTGTTTTGCAAGATTTAAACTGTTTTTAGAACTATTACTCAACTGTGTTTTGTTGGTTTTTGATTTTCTTTTTTGATCTTCACCTTGCTCAAATGTAGCGTTCTCTAACTTTAAAAGTTGGTGTTGTAATTGCATCATTTTTTGAAGTGTTTGATTTGTGAAACCTTTATTAAGTAAATCTAACTCCACTTCTTCCATATCCTTAATCAATCCCTCTCCTAAACCTTTACCTTCTTTTCCTATTTTATCTTCTAAAGCTTGTCTCAATTGCTGCTGCTTTTGGTAAATTTCAAACAATTCACCATTAAGCTCCTCACCACTACCCGCTCCTTTTCCTTGCTGCCTCCCTTCTTTTCCGTCTTTCCCCTCTCCTTCTTTTCCTTTTTCTCCATCGTCCCCTTCTTGTTCTTTTCCTTTATCATTTTTCTTCATGCCTTCTTTCATTTGCTTATTTAGCTCTTCCTGGCTCATAATAATATCTGGTAACTGCATGTCGCCCTGACCTTGTCCTGGAGAAGGATTCATTTGGCTTTCCATATTATCCAATAAATCACTTAAAAAACTTGCCAATGTATTCGCAGCAGTAACAGTATATTGTTGTGCAGCTACACCCTGATATAATCTGTTTTCCGCCAATTGATCAAGAGATTTATCAATATTGAAAAACACTTCAGTTATTTCCTTATTGATACGCTCTGAAATCATAGGTTGCCTTAACGAAAGAGAAAATAAACTATCGTCCACATGTTCAAAATGTTCTTTTAGCCCTTGTTGCTTTTTGAGGTGGGTCGCATAAGCATTATGATTTATTTGAAGACTTTTAAACGTATTCATTAAATCCTCTTGTTCAAAAGAAAACAATAATAAATTATCCAAAATTTGTCTAAGCATATCAATGTCTTCTGACATTTGTTCGCCACCGCCACCCATTGCCATTTGACTCATCTGCTCACTCATTTGTTTCATCTTTTGAGCTGCCTTTTTTTGTTTCTTCTTGGCCTCATTTTGATTTTGTTGTTGTTTTTCTTCACTTGCTGCTTGTTCCTTCTTCTCTAGCTCATCGCTGGCCTCTTGCTGCTCCTTTTTTATTTCCTCTTCAGTTTTCTTATCTTGCTTAACCTCTTTAACCGGTTGTTTTAATTTTTGGTTTTCAATTTGAAGCTCATCCATTTCTTTTTGAAATTCTTCAAACTTTTTATTTAGTTCATCTTGCTTTTCTTTGGTATTATTCTCTTCGCTTTCCTCAGACAATTTCTCTTGCTCTTCTGCTAATTCCTGCAATTCTTCCTTAAGCTTTTCAGCTTTCTTTGATACATAATACCTCTTGGTAAGCTCAAGCAATTGCTCCAAACTTCTCTTTTTATTTTTATTTTGTTTTGCTAATTGTTCCAGCTTTTCTGTAAGTTCTTCTTTTTGAAACTTCTCAGCCAATTTTTCCAACTCTTCAAGTAATTTTTCATCTTGTTCCAGTTGTTTTTGATTCTCATCTAATCGCTCCTTTAAGTTTTCCTTAAAATCATCCTGTTCTTCATTGTCTTTTTGAAAATCTTCTAAATTCTCTTTTAACTTCTTATTGAAGTTCTGCATCACCTCTTCTTGCTGTTTTTGGCGCTTTATAAAATTCTCTAGTTTCCTTTTATCGTTAAAATTGAGTTCTGACTTTTCCTTTTGAACTTTAGAAAACTCTTTAAGTTCTTCGTCTTGCTTTTCAATATTTTCAAGTGAATTATTTAGATCTTCTATAGTTTCGCTTTGTTCTTTTAACTGTTCTGTCTCTAATTCTTCTTGTGTTAGTTTTCTATAAGAGAACACATTACTTTTCGCGCTCTTATAATTATTAATAGCATCATTATCAAATACTTGAAAGTAAAGTTCATAACTAATTCCTTCCTCCAAAGATAATTGACCAGGAAACACATTTACAAACTCATCAAAATTAGATTTAGAAATTAATATGGGTACACTTTCTTTCTTTTCATCTTCATTTACAGGATAATAATTCAATTGCAACTTACTTAAGCCATAGTCATCACTTACTTGCCCATAAAAATATAGTGTTTCTAAGTCTAACGAATCTTGTCGCATCTCTACCATCAATTCTGGAGATTCGTCTCTTAAAACATCTACCATATAAGACAAGGTTTCATAATCTTTAAGGTTCTGGTTGCTTGTTTTAAGTTCATAATTAAAATCGTTATACAACCTTTTAGACATCGTAAACTCGTCGTTTTCAATTGTAAAATCATACACGGAATCTTTCGTGCTCATAGACACTTCTGTCGTAGATTTTGTATTTAATTGCCATGTGATTTTCGTGCCTTGAGGAACTATTGCATTTCCCGTACTTTTTAAGATTTCATCTTTCTTTTTTGTATGACTAGGGTAATCCAAAATCATATCAAAACCCAATAAAGTAGGAACTTCTAAAACGTCAACCGTGTAGGCTCTTGACGAGACTGCTGGCGTAAATAAATTGAATTCAATATCTGTTTTTGGTTGTGAAAACACAAATTCAAAAACTCCTGGTTCTATTTGATTTAAAAAATAAGTTTCATTATTAAATGTAATCTGGGCACTTTCAGGAATAACATTACCCTCTGCACTAACCAAAAGTCGAAACGGCTTGTTTTCAATTGCTTGAAGCTTTTCATTCAAAATAAAAAACTGAAAAGGAGCTGGTGGTTCATACGCCGTTTGATAATTTACCACGCGATTATAGCTATCGCTAAACCATTCAAATTTGCCAGAAACATAGGACAATAAAATTATCAAAAGCGGTATTACTGCGTATTTAATATATTTAAGGTTATCCTTAAAACTTATGGCTAATTTAAACGGAATGGGTTTTAATTCAATTGACTTCTGCGCAATACTAGCGAGTAAAAGTTCTGATTGGTTTTTGTTTTGCTTAAGTTGCAAAACATTCAACAATTTATCATTAACCTCAGGGAAGTACCTGCCTATTATTTTTGATGCCTCCTCATAATTAATGCCCTTTTGAAGTTTGAATAGCTTTAATAATGGCATAGCTATAAGCTTGGAAAACAGTGTTAATTCTACCAGAACAAATACCCAAAACAAAATCGCCCTTGCGGTTGGATTTAACCACAAAACATACTCTATCAACAAGGTTATTAAAAAATATAATAATCCAATTGCAAAAAACAAAATCAAGCCTCTTATTAGAGCATTAGTATAATACTTCCTAATGAAGGCTTCTAATTTGTTTTGTATGTTTTTAAATTCGCTCACTATGTACCACTTATTGAACAAGATATAAAACTACAATTTTATTGTCAACATGTAGCTTAAGAGGTTAATAACATTGTGTTAAAGTCGATAAAAATTAAGCCAAAAAGGATAAAGCGCTCAATGAATTAGCGTAATTCCCTTCTTTATTTAACGATAGAACTACTATTGTATGCCCTAATTCATAGTCTCACAATAAAAGTTTTGTAAGTATTCTTGAACAATATCTACTAATGCAGAAATTAAATTATTATGAAAAAATTTATTTTAGTCTTGGTCGTTCTTGTCTCAGGAAATTTAATTGCACAAAGCGCTTGGACTCAAAAAAAAGGAAAAACCTATACGCAACTTTCATACAGTACTATTAGCGATTATGATAGGCTTTTTGGAGAGCCAGATTATAACACTGAACGAAAAATAACAGACAATACGATACAGTTATATGGCGAATATGGCCTTACTGATAAAACAACATTATTATTGAATTTACCTTTAAAACTCATTAAAACGGGAGATCAAGTGTTCAATACGGTGCCAGTGACCACTGCAACAAACAAAACCGCATTAGGAAATATTGAAATTGGAATTAAGCATTTGCTTTACAATAAAGCTTTCACACTTTCCGGTCAACTTAGCATAGAAGCTAACACCAGTACTTTTGATGATAATTCTGGTATAAGGACTGGATATGACGCATGGTCTTTTACACCGACACTAAATGCTGGGAAAAGTTTCGGTAAAATGTATGCACAAGCTTTTGTTGGAGGAAATATTAGAACCAATGATTATAGTTCAAATTTTAAATTTGGGGCAGAATACGGTATTAAATTTATACAACGTATTTGGGTGATTGGTTACCTTGATTTTGTTTCTTCTTTTAATAATGGCGATATAATTTTGCCAGAATCCAATCTTCTCACTGGGTTATATGTTAATAATCAAGAGTACAGTGCTTACGGAGTTAAAGGCATTGTTGAGATTAATGAAAACTTTGGTGCCTCTGCAGGGTTTGGTGGTGCTTTTTCAGGTAATAATGTCGCCAGACAAGCCGCAATTAGTTTTGGGCTTTATCACAAGTTATAATTACAAATGATTTTTATATAATTCATTTCAATTCCTAATTATCGTTTTATCTTTGCAGTCCAAATAAAACAGACATGTCTAAATCCGTTC
>JAGSHF010000149.1 GCA_023954685.1 Flavobacteriaceae bacterium | reverse complement strand
TCGTTGAAACCATATTTTTCATATGATTTCATTATATGCCATAAAATTGGATTTTCACCTATATTAACCATTGGTTTAGGTCTGATAGATGTTTCTTCAGCTAATCTAGAACCAAGACCTCCGCACAAAATTACTACTTTCATAAAATTTTATTAATTTTTGTTATTTTATATTCAAGAGGCAAATTAATGATTTGCTTGCCAAGTAACTCAGATTTTGGACATGAATTACTCTTATAATTAAAAGATGCTAATTTGTCTTTAGTAGAAATTACTGGGTTTTTAAACCAAGTTGAATTAATGTCAATGTTTTTTGATAATAAACTTTCTAAATTAAGATTATTTGAATCGACTAAAACAAATCTTAATGGAATTATCTCAAACTTTGAGTCAAAATATATATCTGGAATACATTCTTTAAATTTAGATGTCTTGAAAGAATTTAATATAAAGTGAAAATTCTCCAATCTATTCTCAATAATCTTATCCCAATTTTCAATCAATCTCAAACCTAAATAGGCTATAAAAGTTGGCATTTTTGAAGGATATTCATAAGTTTCTTTATCAGAATAAGCTTCGTAATTTTCATCTAAATATGGAGAAGTAAAGCCCAATTTGATTTTGATACTAGTTAAAATATTTGCTAAAAAATATTCTCCATAAACATAATTACCAATAGCAAACATTGTTGAATAAATTAAAATACATCCTAAAATCATTGCTAATATGCCATTAGGAACACTCCATTTTTCTTTGGTTTGTTTAATAGAAATTTTTGCTTTCTCTGCTTTTCTTACTACCCTATCCCATCCTGGACCACCTGGCTGTGTTTTCAAATAAAAAGCAAATAAGACTTTATCTTTTTCTGGAGATGTTAAATACGTAACGATCAACCATATAATAGAAGAGCAAACAACAACAAAAGGAAATTTTAAATAGCCAGGAAATATACCTCCTACATCAAAAAGTGCATTTCCAAAAGTTGTAAATGTTAATAAAATAGAGATAACCCCAGAAGCAATCATCGCTGAGATCTCTGTCCATGCATTAATTCTCCACCAGAACCAACGTAAAATAAAAATTAAACCTGTTCCAGCACCAAACATTAAAATAATTTCAAAAAGTTGTAGAGCATTTGTCAAGGATAATGCTATTAGAGAACTTACAATCATTAATATAACAGTAGTAATTCTACCAATAGTTACCAAATGTTTCTCAGATGCTTCTGAGTTTATCTGTTGTTTGTAAAAATCATTGACCACATAAGAAGCACCCCAGTTTAGGTGAGTACTTATAGTACTCATATAAGCAGCAGCTAAGGAAGCTAAAACCAATCCGAGTAAACCACTTGGTAATTTCGTTAGCATAGCTGAATACGCAAGATCATGCCCTAATTTATCCTCAGTAACCGTTGGAAATGCTTCTTGTATGCTTGCTAAATCTGGATATAGAATAAGAGATGCTAGAGCAACTACAATCCATGGCCAAGGTCTTAACGCATAGTGCATGATATTATAGAAAAATGTAGCTCCTATGGCATGGTTTTCATCTTTTGCTGCCAACATTCGTTGTGCAACATATCCACCTCCACCAGGTTCTGAACCAGGATACCAAGAACTCCACCATTGAACTGCAAGTGGAATGATTAGAAGTTTGATAAATGTTTCGGTATCATCTAATCTAGGAAGAATATTTAATTTGTTTTTTACATTTTCATGAGCAATTAGGTTTTCCAAACCTCCCACTTCAGGAAGTCCTACGATATAATAAGCTGCGCCAAAAGCACCTGCCATCGCTACAAAAAATAAGATAAAATCTGTATATACAACACCTTTAAATCCTCCTATCGCACTAAAGACAACAGTAATAAAACCAGCAATAACAACGGTTGTTACTGGATCTAAGCCTAACATTACTTGTCCAATTTTTATGGCTGCCAAAGTCACCCCAGCCATTGCCAATACATTAAATATAATTCCTAAATATACTGCTCTAAAGCTACGAAGAAACCGTGCAGGATTTCCTCCATATCTAAGTTCGTAAAATTCAATATCTGTATTTACCCCTGACTTTCGCCAAAGCTTTGCATACACAAAAACAGTTAATAATCCAGTAACCAAAAATGCCCACCAAACCCAGTTTCCAGAAACTCCATCTGTACGAACTATGTCTGTAACTAAATTAGGTGTATCTGTAGAAAAGGTTGTGGCAACCATAGAAAGCCCTAATAACCACCAGGGCATGTTCCTTCCGGAAAGAAAATACTGATTGGTGTTTTTTCCTGATGTTTTTCCAACGTAAATACCAATTAAGAGGATAACTGCAAAAAGTGAGAAAATAATAGTGTAATCAAAATTCGATAAGGAAATCATATTATAATTATTTTTTTGGCCAATGTAAATTAACAGGATGTTCTGCAAGATATTCATTCATAATGAGAATATCATCTTTTCCTGTTAAATCAGGAACGTGTTCTGAAAGTGGAATTCCTACTACAGAAGTTGGATAAGCATGAACCATTTCTAACAAAGCAGAAGGCAATTCTTTTTCATTTCTTTCAGGGTGAATGACACAGGATTTTAAAAAAGGGTAAAATGCTTTTCCATTAAACTTAAAAACATTCATACTTACTCTAAATTTGCCAGCTTCATCTTTATATTTTTCTGATTCAGAAGCTGAAGGCTTCTCAATAATATCTTGTAAATAATTATTATGATCTACTTTAGTCAATGCAAACCTCTCTATACGTTCTTGAGAATATTCTAAAGCATCTCTATCATAATTTATAAATGCATTAGAGTTTTTATGTGAACGAAGTAAATTAAAGGCTTTTTCACTGTAGAGATTATCACAATTACAAACTACAAATTGATTTTCTTGTAACTCTTGATATTGTTCTAATGATTGACATACGGCATCAGCAGTTCCCAAGGGTTTTATTCTTCCTTCAGGAATCCGCTGAAAAACATAAGAAATTGACAATCCATGAAACGAATTCCTAGCACTCTCCTGCCCATAGTAAGTTTTAAAAAGTTCCCCTTCCTCTCCTATAACAATATAAATATTTTGAAAACCTGCTTGTTGTGCATTAAATAAAACATAATCTAACATTGGACGTTCATTCAAAAAAATTAATGCTTTGCTTCTTGAATTCGCTTGATGTATAAGATCTTTTGGAAGTTTTGAAAAAGAAGGTTTTTTCATCCGTGTCGAGGCTCCTCCTGCTAGTATGATTAAATGATTTGTCATGATACAATAATTTGTTTTCAAGAAGTAACCAAAACAGCATAAGCATCTTTTGCTCCAGCTGTTAAAATACTATCAATTACTCGTTGTTTATTTTCTTCAGGTGCAATCGCACAAATACTGCCTCCCCCTCCAGAACCAACAATTTTGGCACCGTAAGCTCCCGCACTTAATGCAGCAGCAATCATTTTATCAATCTTCGGGGTAGTAAGCTTTAAAATATTTTTTAAAACTGAATGATGCTCATTCATTAATGCCCCTATTCGTTCGTAATTCAATATTTCCTCATTTAAAGTGATTAAAGCTTCTTGAGTAATCATGTGGTTTTTAATTGAAGCATAAAAGAAGGGTTGCAATTCTTCAGAAAGAATATTTGAATAGTTATCTACGTCTTTAAGCCCTGCAGAATGCAAATTAAAATTCGAATCGTACTCTTGAACAGTTTTAATTGAAGCCAGTGCTTTTCTTTTTAAATCACCAAGTAAACCCATCGTGTTTTTTGGAATTCCAGATTCTCCAACAATCAACCCCTTTAATAAACTATCTATTTTTGTAATCCCATTTTTATGATTAGTTTGTAGAAAAATGATCCCACCCAAAGCAATTGAATATTGATCCATTTTTCCACCCGGTGCGTTATGTTCAATAACTTCTGATTGATAAGCAATCTCAGCAATTAATTCATCTGTGATTACTGAAGAACAACCAAAAGTTTTTAATAAAAAACTGACCCAAGCTACTACTACAGCAGAGGAACTAGAAAGACCTGCGTTTATTGGTACATCTCCTTTTATTGTGATTGTATACCCTTTATCTAAAAAACATCCATAACGCCTTACTACTCGTACTACGGAAGCAATATGATCTCCATTTTTAAGATGATCAAAAGGATCATTAATATGAAAACTCCTAGATGTTTTCATATCTGGCATTTCTATGAGAATCTCTTCTGAATCATTTGCCATTCCGTGAATTTCAACAAATCTATTAATTGCACACGCTATGATGAGTAATCCTAAATAATCTTGATGATCCCCAAACAGACATATTCTTCCTGGGGCTTCAACACGAACTTCTGAAACAGTATTCATATTTAGTAATCATCTTTAATCCAATCGTATGGCTTTCTCGTAACCCATAAACCTCTAGTAAAATCTGGGAAATTTTGAGGTTCTCCATTATTTTCAATTGACAGTTCAGAGAGTGGAGTAATAGCACTCCAAGCGGCTGCGTCATATACATCTAATGGGGGTGCAATATTTTGCTTTGCAGATTCTACAAAAGCATTTAACACGAAGAAATCCATTCCACCATGACCAGAACCCTGAGCATACTCACCATATTTTTTCCATAAAGGATGATCGTATTTCTCTAACCAAGGTTTTGCATCATCCCAACGGTGGGGTTTTGAAACACCCTCAACATAGAGTCTACTTCCATCTACCTCCCATAAACCTTCACTTCCTTGAACACGAAATCCAAGAGAATAAGGTCTTGGTGAATTACAATCATGTGTTACAATAATTGTTTCCCCGTTAGCAGTTTCTATAGTTGATGTGATAACATCTCCTTGTTTAAATTTTAATTTTGCATTAGGGTGGTCTTCCCCCCCATTATCTACAATATATTTATGTAAACCAACAGCTTTAGAGGCGTGAGAAGTCATAGATATAAAACGATTTCCTCTATTAATATTACACATAGTTGCTATAGGCCCTACACCATGAGTTGGGTACACATCTCCGTTACGAAGTAATGAATGTTGGGTTCTCCATTTAGATTCTGAAATTCCTTTCTCTCCAAATTCTACACCTTTACCATAAGGTGTGATGCCATCATTTAATTTAACAAATCTTAAATCGTGCTGATAACCACATCGAAAATGAAGCAATTCACCAAACACATTTTGTCTCACCATATTTAAAACAGCCATGACATCTCTTCTGTAATTTACATTTTCTAAAATCATCAAATGAGACCCTGTTTGTTCATGAATGTTTACCAAGTCCCAACATTCCTCCATAGTGTTTGCAGCGGAAACTTCTACACCTGTATACTTTCCTGCTAACATAGCATCTTTTGCCATACGGGTATGCCATAACCAAGGTGTAGAGATAATAACGGCATCTATGGAATTATCTTCTAATAAATTTCTGTAATCTAGTGTGTCTTTTCCAAAGATTTTTGGTGAAGTTTGAGAAGCCTTTTTTATAAGATCCAAACATAAATCAATTCTTTTGGAGTCAATATCACAAATGGCAACTATACTAACGTCATTGCGTTGCAATAAATTAGTTAAATGATTAGTACCTCTAAGGCCAACGCCAATAAGCGCTATGTTTACTTTTTCTTTTTTTGATGAAGACATCCCAAAGGCCATATTAGGGGCTAAGGCTAGACTTGCTCCGAGCAGTGTAGTAGTTTTAACAAAGTCTCTTCTTGATTTCATTAGATAGTGTTTGTTTATAAAAATAACTATAAATTTTGTCTTAAGACTCAATTAAAAAGAAAAAATAAAGAGAAAAATAATTTAGTATAAAGTTCATTACAGGTAATAGTTTGCTTTCACTATTTTTCAACTATTTTTGTTTCATACTATGGTTACACAAGAACAACTTAAAAATCTTACCGATAGAGTTTCTAAATTAAAAGGATATTTAGAAATTGAAAAAAAACGCATTGAGATTTCTAATGACGAGGAAAAAACAGCAGATCCAAATTTTTGGAATAATCCAAAAGATGCTGAGGTATTAATGAAATCTCTTCGTTTTAAGAAAAAATGGGTGGAGGATTATCAGAAAGCTGTAACGTTAAACGAAGACATTCAAGTGTTATTTGATTTTTATAAAGAAGGTGATATTGAAGCTGAGGAAATAGAAATGCAATTTGAAAAAGCTACTGCTTTCATTGAGGATATTGAATTTAAAAATATGCTTTCAGAGGAAGGAGATAGTTTTAGTGCTGTGATTCAAATTACAGCTGGAGCTGGTGGTACAGAAAGTTGTGATTGGGCTGAAATGTTGTTCAGAATGTATTCTATGTGGTCTGAAAAACAAGGATTTACATTAAAAACACTTAACTATCAATCCGGAGACTCTGCTGGAATAAAAACAGTTACTGTTGAGGTTGACGGAGATTATGCATTTGGGTGGCTCAAAGGAGAAAATGGTGTACATCGGTTGGTTAGAATTTCACCATTTGATAGCAATGCAAAAAGACACACCTCGTTTGCATCCGTTTATGTATATCCCGTAGCGGATGATTCTATTGAAATTGAGGTTAATCCTGCTGATATAGAAATAACCACTGCAAGATCAAGTGGAGCTGGGGGACAAAATGTAAATAAGGTTGAAACTAAAGTTCAGTTAACACATAAACCTACTGGAATTCAAATTTCTTGCTCTAACTCACGTTCACAACACGATAACAGAGCTACAGCAATGAAAATGTTAAAATCACAATTGTATGAAATTGAATTACAAAAGCAACAAGAGGCTCGAAACGACATAGAAGCTAATAAAATGAAAAATGAATGGGGAAGTCAAATTAGAAATTATGTGATGCACCCCTATAAATTAGTTAAAGATGTAAGAACTGCCCACGAAACTGGTAATGTAGATGCTGTAATGGATGGAAATATTAATTCATTTTTAAAAGCTTATTTAATGTCTCAGGGACAGAAAAATACAAATTCGGAAATATAAAAACAACTTTTTTATAACGCTCATGATAAAAATATACCATAACCCTAGATGTAGAAAATCTAGAGAAGGACTTCAAATACTTCAAGAATGTGGAAAAGATTTTGAAATAATTGAGTATTTGAAAGAAAATCTCTCTTTTGATGAAGTAAATACTATTGTAAATTTATTAAATATTCCACCCACTACATTACTTCGTAAAAATGAAGCTGTCTGGAAAGAGCATTTCAAAGGAAAAACTATGAGTGATGAAGATATCATAGCTTCAATGGTAAAATTCCCGAAATTAATGGAAAGACCTATAGTTATTAATAAAGAAAAAGCGGTTATTGGCAGACCTCCTGAAACTATAAAACAAATTCTTTAACTCTTTTGTTTAACACAAAATTAACTACAAGTATTTAAACTTAATTAGACATTTACGGTCGAAGTATTAAACTATCGATTCTAATGAATAAAACTAGCTTATTATTTGTAACATTTGCTATAACTTTTTTAAGTGTTTTTAGTCAAAAAGCTCAAAATAATCAAATTTCGATTACTGGCAACATCATAGATTCTAATACAAAAGAGCCTTTAGAATATGCTACAGTGGTATTAAATAATGAAGAAACTAAACAATTAAGTGGAGGTATTACTGATGAAAAAGGAAACTTCACTATTAAAATTATTCCAGGAACTTATGATATAAGTTTTGAGTTTAT
>JAGSHF010000155.1 GCA_023954685.1 Flavobacteriaceae bacterium | reverse complement strand
TTTGGTTTCGTCATCTGAAAAGCTATAGGAACTGAGATTTTCTTTGAGTTTATTAAAATCATTTTTATAAATTTCTAGAATCCGTACAAAATTACTTGGGTTTCCTACATCCATGGCATTACTAATGGTTTGTACTGACGGTTTTGGATCATAACTTTTAGTTTTTAAATATTTGGTAACGACATTGTTTTCATTATTTGAAGCCACAAAATGTTTGACAGGAAGCCCTAATTGTTGAGCCATCATTCCTGCGCATATATTTCCAAAATTGCCACTTGGTATTGAGAAGGCAATATCATTATACTGACCTTTTAATTGTTTATAAGCAAACATAAAATAAAAGAGTTGTGGTAGCCAACGTGCTACATTTATGGAGTTTGCTGAAGTTAATTGCATTTTGCTAGTTAACTCTTCATCTAAAAAAGCACGTTTAACCATATCTTGGCAATCATCAAAAACACCATCAACTTGTAAGGCTATTATGTTTTGACCTAATGTAGTGAGTTGCTTTTCTTGTATATCACTCACTTTTCCACTCGGGTATAAAATCACTACATTAACACCTTTTATCCCGAGAAACCCATTTGCGACGGCGCCTCCTGTATCTCCAGATGTGGCAACTAATACCGTAACTTCTTCTGAATTACCTTGATTAAAATAGCCTAAACACCTAGCCATAAACCGAGCACCTACATCTTTAAAAGCCATTGTTGGTCCATGAAACAATTCTATTGTTGAAATACGATCATTTAAATTTACAATTGGAAAATCAAAAGAAAGTGTTTCTTCTATGATTCTTTTTAAATCAGCTTCTGGAATTTCTGGTAGTACAAATTGTTTAATGGATTCATAAGCTATTTGAGAATAAGAGAGTTGTTCAATGTTATCAAAGAATGCCTTTGATAAGGGGGTAATTGATTCCGGAAAATATAAGCCTTTGTCTGATGCTAATCCTTTAATGACGGCCTCTTTAAAAGACGCATTTGATGCTTTTTTATGAGTTGAATAATATTTCATTTGAAACTATGGGTTAATGATATTTATGCCTTTAGTATTAATGGTAGAAACAAAAGTATTGTATGCTATGTCCGTTTTTGAGTACATTGATTTCATTGCTTTTTCTACACGTTTAGCAATGTCTTTGCCTTTACTTAAAGCAAATATTGACGGTCCGGAACCTGATATAGCACAACCTAAAGCACCCGCTTGCATTGCAGCAAACTTAAGATCATCAAAATGTGGAATGAGTTGTTTTCTATAAGGCTCTACTATGATATCTTCTAATGATCTATGAATTAATTTATAGTCATTGGTGTGTAAGGCATGAATTAAACTGCCAACATTGGCCCATTGCGTCGTTGCATTTTTTAAAGAAACTTCTTTTGGTAAAATCTCTCGAGCTTCCGATGTTTTTATTTCAATTTGTGGATGAATTAATGTAGCAAACAATTCTTTGGGTGTTGGTATCTCTAATATGTCTAAAGGTAATGTGCTTTTTACTAAGGTAAAACCTCCAAATAGTGCAGGTGCCAAATTATCTGCATGTTCACTCTTACTTGCAAGTGCTTCCCCCTTCATTGCAAAATAGGTGAGTTGTGTTTTATTATATGGTCTTCCTAATAATTCATTTATCCCAAAGACAATTCCCACAGCACTCGCCGCACTACTACCAATACCACTCCCGGGTTTAATGTTCTTGTAGATTTCTATCTCAAATCCACAGTCGGGTTGGGCGTGTTCATACATGGCTATAGCAGCAACTCCAGCAACGTTCTTTGTCGCTTCCAACGGCAAATCATAACCTTCAATTTTTGTAATGCAGATGCCTTTTTCTTTTGTTTTTCTTACTACCATTTCATCACCTATGCTATCTAAGCAAAACCCAAGGACATCAAAACCACAGGCAACATTGGCAACTGTTGCAGGACAGAATAATTTTATTTCGTTGTTCATGATTAATTATTAGCAATTCTTATGATATCTGCAAATAACCCAGAGGCTGTGACTTCTGCGCCGGCTCCAGCGCCTTGTATTATAAGAGGCTGATCCGCATAACGATCTGTGTAAAACATAACAATATTGTCTTTTCCTTTTAGATTATAAAATGGATGATCTTCGTTGATCTCTTTAAGTCCAACCTTAGCTTTGCCATCATTGAATTCTGCCACATATTTGAGCTGACAGTTTTTTGATGTTGCAGAATTGTACAAATCTCTATAATGATTTTCGTCGTCCGTCAAAGTTTGATAAAATTCATTAACAGAATTTGAGGTTGTTCCAGCTTTTGATAAGAAGGATGTGTTTTCAATATCTTCCAGATTCATTACTGTTCCGCTTTCTCTTGCCAGAATTAATATCTTTCTTGCAACATCTACACCACTTAAATCAATTCTCGGATCGGGTTCTGTATAGCCCTCTTTTTGTGCTTGTTTTACCACATCCTTAAAGGTATTGGTATCTTCATAATTATTGAATACAAAATTTAAGCTCCCAGATAGAACAGCTTGAATGGAACGAACTTGATCGCCAGAAGTGATTAAGTGATTTAAGGTGTCAATAACAGGTAAGCCAGCGCCAACATTAGTTTCAAATAAAAAGGGAACGTTATATTTTCTACTTAACTGTTTTAAAGTATTGTAATGTTCATAATCACTAGAGCAAGCAATTTTATTGCAAGCTACAACCGCAATATTTTGTTTTAAATAATGCTGATACATGTTTGCAACCTGATCATTAGCCGTAATATCAATAAAAATAGAATTTCGAAGATTTAAAGTTGAAACAGCATTGAAGAACCCTTTAAGAGAAGCTGTTTCACCATTATTAATCTGAGATTCCCAAGCATTTAAATCAATTCCATTTTCATCAAATAACATTTGACGAGAATTTGATAAACCAATAATTCGAAGTTTGATTTTATAGTGTTGTTTGAGAAATTTCTTTTGTTTGTCAATTTGAGCGATTAAGCGCGCACCTACATTGCCTACGCCAGTAATAAATAAATTGATTTGCTTCGTTTTGACTTCAAAAAATTGTTCATGCAGCGTATTTAGTGCTTTTTTTACATCTTTCTTATCAATAACAGCAGAAATATTACGTTCAGAAGCGCCTTGTGCAATGGCTCTAACATTTACATTGTTCCTCCCTAATGTACTAAACACTTTACCACTAATCCCTTGATGACTTTTCATGCGGTCACCAACAATAGCAATAATGGATAGTCCTTTTTCAACAATAATAGGATCTATTTTATGTAATTTAATTTCATTTTCAAAATGCGCATTAATGCTATTACAAGCTTGCTCTGCATCGGATTCTAAAATTCCAAAGCATATAGAATGCTCTGATGAGGCTTGTGTAATAAAGATTACATTTATTTTTTCTTGTGCTAAAGATTCAAAAAGACGTTTAGAAAACCCTGGAATACCAACCATTCCATTGCCTTGAAGAGTGAGCAAGGCAATATCATTAATGTTACTTATACCTTTAACAGGTAAATGATTTTCATTGCTATTATTGTTTGAAATTAATGTTCCAGCATCATCTGCATTCATTGTATTTTTTATTGTAATCGGAATCTTTTTATTCAAGACAGGTTGTATGGTTGGGGGGTATAATATTTTTGCACCAAAATGAGATAACTCAACTGCTTCTTGATAAGATATATTATGAATGGGCTTGGCTTGCTTTACCAGTTTTGGGTTTGCCGTATGCAAACCACTAACATCAGTCCATATTTGCAATTCCACAGCATCTAAAGCAGAAGCTATTATGGCTGCTGTATAATCTGATCCGCCTCGTCCAAGAGTAGTAGTATTGCCATTATGAGATCTTGATACAAAACCTGGTATTACGCTAATACTTGCTCTGCATGCTTTAAAATAGGTCTTTACATTTTCATTAGTATTCTCAAAATCTACGGTTGCTTTAGTATAATTAGCATCCGTAACGATTAGGTCTTGAGAATTTTTAAGTGCCACATCAAATTTTCTATCGAGAAACGCCTCTGTTAAAATGTTTGACAACATTAATTCACCTATACTTAATAATTGATCTGTTGTTTTTGGTGTAAGCTCGTTAATCAAGTATAATCCATCAAATAATTGTTCCAATTCATTAAAATGAGCTTGCAATATTGTTTCTATATTTGACTTAGAGCCACTTTGAATGAGCTCTTCGATGATATCGAAATGGTTAGTTTTTATAGTTTCAAAAACGTCTTTGTAAGCTCTTGATTTTTGAATAGCAAGATTAGCCGCTTGTAAAAGTTTATCTGTAATACCCCCTACAGCAGAAACGACAACGACTACATTTGAAGTGCGTGATGCAATGTCAACGATGTTAATTACTTTAAGTAAATTTTTAGTTGATCCTACCGAAGTTCCGCCAAATTTTAAAACTTTCATGTGTAAATAATGTTATATGAATAAAGTGATTGTGGTTGTTCTATGTTGTTAAATCACAACATATTTAATGGGACGAGATGAATATAAATTAGTAACCCTAACGGGTTGTAATAAAAGAAGAAATTGTGCTAATCATAGAAATTGGAGTCAAATATTTTGACATTGTTCTATTGTAGTATATATGTATTAAATTGTTCATATTTTTAGCACTAAACTATGTAAAAGTATTATTTTTAACCAAATAACAAAACAATTAGGAATCTTTTGCGGCATTATTAGTTTCGGTCCAAAAAATTTATATTTTGACTATAATTCATCAATAAAATTGAAGATATAATACCATCACATTAAGCGATATGAAAATTTTTTCCAAAGAACAGATTTATTTAGGAGATAAACTTACTGCTGAGCGCCAAAAAATTACCTCAACAGAATTGATGGAACGAGCAGGCGTTCAATTATTCAATTGGTTACATGTAAGAATGCAAGGGGCTCAGGTTCCTATTCATGTATTTTGCGGTATTGGTAATAATGGCGGAGATGGTTTGGTTTTGGCAAGACATTTAATTACCCATGGTTATAACGTGCATACCTATGTGGTTAATTGTAGTGATAAGCGATCTAAAGATTTTCTTATCAATTATGATCGTATAAAAACGGTTACTAAAAAATGGCCAATTCTACTAAGTTGTACTGAAGAATTTCAACCTATTGATGCCAATGATATAATTATTGATGCCGTTTTTGGTATTGGTCTCAATAGACCCGTAGTTGATTGGGTGAAATCATTATTTCAACATTTTAAAAATTCTAAGGCTTATACTGTAGCTATTGACATTCCTTCTGGACTTTATGCTGATAAAACCATAACAGATGAAAATGCCGTAGTTTGGGCCGGGCACACGTTGAGTTTTGCTTCACCTAAACTGGTGTTTTTTCTGCCAGAGACTGCCAAATATACGGTGCAATGGGAAATTTTAGATATTGGATTGGATAAAGAGTTTCAAATGAATACTGAAACAGAATCGGTACTTATTTCTAAGCATGAAGTCTTACCCTTATATCAACCAAGGGATAAATTTGGACATAAAGGAGATTATGGACATAGTCTAATTATAGGTGGGAGCTATGGGAAAATAGGTGCCGTGTTATTAGCCAGTAGAGCAGTAATGGGATCTGGGTCTGGATTAGTAACAGCTTATGTCCCTAGATGTGGGTATCAAACCATGCAAACGGCTTTACCTGAGGCGATGGTAATCACCGATGAAGCGGAAGATATTATTTCTAATATTGTATATGATCTTGAGCCCTCGGCAATAGGAATTGGTATTGGGATGGGGACAGAAAAGAAAACACTTGCGACTTTTGAGCATTTTTTGAAATTTAACAAATCACCTTTAGTAATTGATGCAGATGCATTAAATATCCTATCCAAAAAGAAATCTTTATTGAAATTAATCCCAAAACAAAGCATATTAACACCACACCCAAAAGAACTAGAAAGGTTAATTGGTGCATGGGAAAGCGATTTTGATAAGCTAGCAAAGGCCAAAACATTTGCTAAAAAACATGAAGTTGTTTTAGTCATTAAGGGCGCACATACCATTACAATTTTTGACAATAAACTTTATGTTAATACTACAGGGAATCCAGGACTCGCTACCGCTGGCAGTGGTGATGTCCTCACCGGAGTTATTACGGGACTAATTGCTCAAGGTTATGATAGTTTGCATGCTGCAGTATTTGGAGTTTATTTGCACGGAAGATCAGCAGACCTGGCAGTAGAAAATTTTGGATATCAAAGTCTTATTGCAAGCCATGTTATTGAATATTTAGCAGAAGCATTTCTAGACTTGTTCAAGCAACCTGAACAGGAATTACAACCAGATGTTGCAGAAACTGCAGAACAAAAAGATGATGAAATAAATATTTGATTTCCTAAGATTTTAAATCCCTAAGCTTGTAAAAAGTTTCACCAACTCAGGACTGGAAGGTCTTGGCGCATCAGCACTAACAATGTTACCTTCAGGATCGATGAGTAAGAATCTAGGAATGGCATCAATTTGGTAAGCTCTAATAAAATCGGATTGGAAGGCCTTATCAGAAAACAACTGCACACCGCTTAAATTTTTATTTGAAACCATGTTTTTCCAAGAATTATATGCTTTTTCTGGAGAGCCACTTCTACTAGCATCATCTACAGAGATACTTACAAATTCTATGTTTTTACCATGAAATTCTTTCTCTAGTTTTTCTAGCGCAGGAACTTCTCTTAAACAGGGGCCACACCAAGTTGCCCAAATATCGACATAAACATACTTTCCTTTAAAATCTGAAAGTGAATTAGAACCACCATTGTAGTTTTCATAATTCACAAATGTTGGCGAGGTCATGCCTTTTGGGAACGCATTTAAGAGTGCTAACTTTCTGCTATGGAAATTCTTATAATTTTTATATACGGCCTCAAATTCCTTGTCTGAATCTAGGAAAAAATCAACTGGAGGATCTGAAACTGTTGATTTTAAGTCATTATAAGCATTTCGATATGCTACATAAGTATCATCAAAACCCTGTTCGGTTTTATCAAAAAGTTCATCTGTTAAAAACTCGCCTTGTAATTGAATTTGCTTGATGTATACATTACTCTTATCAGCATCATCTCCTGTGAAATTTAAACTTTCAATAAAATTATCGGCATCAAAATTAATCTGAGTTACATTATTGTTCTTTAAGTAAATGTAAGCCGCACTGATTCCATCATTAAAAACAAATCGGCCTTCAGTTACATTTATAGTATCACTAAAAGTTCCATCTTGTTTAATAGAAATTTGTCTATTAAAACCAGATCTGTTATATACTGTGATTTGACTGGATCCATTAAAATTTGTTATGGTTCCATTTATTTCCACATAATTTTTAGATACAGGTTCAGCACATGAATTTATTAGCAATGTTATTATCAGAAGTTTGTAGATGGATTTCATAAAGCTAAATTTTATTTTTTAAAGCGATCAAAAATAGTAGTTTATAAATTAGACACATAATAATTAACA
>JAGSHF010000203.1 GCA_023954685.1 Flavobacteriaceae bacterium | reverse complement strand
ATTTTGACAAAAAATTCTTTTGTGGAATTAAATATTGGGTTATATTTGCACCCACAAAAATGGCCTCGTAGCATAACTGAATAGTGCACTTGATTACGGCTCAAGAGGTTGCAAGTTTGAATCTTGCCGAGGTCACCATTAAAACCAGTACATTCAAGAATATTTGAATTTGCTGGTTTTTTCATTTGCCCACAATTTGACTATATTTTCTGAATTAACCTTATTATAATCGTGTTGACCTTTAGTCCATTTAATTAATAAATAACCTAATTTTCGTATATTTATAAAAGGCACTACGTTACCGCATAGCTTTGATTTTGAATAGTTTAAGAAAGAATATGCAAGGTATGCTATTGGTGAGATTGTGCTTGTTGTAATTGGGATTTTAATTGCCTTGCAGATTAATAATTGAACATGTAGAGTCTTTAAAAATGTTCTCATCAATTTATCTCATGGATTTAAATGCTACCAAATGGTATTTAAATGTAATACGAGTTTAAAAGCGGAAATTGAAGAATCCCTAAAGGCCAATTAAAGAATAAAGTTGATCAAGTGAAAAAGGACTTACTTAACTGTAAATCCTTTTTTGTAGTATATGTTGGCAGATGCCATCACATTTTTATTTCCTCGCTTTGACTCATGGTGTATATCCAAGCATTCACTCTACGTTCTAATAACTCCAATGGTAAAGCACCACCTCCTAGAATGGTATCATGGAATCCTTTAATATCAAATTTGGATCCCAATTCATCTTCAGCATGTTGTCTTAATTCTTGAATTTTGAGCATTCCTATTTTATAAGACGTCGCTTGGCCTGGCATTACCATATAGCGTTGCACTTCTGCTATTATTGCTCCATCTGCAATAGAAGAATTATCAGAGAAGTACTTAATAGCGTCAGCCTCGGTCCATCCTTTAGCATGTAATCCTGTATCAACCACTAATCTAATGGCTCTCCATATTTCATTTACCAAACGACCAAAATCGTAATAAGGGTTTTCGTAACCTCCCATTTCTTTTGCCAAAGTTTCAGAGTATAAGCCCCAACCTTCACTGTACACACTAAATCCTGCTTGTGTTCTAAACTTAGGAACAGATTCTAACTCTTGAGCAATGGAAATTTGCATATGGTGTCCGGGATTACCTTCATGATAAGCAACGCCTTCCATGGTAGTTTTAGGCATAGCATTCATATCAGATAGATGCGCATAATACGTTCCTGATCTCGATCCATCTGGTGCTCCAGCAGAATAGTGTTGAGGAGCACCATCTTGCTCTCTAAAAGCCTCTACTCTCCTAACCTCTAATTTGGCTTTAGGTAGAATCCCGAAATAATCAGGTAATTTTTTAGTTAATTCATCTAAATACTTAGTAGACTCATCAAGGTATGCCTGACGTCCTTCATCCGTATTGGGAAAGAAAAACTGCTCATCAGTATTTACAAAATTAAAGAAGGCATCTAAATCACCTTCAAAACCTACTTTGTCTTTAATAGCTAGCATTTCTCCTTTTATTCTAGCAACTTCACGAAGTCCTATTTCATGAATTTCATCGGCAGTAAGGTCTGTAGTTGTAAACACCCTTAATCTGTGATTGTAAAAATCTATGCCATTAGGATGACGACTCACTCCTGTTGGTGTTGCTTCAGCATTGTCAATTTCGGTTTCTAGCCACGTTAAAAGATTCTCATAAGACGGTTTAAAATAGGAAGAAATCGCTTTTTCTGATTCTTCTTTAAGCGCTTGAGCTTGCTCAGAATTTATATCTTCAGATGCCACAAGCGCATCAATTTTTCGGTTCATGTCATTCAGTAAAGGTGTGCCATCTACTAATGACTTCGTTTGTGTAATCAATGTTTCAAACGTAAATTTTGGTGGTAAGATACCTGAAGCGGACTGTTCTTTTGCTCTATCTACCAATTGATTCATGGCTCTTCCAGATTCTTTAATCCTAGAAATATAAGCGGTCATATCAGCAAGGCTATCCACTTTATGAAAATTGATTAAATACGTTGGAAGTCTGGCATGTAAGCCTCGCATTTGATCAAAAACATAATCCATATCTCTATAGGAATGACTTTCTTTTAAAGCTTCGTATTGAAACACCCACAAATCATAGGACGTTTTGTCCTGATCATTAAGACTGCCATAATCAAATGTTTCTTCTAGTTCTTTAGTAGCTTTTGTGTACCAAGCTAATTGCTCATCCTCGGCTTTTTTGCTTAAATCATCAATTTTATCATAATGATCCTTACGTCCTTGAGCAGTAAGACCTAGGGGACTCATTTGTAGAGATTCTTCATATTTATCATCAAACCATTTGTTAAGTGCTTCAGTTTGATTGACAACGACCTCTTCTTTAGGTGTTTCTTTACACGAAGAAATGAATAGAAAAACAAGTGAAAATGATAATATAATACTTTTAATACTGATTGTTTTCATAATAACTAGCTAAGGGTTAAAACTCAAATTTTTATGTAAGCTAATGCTTATGGTGAAAATTTGGAAGCGAATTTTAAAAGTATGACATTTTGTTTAGTTTTAATACCCTACATAAATAATTTTATTTAAAACTGGAGAAAGAAGATGATTTAAGTAGTGATGGCATAACGCCGTACATAGTTAATTGTAGGTCACTGACTAGTTACTAACATTCCTGCAAAAAATAATATCTGTGATTTATTTGCTAAATTAGGTGCTTAACCACGCAACTAAGTATACTCAAACACGTTGGTCTTCATTATAATAAATCATTAAAAGCATGCGTAAATTTGAAAATATTGGTAGAATTAAGTTTTTTTTAAAAGATCCCAATAAAAAAAGTTTTATAAAAATGATTAAAGAGGTGATGACTCTTATGATCATTAAAAAAGAAATTCCATTCTATTATTTCAAGTACTTATATAGAAAAGATGTTGAAAATTATTTAGATTATTTCAGTATTGGAGAAGCTAATACAATTGGAAGAAGCCCCCTAATGCATAAACCGGAATACAAATCATTATATAACAAATTATTTTTTGCACTTTTATGTGAAAAAACACCGCTCAATTCACCAAAACTAATCAGTTATAACTTGGGAAACACTTTCTACCATAATAATTCTATTAAGCAAGTTTATAATAAAAGTGAACTTGTTAGTTTTTTTGAACAAGTTTTTACTGAAAACAACATAGATGGTTTATTTTTTAGACCACCATCAGATTATGGAGGAAAGGGTTGCTTTAAATTAACAATAACAAGTTTAACAAATGAATTAGACGCTATATTTGAGTTACTTATAAATGGATATTACGTTCACACTAAAATAATAGAACAGCACAAAGACATTAATGAAATCCATGATAAATCTGTAAACACATTAAGAATAATTTCTTTGATAACTTCTGAAAACTGTACTGAAATAATTAGTGTATTTATGAGATTTGGTGTTGGAGATGGCGTTATTGATAATGCATCATCTGGAGGCTTTTTTGTTGGAGTTAATATTGATGAAGGCACTCTAAAAGATACTGGACATTATTTGTCGGAATATGGTGCAGCAAACATAAAGAAACATCCAGATAGTGGCTTTGTGTTTGAAGGGTTTAAAGTGCCATATTTTAATGAAGCTTGCGAAGAAATCCTCAAAGGTGTTAAGGTCATACCGGATAGATTTATAGGCTGGGATGTTGCGATTACCCCTAATGGCCCAATAATAGTTGAAGCTAATGATTTACCTCATTTACAAATGAGTAACATTGCAAGTGGAGGGTTATTAAAAAACCCGCATATTAAAAAATTATTGGATGAGTTAAAGCAACAAAAGAGTTGATAAAAATGAATATCAAAGGCGATCAATGTCTCAAATTAATTGTTGGTTCTGTGTACTTGACAAACCCCACAGGTTTAACTCTGGCTCGCTTTTTTTGCTAATATAGTTCTAGTCAACGCTATTATACACAAACATTCCTCCGCAATATTCTAATTGTGATTTATTTGCTAAATTAGTAGCATTAAAAATGCAACGAAACCATACACATTACAGATGTATGCAATTAATCAACACAATACTAATTTCAATAAATTATGAAAAATAACACCATAAAAATTCTATTTGCATTCGCCCTTATTTCAGTTGTAGGATGTAAATCCGATAAAAAAAACACAGATAATACAGACGCCATAGTAGTAGCAACAGGAGAAGCAATAACCACTGAAGATGCTTTTTTTGCTGAAAATGGAAGCATAGTTACCCCCGAAAGTTATCCTACAGACGAAACATCGCGCCAAATGCTTAAGAGTCAGGATTTAGTTGGTGTAAATAAGTTTGCGCACAAGCCTCAATTAACTCCAACAGATAACCAACCGGTTGTGCGTATGAATCGAGATACCTACTATTCAATGGCTGTTATTGATGTGTCTAATGGAGCAAGTATAACAATGCCTGAAATTCCTGAAGGAAAATATATGTCGATCCAACCAGTAACAGAAGATCACCGAATTCAAGCTATGCAATATGGTGCCGGTACTTTTGAATTATCAACACATACAGGCTCACATCTTTATGTAATTATTCGCCTTGATGCTACGTTCACCGAGGCGGAGGCAAAAGAAATTCATGATAAAATGAGCATTACTGCGAATTCAGATAATTTATTTTCAGCAGTACCCGTGAATAAGGAATCATTTACCCAAGTAGAGGAAGACCTAAAAGCAAAGGCACCCGCAATAATGAAACGGGACGGTGTGCTTGCATTGAAAGGTTTTTTTACAGATCCTCGCGATGAATCAGAAGAACTATTTACTGAAGAAAAATACCAGGTAGGCGCAGCTGTTGGTTGGGGTGGTGCACAATGGAAAGATAATATTTATGAGTTATCTGGAAACTATGCCGCTGACACTTGTTACCAAATGACTTTTGAAGATCCTGGAAACACTGCATTCTGGTCTATTACTGTATATGACAAGGCAGGATTTATGTTTAACGACCTTGCTAACTATAGTTCTGACACGGCTACAGCAAATGCAGACGGGACCTATACTATTAGTTTTGGGTGTGGCGAAGATGCTCTTAATAACATAGCAATTGATAACTCATCTGGGGTATTTAACATTGCAGTTCGTCACTATATGCCTTCTCAGAAAGTAAGTGAAGATAATTATAGATTAGTACCTTTAATGCAGGAAGGAAGGAAAGAATAAATACATTTCTGAAACCCCTGAAGACGTGGTTGACTTCAATTAAATTGATCAATATGAAAGTTACAGCTAAAAAAAATGAAAAGGTCGCCAATATGATATTTGGATCCATTTATCCCCTTTACTTGAATAGGTTGGAGAAAAATGGAAGAACAAAAGAAGAACTCAATCAAGTAATTAAATGGTTTACTGGTTTTGATCAAGATGCTTTACAAGTACTTATTGATGAAAAAGCAACCTTCAGAACATTTTTTCAAAAAGCTGAAATACATCCGAACGCACATTTGATTAAGGGCGTTGTTTGTGGTTATCGAATTGAAGAAATAGAGGATGAGTTTGATTTGTATAGACAATGTAGACGTAT
>JAGSHF010000023.1 GCA_023954685.1 Flavobacteriaceae bacterium | reverse complement strand
TAACGGTTTCTAATGAAGTAAATTCAGATACCGATGAAGTTACAGTGGTAGTCGATCCTTTACCAGCAACAGATGCTGGATTAGATATTGATATTAATTTTGGTGAAAGCACAACCCTTACGGCTTCAGGTGGAGACTCATATTTATGGAGTACTGGTGAAAATGCCCAGAGTATTATCGTAAGTCCTGTCGAAACAACAACATATGCAGTAACCTCGTTTATTAATGATTGTCAAAATTCTGATAATGTTGTTGTTATAGTGAATTATCCAGTTATTGCCAGTGCTGGCGATGATACTGTCATTTGTGAAGGACAAGAAACTATATTGACAGCATCAGGTGGGGATGATTATTTATGGAGTAACGGCGAAACCACAGCTAGTATTGCAGTAAGCCCTAATTCAACAACAACCTATTTTGTTACTGTTTCTGACGAGAATAGCTCAGATACTGATGAAGTAACGGTAACTGTTAATCCCTTACCAGCAGTAAACGCAGGTTCTGACGTAACCATATTTAATGGTGAATCTGCAACATTAACGGCATCTGGAGAAGGTTCTTATTTATGGAATACTGGGCAAACGACGCAAAGCATTGATGTCCATCCCAATGCAACTAGAACTTATAGTGTAACTATTTATGAAAATGAATGTGAAGCTTCAGATGACGTTGTGGTTTTTGTTGAGGCTTCAGAAAATGTAATCGCTAATGCTGGAGATGACCAAAATATTTGTGAAGGAGAATATGTTACCTTATCAGCTTCGGGAGGGCTATATTTTTTATGGAGCAATGGTGCTACAACAGCTAGTATATCTGTAAATCCTAATGAAACAACGGTTTACAGTGTAACAGTTTCAAATGATACGGACTCAGCAACGGATGAGGTTACTGTTATCGTAAACCCAGTTCCATTAACGGACGCCGGGGATAATGTAACGATAACTGAAGGTGATATTACAACCCTTTCGGCTTCAGGGGGTGATACTTATTTATGGAGTACTGGAGAAACGACTTCTAGTATAAGTGTTAGCCCTAATGCGACTACGACATATTCAGTAACTGCTTTTATAAATAATTGTGAAGCTTCAGATGAAGTAATTGTAACAGTAGAAGGTATTCCAGCCGTGACGGCAGATGCAGGAGCGGATCAAACCATTTGTAGTGGTAGTGAGGCAATTTTAACCGCATCAGGAGGTGATACTTATTTATGGAGTACGGGAGAAACCACTACAAGCATAACTGTGAACCCTAATGAAACTATAACGTATAGCGTAACAGTTACAGATGGTATTACTACCGATATTGATGAAGTGACTGTTTTTGTGAATCCTGTTCCTGCTGCTAATGCTGGAACGAACGTGACAATTTCCGAAGGAGAAAGCACAACGTTAACGGCATCAGGCGGTGATACTTATTTATGGAGTACAGGTGAAACTACTCAAAGTATTACAGTAATCCCTAATGCTACTGCGACATATTCAGTTACTGCGTATATAAATGATTGTGAAGCTTCAGATGAAGTGACGGTGACTGTAGAAGCCTATGAAAATGTTACAGCTGACGCAGGAGCTGATCAAACCATTTGCATTGGTAGTGAAGCACAATTAACGGCCTCAGGAGGTGATACTTATTTATGGAGTACAGGTGCTACAACAGCGAGTATTACTGTAAGCCCAAATGCAAATTTAACATACAGTGTGAGCGTTTCAGATGGTATTACTACGGACACTGATGATGTTACTGTTAATGTAAACCCGTTACCTAACGCCAATGCTGGAAATGATGTAACAATTACTCAGGGTGAGAGTACAATACTTACGGCCTCAGGAGGTGATACTTATTTATGGAGTACTGGAGCTACATCTAAAAGTATTAGTGTAAGTCCATCAGAATCAAAAACATATGATGTAATCGTATACAGTAATGGTTGTGAAGCAACAGCTGATGTGACAGTCACCGTAGAAGATTCAACAAACGTCATTGCTGATGCTGGTGAGAATCAAAACTTATGTCAGGGTGATGAAACAACATTAACTGCTTCGGGAGGAACTTCTTATTTATGGAGTACTGGTCAATCAACTCAAAGTATTCAGGTAGAACCGACTTCAACAACAAATTATACTGTTGTAGTTAGTAATGGGACAAGTTCTGATTCTGATGAAGTTACTGTAATTGTAAACCAAAGACCTGAAGTTAATGTGACTTCTAATAAGGCCATGATATTAAATGGAGATTATGTAACCTTATCAGCAACGGGTGCTAATGAATACCTTTGGAATAACGGCGCAACGCAACCAAATATTGCGATTGCTCCTTTTGAAACGACTACATATTCGGTAACAGGATATAATAATGACTGTTCAGACCAAGAATCTATTACCGTTGATGTTTTAGATTATGTTATAGCCGATGCAGGGATTGATGAGACCATTTGTTTTGGTGAAACGATAACATTAACCGCTTCTGCAACAGGAGGAGACGTGTTTGTATGGAATACAGGACAAACCACAAAAAGTATTACCGTTAACCCTGACGAAGACACCACCTATTCAGTGATCGTATCGAATGAATTAGATTCACATGCAGATCAAGTTACTGTTTTTGTTCAGAATTGTGATATTGAAGAAGTAACCGAATTTACGACAGATCCTTTTATGTTTGAGGTTTATTTTAATCAAAGAGCTACAAATGATTTAAACGTAAAAATTGCAGGACTAACAGATGAAACACAACTATTTCTTCACGATATACTCGGGAAACGCATTTATTTTGAAACTTTAGATGCTAACAATGGTCAAGAATTTGTTAAGCATATTAGCTTAGAAAATATCAGTTCTGGTGTATATGTAATAACATTAAGACAAAATGGTAGAAACAAAACTAAAAAGGTGTTATTGGAATAAAAAACAATAACAATTATATAAAAAAAATAAAAATACACCTCAACTTTTAGGTGTGTTTTTATTTCTGGACAATATGATCAACATATATGGTTTGTCATAAATAATTTTATTTTAAAAAAATCATATACACACTTATTCAGTTTAAATTTATTCCACTTTTATCTCTTGGACAGTAGCTGTTTTTTCACAGTTCTCAATCGTTAATTTGTAGTTGATGTCTTCAATTTCTTTTTCAACAACATAAATTTTGCAAGAAATTAAATCGGTATTACTTTCAGAAAAATTAACATCACCACGTTTCAAGATAAATGCAATTAGTGTTGAATCCATTGCATTGTTAGTTTTAATAACTTCCGATTGTTCATTAAAAACAAGTGTTTTTGTTCTTATATTCTTGAGAACTCGCGCGTCAGGGCCATAATCACAAGACGTTTTTTTGCCGCTTAAAAAAAAGGCTAATAGGATAAGGCCTATTGAGAAGCCTCCCATATAGTAACCAAGTCGATGTATAAATTTCATGTAATTATTAAAAGATTAGAAGATTGGGGTCGCTGTAATCTAGGTCAAACCAATTTGCTACAGATTTATTAGTTAAAATTCCGTGGTAAAAATACAACCCATTTTTTAAACCACTATCAAAACGTATGGAATTTTCTATACCACCATCTTCAGCAATTTTAAGTAAATATGGTGTAAAAATATTGCTGATTGAAACCGATGCGGTTTTTGAAAAACGTGCTGGAATATTAGGAACACAATAGTGAATTACACCATGTTTTTCAAAAGTTGGATGGTTATGGGTAGTGACTTCACTGGTTTCAAAACAACCGCCCATATCAATACTAACATCGATGGCTACAGCTCCATTTTTCATGTTCTCAACCATGGACTCACTTACTAAAACGGGGGCTCTATTTTTTCCTCTTACACACCCTATAGCAACATCACACCGTTTTAATGCTTTTAAAAGGTTTTTTGGCTGCATGGTCGAGGTATATATGGTTCTGCCTAAATTTGATTGTAAATTTCGAAGCTTAGTAATCGAATTATCAAAAACTTTAACGTTAGCACCGAGACCAATGGATGATCTAGCTGCAAATTCTCCAACAGTACCTGCACCTAGAATAACAACTTCAATAGGCGGAACTCCGCTAATATTACCAAACATTAAACCACTACCATCTTTTGCATTTGAAAGTATTTCAGAAGCAATAAGTACAGACGCTGTACCTGCAATTTCACTAAGTTGTCTAACCGCTGGATATGCACCATCTTCATCACGAATAAATTCAAATGCTAAAGCTGTAATTCGTTTTTCAGCTAGTGCTTTAAAATAATCCTTATACTGAGTTTTTATTTGTAAAGCAGATATGAGTAGCGCTTGAGGATTTATAAGTTTAATTTCTTCTAAGGAAGGTGGTTCAACTTTCAATATGATAGGGCAGGAGAATACCTTTGCACGATCTTTAGAAATTTCAGCACCAGCTTCACTATAATCTTTGTTATTAAAACTGGCTCCAACGCCAGCATCAGATTCTATTAGCACACGATGCCCATTACTAACTAGTGCTGAAACAGCATCGGGAGTGAGGCAAACACGTCTTTCTTGAAAGGAGGTTTCTTTTGGAATTCCAATAAATAATTCACCTTTGTTTTTAAGAATTTCTAAAGTCTCTTCTTGTGGTAATAATTGCGCTTTTGAAAAAGGTGAAAGTGGTGTATCCATATAAAGTTATATTGAACACACAAATTACGAATAAAATATAAATATTATAGTAAAATGAAATTTAACTAAGTCTAAAAGTAATCAGATAATCGTCCCCAAAAGGATTTAGGTTTGATCATAAATTCTTCCTCAAGCTCCTCTAAAGATTTGTCAGCAGAATTAATCTTATCAAACATCTTTGCTCTCAAAAGATAGATTGAAGGAATGATAATAGCCATCACTGGTAATAAATATAATATTTGATTCGTCTCCGTAAATATTAAGTCGTCGTTGAAAACTTCAATTATTTGGTAGAGATACATTGCTATAGGAACTAAAATTGCATGATACCACCATTGTCTACAGGTCCAAAACCATATAATTAATAACAGTAAAGGGATGAATTTATTCATTAAAGTCCAAGAAAGAACTTGAACATCTTCATAGTAATTACTAGTATATGAACCAAAAAAAGTGTTCCAGGTTTTTGTACTTGGAACACTTTCCCATAATGTAAATAGGTAAGGAGTTATGGCAATAACCGTAGCAATTATGCTACCAATAATCAACTCCTTCTTACTACCTTTGGCCTTGACCAGGAATTTTGACTTTTCTTTTGTCAATTTTTGTTGTTGTTTGATCATCTAAATTGATTAACTCAGCAGCTTGTGCCGTAAACAATACACCACCAAAGATTGCGATTGCGATAAAAAACTTTTTAGTTTTCATAATTTCAAGGGATTTAATTAATTACTGTAACAAATGTAGTATGAGTACTACTTAAATAATGTTAAAGAAATGTTAAAACCCTTTATTCATAGGCGATACGCGTTACGGTTTTTCCGTAATATATTGATGTCTGTTTTGGTTAAACGTTCATTTTTAAAATGTTAAAATTTTGTTAAAAACCGAATTATTAATTCAATTTTAAACTTCTAAGACCATTTTCATCACAACTTAGTTGTAATAACGCTCGGGAGTCTGGCAAAATAGCATCAATTTTTTCAGGCCATTCAATAAAATTCCAATGCCCAGAGCATAAATAATCTTCAATTCCAATATCAAAAGCTTCACTAATATCATTTATTCTATAAAAATCAAAATGATATACGATATCATTTTCGGTTAAGTATTCATTTACAATAGAGAATGTTGGGCTAGTGGCTTTGGTTTTTCCACCTAATGCCTTTACTAATGCACTAATAAATGTGGTTTTACCAACGCCCATATCTCCATAAAACAAAATTGTTTTACTTGACACTTGTTGAAGAAGTGATTTGGCGGCTTCATCAATAGTGTTCATGTCAAATTTTATTTCAAAACTTGTCATAGATTGAGGGGGTTATTAAAACAAACATACAAAAAAAATCATATAAAAATGTATTTCAACGGATTTATTTGCAATTTGTAGATGTTTTTATCTAGGATTTAGAGTTATAAAGGGTATTATGACTTCTTCTAAAGAAACGCCGCCATGTTGGTAAGTGTTTCTATAATAACTAACATAATGGTTATAATTGTTGGGGTAAGCAAAGAATAAATCGCCTTTTGCAAATATGAACGAACTACTCATAGTTATGGAGGGTAATTGAATTCGTTTAGGATCTGAGACGGCTAAAACGTCTTTCTTGTCATAGGTAAGACTGCGCCCTGTTTTATATCTTAAATTCAAACTGGTATCGCGATCTCCAACCACTTTCGATGGGTGTTTTACATTAATTGTACCGTGATCTGTAGTAAGAATTAATTTAAACCCTAAGTACTGTGCTTGCTGAATAATTTCTAATAAGGGAGAGTTTTTAAACCAACTTTTAGTTAAGGAGCGGTACGCTTTATCATTTGAAGCAAGTTCCTTGATAACTTCCATTTCTGTTTTAGAATGGGAAAGCATATCCACAAAATTATAAACCACAACAGTAAGATCATTATCCTTTTTTGATTTGAAATTATCAACTAATTTCTTTCCGGCTTTTACATTCGTAATCTTAATATATTCATGTTTAACATGACTCATTCCCAATCGTTTTAATTGGGCAGTTAAAAACTCGCCCTCATGCATGTTTTTACCCCCTTCATCTGTATCATTTTTCCATAAATTAGGATGTAGTCGCTCCATGTCTACTGGTGTTAATCCGGAGAAAATAGCATTTCTTGCATATTGTGTCGCTGTAGGGAGAATGCTGTAATAACTATCTTCTTCTTCAACTTTAAAGTAATTACTTATTATGGGCTCAAAGGCTTTCCATTGGTCATACCTTAAATTATCAATTACAACAAATAATGTGGGTTGGTCTTTAGAGATATGAGACACAACCTTCTCCTTAAATATATTGTGAGAGAGTAGAGGAGCGTCAGCTTTAGGAACAAACCAATCTTCATAATTTTTATCAATAAACTTTCCAAACTGAAGATTTGCTTCGTTTTTTTGAGATTCTAAAATTTCAAACATGGCTGGGTCTTCAATATCTTCAAGTTCAATTTCCCAATAAATCAATTTTTGATACAATTCCACCCATTCCTCATAACTATTTACCATGGAAAGATCCATTGCAATCTTTCTAAATTCCTGTTGATAACTAGAAGTTGTTTTTTGAGATATCAATCGACTATGATCCAAATTCTTTTTGAGGCTAAGTAATATTTGATTTGGATTTACTGGTTTAATGAGGTAATCTGCAATTTTACTGCCAATAGCTTCTTCCATGATGTATTCTTCTTCACTTTTGGTAATCATAACAACAGGAAGGTTGGCTTTCTTCTCTTTTATCTCAGATAAAGTTTCAAGACCAGTTAATCCTGGCATATTCTCATCTAGAAAAACGATATCATAATTTTTATCATCAATAACCTCAAGAGCTTCAGTACCACTTTGGCAAGTGGTAACGATGTAGTTTTTCTTTTCTAAAAATAAGATGTGTGGCTTAAGGAGATCAATTTCATCATCGACCCAAAGTATGTTTATTTGATTCATATGTTTGGTATGTTAATACAAAAGCAGCAAAGTCACATAGATTTTACTACTTTTACTTATTATTAATTTATATGTTATAATTCAGTTTTTCCCTGATTTTGAGACACTAAAAGCATTGCGTTTGAACACAAAGAACAAACTAAAAATATTTAACGACCCAATTTACGGTTTTATTACAATTCCAAGCTCGTTAATTTTTGATTTGATTGAACATAAGTATTTCCAAAGATTAAGACGTATCACCCAAATGGGGTTGTCCTATTTGGTTTATCCAGGCGCACATCATACACGATTTCATCATGCGTTGGGTTGCATGCATTTAATGCAAAAAGCCATTGGAATACTCCGTTTTAAAGGTGTTGACATCAATAAACAAGAAGAAGAAGCCTTGTTAATCGCCATTCTATTGCACGATATTGGTCATGGTCCATTTAGTCATGCCATGGAGCATAGTATTGTAAATGGCGTAACTCATGAAGAGATTTCTTTGCGATTTATGGAGGTTTTAAATTTAGAATTTAACGGAAATTTAACCTTAGCCTTAACCATTTTCAAAGGCGAATATCATAGAAATTTTATGCATCAGCTTATTTCCAGTCAATTAGACATGGATCGAGCGGACTATTTAAAACGAGATAGTTTTTATACTGGTGTTGCTGAAGGTAATGTTAATAGTGAGCGTTTAATTACCATGCTAAATGTTGTTGATGATCAATTGGTGGTTGAAGAAAAGGGAATTTATTCAGTAGAGAAATTCCTGAGTGCAAGACGTTTAATGTATTGGCAGGTCTACTTACATAAAACAAGTTTGGTTGCTGAGCAATTATTAATTAGAGTTTTACTTCGTGCAAAAGAACTTACTCATCTGGGTGAAGAATTACAAGCCAGTAGCGCACTATCTTTCTTTTTAAAGACTAAAATTAATAAGGAAACGTTTTCTAACGAGGTGCTGAATACCTTTGCACAACTTGACGATTATGATATTATTTCGGCAATGAAAGAATGGCAATATCATAAAGATTTTGTACTAAGTAACCTATGTCAAATGATTATTGACAGGTCCTTGCTTAAGATTAAAATTAAGAAAAATGAAATAAAAGCATCAGCATATGAAAGCCATCTCTTAATGCTAGAGGAGAAATACAATATTACAAAAGTAGAGGCTCAATATTTTGTTTTTGGAGGGACCATTACAAATCAGGCTTATCAGCGTAAACGACAAAATATTAATATCCTATTTAAAACAGGTAAAATTGTAGATATCATAAAGGCTTCCGACCATTTAAATCTTAAAGTCTTATCTAAACCAGTGACAAAGTATTATATATGTTATCCAAAGGAAAAACTTTAGTACATTTTTTATACTTTTGCGAGTAATTGAAAGGTAGGATTATTTATCTTTTTTATTTTAATGAATTAAAAAAAACTAATCGTGTGAAATTTACAGCACAACAAATAGCAGGGATTCTTGAAGGTGACGTCGTTGGCAATCCAGATGTAGAAGTATCTAAACTTGCAAAAATCGAAGAAGGTACGGCAGGGTCGTTAACTTTTTTAGCAAACCCTAAATATACACCGTATATATACACTACAAAGTCCTCAATTGCAATTGTAAATCATGATTTTGAACCAGATATAGATATCTCAACAACGCTTATCAAAGTTGAAGATGCCTATAAGGCCTTTTCAAAATTACTTGAATATTATAACCAAGTAAAGAATAATAAGAGTGGTATAGAACAACCAAGCTTTAAATCAGATACCGCGGTATATGGTAGTGATGTGTATTTAGGAGCATTTTCTTATTTAGGAAATAATGTAGAATTAGGTGATAACGTAAAAATTTATCCTCATGCTTATATCGGTGATAATGTTGTAATTGGAGATAATACTACAATTTTTTCTGGGGTAAAATTATATTCTGAAACACAGATAGGTAAAAATTGTATTATTAATAGTGGTGCAGTTATAGGAGCAGATGGTTTTGGTTTTACACCAAACGAAAAAGGAGAATTCCAAAAAGTACCACAAACAGGAAATGTTATTATTGAAGATAATGTAGATATTGGATCAGCAACTACAATTGATAGAGCAACTCTTGGGGCTACAATAATTCGAAAAGGTGTAAAACTTGATAATCAAATTCAAATAGCACATAATGTTGAAATTGATGAAAATACTGTTATAGCTGCTCAAACAGGTATAGCAGGTTCTACAAAAATTGGAAAATTCTGTATGATTGGAGGTCAGGTAGGTATTGCTGGGCATCTTACTATTGGTAATCATGTTAAGGTTCAAGCACAAACAGGTATTGGACATAGAGTGAAGGATGGAGAAAAATTATATGGATCACCTGCAATAGATTATGGGAATTATGTAAAATCCTACGTGCATTTTAAAAACTTAACAAAAATTGTGAAGCAATTAGATAATTTAGAAAAAAAAGTAAATAATAATGATTAGTACCAAGTTTAAGCAAACTACAATAGCAAAAGAAGTTTCTCTTATTGGTGTGGGACTTCATACGGGTAAAGATGTAACATTAACATTTAAGCCTGCAGAACCTAATAATGGTTATACTTTTAAAAGAATAGATCTTGAAGGATCTCCAATTATTGAAGCTAATGCAAGTTATGTTACAAATACACAACGAGGTACTTGCATGGAAAAAAATGGTGTTACCATTCAAACCTGTGAACATGTTTTGGCTGCTCTTGTTGGAATGCAAGTTGATAATGTTATCATTGAATTAGATGCATCAGAGCCACCAATTATGGATGGATCTGCTAAATATTTTGTTGAAGCCATTGAAGAGGCTAAAGTTGTTGAATTAGAAGCACAAAGAGAGGAATATGTTGTTAAAGAAGTAATCTCTTACGTTGATGAAGAATCTGGTAGTGAAATAACGATCATTCCTGCAGATGAGTATCAAGTAACTACAATGGTAGATTTTGGCACTAAAGTATTGGGAACCCAAAATGCTACATTATCTCACCTTTCTGAATTTAAAAGTGAAATTGCAGATTCAAGAACTTTTAGTTTTTTGCATGAAATTGAGATGCTTCTAGAGCATGGATTAATTAAGGGGGGAGATCTCAACAATGCAATTGTGTATGTTGATAAAGAACTTTCACCAGAAACTATGGAACGTCTTAAAGATGCTTTCAAAAAAGATAATATAGCTATTAAGCCCAATGGCATTTTAGATAATTTAACTTTACATCACCCAAATGAAGCTGCTAGGCACAAATTACTTGATGTGATTGGTGATTTGGCTTTAATTGGAACTAGAATTAGAGGAAAGGTCATAGCTAATAAGCCTGGACATTTTGTGAACACCTTATTTGCTAAGAAGCTTCAAAAAATAATAAAGCAGGAAAAACGCAATTACGTGCCTATTGTAGATTTGCATGCTAAGCCCGTTAAAAATATTAATGAAATAATGGAGATGTTGCCGCATAGGCCTCCTTTTTTATTAGTTGACAAAATTATGGAGTTGTCAAAAACACATGTAGTGGGTGTTAAAAATGTGACTATGAATGAGCCCTTTTTTGTAGGTCATTTCCCCGGAGCACCGGTGATGCCCGGTGTTTTACAAATAGAAGCTATGGCTCAAACTGGAGGGATATTGGTTTTGAGTACAGTGCCTGATCCGGAAAATTATTTAACTTATCTTTTAAAGATTGATAATGTGCGATATAAGCATCAAGTTGTACCTGGAGATACGTTAATATTTAAATTGGATTTAATGTCTCCAATTAGGAGAGGAATTTGTCAAATGCAAGGTCGTGCTTATGCTAATGGGAAGTTAGTTTCTGAAGCGGAAATCATGGCGCAAATAGCAAAAGTAAAATAACAATAAAAGTATACATTAACCCTTTTTTTAGATGACGTAATCTTTTAAAAAGTAAATGCATTAAAATATAAAATCAAATGAATCAACCTTTAGCTTACGTACATCCAGGAGCCAAAATTGCTAAAAACGTGGTAATTGAACCTTTTACTACAATTCATAATAATGTTGTAATAGGAGAAGGAACTTGGATTGGGTCAAATGTTACAATCATGGAAGGCGCACGTATCGGTAAAAACTGTAGTATATTTCCTGGAGCCGTTATTTCTGCAATTCCTCAAGATTTAAAATACAACGATGAGGACACCACTGTTGAAATTGGGAACAATGTAACCATAAGAGAATGTGTTACTATCAATAGAGGGACTGCGGATAAAATGAAGACTGTTATTGGTGATAATTGTTTAATTATGGCTTATTGCCATATTGCACATGATTGTATTGTTGGTAAGAATTGTATATTCTCTAACAATACCACTTTGGCAGGACATATTAATATTGGAGATTACGTGGTGTTAGCTGGTATGACGGCAGTACATCAGTTTTGTTCGGTTGGAAATCACGCTTTTGTAACTGGTGGTTCTTTAGTAAGAAAAGATGTGCCACCTTTTGTAAAAGCGGCACGTGAACCTTTGTCTTATGTTGGTATAAACTCTGTAGGACTAAGACGAAGAGGCTTTAGTTCAGACAAAATAAGAGAAGTTCAAAATATATATAGATTATTATATCAAAAGAACTACAATAACACACAGGCTTCAGAAATAATTGAAGCCGAAATGGAAGCTACGCCAGAACGTGATGAAATTTTACAATTCATTAAAAATTCACACCGTGGAATCATGCGAGGCTATTTCAAGTCAAATTAATTATTAATTATTAAAAGTCACCCACTTTTCTGGGCATTATTATGGCAAGTACATCAGATATTAGAAACGGATTATGTATTAAATACAATCACGACATTTATAAAATTATTGAATTTTTACATGTGAAGCCTGGAAAAGGACCTGCGTTTGTTAGAACTAAAATGAAAAGTGTCACCACTGGTAAAGTTTTAGATAACACGTTTTCGGCAGGACATAAAATTGAAGATGTTCGTGTTGAAACTCATAAATTTCAGTATTTGTACCCAGAAGGTGATATGTTCCATTTTATGAACGTCGAGGACTATAATCAAATTATGATAAGTGTTAATACAATTGATAATCCGGGTCTTTTAAAAGAAGGAGAAGTTGTTACGATATTAATTAATTCAGAAGATAGCATGCCGCTTTCTGTAGATATGCCAGCAAGTGTAGTACTTGAAGTGACTTCCACTGAACCAGGTATAAAAGGAAATACAGCTACCAATGCTACAAAGCCAGCTACAATGGAAACAGGAGCGATAGTAATGGTACCCTTATTTATAAACGAAGGTGACAAAATTAAGGTAGAAACAGAGAAAGGTACTTATAAAGAGCGTGTTAAAGTGTAATTATGAAGTTTCCACAGGAATATACTTTAAAACAAATAGCGACTATTATTGGTTGTAACTATATAGGTGACGATAACTTTCCGGTTCATGGAATGAATGAAATTCATGTAGTAACACCTGGAGATATCGTATTCGTTGATCATCCAAAATATTATGATAAAGCACTAGGTTCTGCTGCAACAATTGTACTTATCAATAAAGAAGTAGAATGCCCAGAAGGTAAGTCATTGCTAATTTCAGATGACCCTTTTCGTGATTTTAATAAATTAACACAGTTTTTTAAGCCCTTTGAGGCATCAAAATTACCCATTTCAGATTCGGCTAAAATAGGAGAGAATACTGTGATACAACCCAATGTTTTTATTGGAAACAATGTAGTTATTGGCAAAGGCTGTACCATACATGCTAATGTTAGTATTTATGATAATGCTGTAATTGGTGATAATGTAATCATTCATGCTGGGACGGTATTGGGTGCGAGTGCATTTTATTATAAAAAGAGACCTGAAGGATTTGATCAATTATTATCTGGTGGACGAGTTGTAATAGAAAACAATGTTGATATTGGTGCAGGGTGCACCATTGATAGAGGTGTTACTGGAGATACAACAATTAAAGAAGGTGCAAAAATAGATAACCAAGTGCAAATTGGTCACGATTCTGTAATAGGAAAAAAATGTCTTATTGCTTCTCAAGTTGGTATTGCAGGCTGTACAATAATTGAAGATGAAGTTACCATATGGGGGCAAGTTGGTATTACTAGTGGCGTTACCATAGGAGAAAAAGCAGTAATTTCAGCCAAATCGGGCGTAAGTAAATCACTTGCAGGAGGGAAGAGCTACTTTGGTATTCCAGCGGACGATTTTAGATCAAAATATAAAGAAATTGCAGCAATCAGAAAAATACCTGAGCTCATTGAGAAACTAAATAAAATATAATGACAGCTAAAGCACTATTAAACACCTTTTTTGAATCTGATGTAGCCAATGACCTCGAGGTCATAAAGCGTTTTTATCACAAAGATTGTATTGCCTATTGGAACAGTAGCAAAGGGTTTAGTGAAAGAGATTTTAATGCCATTTATGAATTCTTCAAAGGGGTAACGGTTTCTTATGATAGAATGCGTTTTCAGGTAAGTCATATGCTTCAAGAAGATGATTTTATAACAGTAAGATACACGCTTTATGCCTGTACTATTGAAGCTCCGGATAACGAGATCCCGCTTGCACATTATAGTTCTATTATCCAATTTAAGGATGATCAGTTTTATAGAGTTTGGGAAATGACTCAACCCGCTGATAAAGTTACACTTGAATCAACATCTTTTTCAGAAATAAAAATCTAAAAAAACACTTTAGAAATAGAGCGCAATAGGTTACTTTTGCAACGTTTTGAAAAACATATAAAAAATAATTAAATGAGCGTTTTAGTAAATAAGGATTCAAGAATTATTGTACAAGGATTTACAGGTAGTGAAGGAACATTTCACGCTAGTCAAATGATTGAGTATGGAACCAACGTTGTTGGTGGTGTAACACCAGGAAAAGGTGGGCAGACACATTTAGATAGACCTGTTTTTAACACCGTTGAAGACGCTGTAAATGAAGTTGGTGCAGATACAACTATTATCTTTGTACCACCTGCTTTTGCTGCGGATGCTATTATGGAAGCCGCTGATGCTGGAATCAAAGTTATCATTACTATTACTGAAGGAATTCCTGTTGCCGATATGATTAAGGCGTCAGATTACATAAAAGGAAAAGATTGTAGATTAGTAGGCCCTAACTGTCCAGGAGTAATAACTCCAGGTGAAGCTAAAGTTGGTATTATGCCAGGTTTTGTTTTTAAGAAAGGTACAGTAGGTATCGTTTCTAAATCGGGAACTTTAACCTATGAAGCTGCGGATCAAGTAGTGAAACAAGGATTGGGAATTACAACGGCAATTGGTATTGGAGGTGATCCAATAATTGGAACAACGACTAAAGAGGCTGTTGAAATGCTTATTAATGACGTAGAAACTGAATGCGTTGTTATGATAGGGGAAATTGGTGGACAATTAGAAGGTGATGCAGCACAATGGTATAAAGAAAGTGGTAGTAAAAAACCTGTAGTAGGTTTTATTGCTGGTGAAACTGCTCCTGCTGGCCGTACTATGGGACATGCAGGTGCAATTGTAGGAGGAAGTGATGATACGGCGCAAGCTAAAAAACGTATTATGAGCGAATGTGGCATTCACGTGGTAGATTCTCCTGCTGAAATTGGTAAAAAAGTTGCTGAAGTTTTAGGATAAAACAATGCATTTAAAAAAAATATTTGTTAAAAGCCTCACAAGATTTTGTGAGGTTTTTTTATTTCATGCAACTTGTAATTGCTATATTTGAAGTACAACTATTATTACTATTACAGAAATGAAATTATTAGAAGGAAAAACAGCAATCATCACTGGAGCAAGTAGAGGTATTGGAAAAGGAATAGCAAAAGTTTTTGCCGAGCATGGGGCAAATGTGGCTTTTACTTATAGCTCATCAGTAGAAGCCGCAAATGCATTAGAGATAGAATTAAATGCGCTTGGCGTAAAGGCTATTGGGTATCAAAGTAATGCTGCCAATTTTGATGAAGCACAAAAGTTAGCTGATGCTGTTCATGCTGAATTTGGAAGTATTGATGTATTGATTAATAATGCCGGAATCACAAAAGATAATTTGCTAATGCGCATGAGTGAAGGGGATTTTGACAAAGTCATTGAGGTCAATTTAAAGTCTGTTTTTAACATGACTAAAGCTGTACAACGTACAATGCTTAAGCAACGAAAAGGATCTATTATCAATATGAGTTCTGTCGTTGGCGTTAAGGGAAATGCCGGTCAAACTAATTATGCTGCATCAAAGGCGGGAATTATTGGTTTCTCTAAATCTGTGGCTCTTGAGTTAGGATCTAGAAATATTAGAAGTAACGTGATTGCTCCAGGTTTTATAGAAACAGAAATGACGGCAAAATTAGATGAAGAGACTGTAAAAGGTTGGCGGGCAGCAATTCCATTAAAACGCGGTGGTACGCCTGAAGATATTGCTAATGTTTGCGTGTTTTTGGCAAGTGATTTGAGCGCTTATATTACGGGGCAAACATTAAATGTTGATGGTGGTATGTTAACGTAATAGTTAACACCTATTTTAAGACGCCTACAAAATACTAAAATATTAAATGAGTTCTCAAACGCTTATATTTATCATATTAGCTGGAATAACGGCGCTTTTATTAGCGCTGTTTCAGTATATATATAAATCTAACAAAAGAAAGTTAAATATCGTTTTAGCTTGTTTTAGATTTATTACACTTTTTGCTGTGTTATTACTACTTATTAATCCAAAATTTGAGCAAACGACTATTTATAACGAAAAGCCTAAACTTGTTGTAGCTATAGATAATTCAGAATCTATCAAACATTTAAGTCAAGAGCAGAATGTTGATGACTTGGTAAGTTCTATTAAGAATGATCAGGCCTTAAATGATTTTTTTGATGTCAATTATTACAGTTTTGGAGGCAATTTAAACACAAATGATTCATTATCTTTTGCAGAGTCACAAACTAATATTTCTAAAGTCTTTAGTGATTTAAATCAAATCTATAAAGATCAAAAAACACCAATTGTTTTAATTTCTGATGGTAATCAAACCTATGGAAATGACTATCAGTATAATACTAAAATAACAAAGCAACCGGTGTTTTCAGTAATTCTTGGTGATACCATAACGTATTCCGATTTAAAAATTCAACAGCTTAACGTTAATAAATATGCGTATTTAAAGAATAAATTCCCGGTGGAAGTTATTGTTGTTTATAATGGTAATAATGCCGTTACTTCTCAATTAGTGATTTCTTCTGGAAATAGTGTCGTATTCCGTGAAACACTGAATTTTTCAAACACAACAAAAGCCCATACTGTTAATATTACATTGCCAGCAAGTAGAGTTGGAGTTACGGCTTATAATGCCAGGATATTGCCATTAGATAATGAAAAAAATATAATTAATAACGCCAAGCCGTTTGCTGTTGAGGTTATTGATCAAAAAACAAGTGTTGCTATAGTTAGTGATATGGTTCATCCGGATTTGGGGGCCATTAAAAAATCAATTGAAAGTAACGAGCAGCGTAGCGTTGAAATCGTATCGCCAAATGAATATTTGACTCAATACGAGGATTTTCAATTGGCAATATTGTATCAGCCTAGCCCTAATTTTAGATCTGTTTTTGAAACTTTAACATTGAGTGGGATTAATGCCTTAATTATTACGGGTACAGAAACACATTGGCCATTTTTGAATGGGATCCAGAATGATTTTGAGATCGATTACACCCAACAAAATGAGTATTATTTACCAGAGTTAAATACGAACTATAGTACTTTTATTGTTGATGACTTAAATTTTGGGTCTTTTTCGCCATTACAAGGCGATTTTGGAAGTTTATCATTTAATCAACCTGTGGCATCCTTGCTTTATAAACGTATAAACAATACAATTTTAGATGAACCGTTATTGGTTACATTTGAAGACAATAACCGTAGAACAGCCGCCTTATTTGGAGAAGGCATATGGAAGTGGCGTGCTCAAAGTTATTTAAATGAGCAAAGCTTTCAGCAGTTTGACAATTTTATTGGAAAATTAGTACAATACTTGGCCTCAAATAAAAAACGGAACCGTTTGAACGTTAATTATGAATCCTTTTATAGTGGGAATGGTGATGTTAAAATTGATGCTCAATTTTTCAATAAAAATTATGAATTTGATGATCAGGCAAGGTTAAGTATGACCTTGAAAGATGTTGAATCTCTTGAAGAAACCATCTTGCCCTTTGTTTTAAAGCAATTTAATTATGAATTAGATTTAAGCGGGTTTAAGGCAGGTACATATGATTTTACAGTTTCGGCTAATGGTGGAGAGGTGGTGCGTTTTGGACAACTTAAAATCTTAGATTATAATATAGAACAGCAATTTTTAAATGCTGATGTAGATAAACTTCAATTTGTGGGAGCACAAAGCAATGGTTCCAGTTATTTTATCAATTATACCGATGCACTTATTCCAGATTTATTAAGTGATTCTCGTTTTGTAATCGTACAAAAAAGCAGTAAAAATGTTGTGCCTTTGATAGATATTAAATTCTTATTAGCCCTTATCGCACTTAGTCTTGCTTTAGAATGGTTTGTACGAAAATATAACGGATTAATTTAATTCTTGTTTTGTTTATAAATTACAATCCATTCATTAGCGGGTTTCTTTTATGTTTTAATCGCAACTCAAAAAATGTAATGGAAGGTACGTTAGACTATTATGTTTATGATTTCATTCGAGATACTGAAGAATATAAAGACCTTAGGTCGCGTGTAGCGAGAGATATTGATCGTATGCGAGCTAATGCCATTGCGTTTTTAAAAGAAGAAGGCACATGGCCAGAAACCGCCGAAGATTAGTTTCTGTTCCTTGTTGGTCTCACAATTTAGAAATATCTTTACAAATATTAAAATTTACAAATAAAAACTAAAATAAATCATGGAAAAATTACCTAAAATAGCACTACCTATAGTTTTTGCGGCAGTTGTAGCAATCATATTAATATCAAAATCTGCAGTAACAATTGAATCTGGAGAAGCAGGCGTACTTTTTAAAACCTTTGGAGATGGTGTTGTAGTTGATGAGCCACCAATGGGCGAGGGGTTTCATATTGTTGCACCATGGAACAAAGTTTTTGTTTACGAAGTACGTCAACAAGAACTTTTTGAAAAAATGAAAGTGTTGTCTTCAAACGGATTAGAAATTCAAATAGATGCTTCGGCGTGGTATGAACCTGTGTATAATGAATTGGGCAATTTGCACCAGTCTCTTGGACAAGGTTATTTGCAACGTGTTATTCAACCTGCCATTCGTAGTGCAGCAAGAAGTGTTATTGGACGTTATACACCAGACGATTTGTATTCAACTAAACGTGATGCCATTCAAGTTGAAATTTTTGAAGAAACTAAGAAAATACTTGAAAAACAATATGTGCAATTAAATGAGGTGTTAGTAAGGGATGTAACTTTACCTCCAACAATTAAGGAAGCTATTGAACGTAAATTAAAACAAGAACAAGAATCTTTAGAATATGAGTTTAGACTTGAAAGTGCAAGAAAAGAAGCTGAGAAAGTAATTATTGAAGCACAAGGGAAGGCTGATGCCAACCGCATATTAAGTGCTTCACTTACAGACAAAATCTTGCAGGATAAAGGCATAGAGGCAACTATAAAACTTTCTGAATCTCCTAATAGTAAGGTCATTGTTATTGGTTCAGGAAAAGATGGATTGCCAATAATTTTGGGAGATAATTAATCGTAATAAAAAAAATAACAAAGATTTATTAGGAATTCTAATTATTTATTCTGAATATTTGTTAAGACAATAAAACAAATGAATTTTATTCAATTACATCATCATCATTTTCATACTTGCACTCAAGCGAGCTGAAGATGTATTGAATAAAATCTAATATATTTTTAAAACCGTTTGAGTAAATCAAGCGGTTTTTTCGTTTCTGAAATTTCAGAAATCTTACCTCGCAGATTTACTCAAATAAAATTAAACACAATGAGTAAATTAAAAATTGCAGTTCAAAAATCAGGAAGGTTGAATGAAGATTCAATGAAACTTCTAAAAGACATTGGGATTTCCATTGATAATGGAAAGGACCAATTAAAAGCTTCCGCCAATAATTTCCCACTAGAAGTTTTGTATTTAAGAAATGGAGATATCCCACAATACCTTAAGGATGGCGTTGTTGATGCCGCAATAATTGGACAAAACGTCTTAATTGAAAAAGGCAATGATATTGCTATTATTGAGAAGTTGGGGTTTTCAAAATGTCGTGTTAGCATTGCCGTTCCAAAAACGATGCGCTATAATGACATCAAGGATTTGGAAGGTAAAAAAATAGCGACGTCTTACCCAAACACGGTCAATCAGTTTTTAAAAAGTAATAAAACTAATGCCGAGTTACATATCATAAATGGATCTGTAGAAATTGCACCAAATATTGGTTTGGCAGATGCCATTGTAGATATTGTTTCAAGTGGCAGTACCCTCTTTAAAAATAATTTAAAGGAGGAAGATGTTATTCTAAAATCTGAAGCAGTTTTAGCCGTTTCTCCAAAAATATCAATTGAAACAAAGCTAATATTGGACAAAATACAGTTCAGAATTCAATCGGTGTTAAAGGGCCGAAATTCAAAATATATTCTCTTAAATGCACCAAATGATAAACTTGAGACCATATTAGGTATGTTACCCGGCATGAAGAGTCCAACAGTTTTACCACTTGCAGAAAAAGGCTGGAGTTCAGTGCATACCGTGATTAGCAAAAATCAATTCTGGGAAATAATTGATGAATTAAAATTAAATGGTGCTCAAGGTATTTTAGTTTGTCCAATCGAAAAAATGGTTATATAGTTATGCAGAAAATAGATAATCCAAAAAAGGAAATGTGGTCTTCATTATTAAAGCGACCAACTCAATCTTATGATGATATTGAAACCACGGTAAAACAAATTTTTACAGACGTTCAAAAAAACGATGATTTTGCAGTGTCAAAATACACTAGACTTTTTGACGGTGTCCACATGGAAAGTAGCTTAGTGACAGAAATTGAAATTCAACAAGCCTCTGCTTCCGTATCAGATGAATTGAAAGAAGCCATGCTCATCGCAAAGCGTAATATTAAAAAGTTTCACCAAGCTCAAATCACGAAAAAAGTAGAAGTAGAAACGGAAACAGGCGTTTTTTGTTGGCAAGAAAATCGACCGATAGAAAAAATAGGGTTATACATACCTGGAGGCACTGCACCTTTATTTTCTACGGTTTTAATGTTGGCTATTCCTGCACAATTAGCTGGATGTAACGATATAGTATTGTGTTCACCACCCAATAAAGAAGGGAAAATAGCTGATGAAATTCTTTATGCAGCACAGTTATGTGGATGTACAAAAATTATAAAAGTTGGGGGTATTCAGGCCATCGCAGGATTAACGTTTGGTACAGCAGTGATTCCTAAAGTATATAAAATCTTCGGGCCGGGAAATCAGTTTGTAACGGTTGCAAAACAAATGGCAACTAAATATGGCGTTGCCATCGATATGCCAGCGGGCCCAAGTGAATTATTAGTTTATGCAGATGATTCTGCCAAAGCATCTTATGTGGCTTCAGATTTATTAAGCCAAGCTGAGCATGGAACCGATAGTCAGGTGATTTTGGTTTCTACATCAAAGGCACTAATAACCAATGTAGAGTTAGAAATTGAAATTCAAATAGAGCAATTGAGTCGTAAATCTATCGCTCAACTAGCGATAAGTAATTCAAAACTTATTTACGTTGAAAACATAAGTACGGCATTAGACTTAATTAATGCGTATGCTCCTGAGCATTTTATTATTTGCTCAAAACAAGAAGCGTTCTTTATCGATGGAATAAGAAATGCGGGATCTGTTTTTATAGGAAATTACACCCCAGAAAGCGCAGGTGATTACGCCTCTGGAACCAATCACACATTGCCTACAAATGGCTTTGCAAAGGCGTACTCTGGAGTTAACTTAGCTAGTTTTACCAAAAGTATGACCTTTCAGAAAATATCAAAAGAAGGGTTAGTAAACATTGGAAATACCATTGAATTAATGGCCGAAGCTGAAGGACTAGATGCTCATAAAAATGCGGTTACAATTAGATTAAAGGATTTGCAATTATGAAAATACAAGATTTAGTTAGAGATAACATTAAAAATTTAAAGGCGTATTCATCGGCTAGAAATGAATTTAAAAGTAGCATCAATAGCACTGTGTTTTTAGACGCCAATGAAAACCCTTATGGCAATGGTGTTAATAGATATCCCGATCCAAATCAACAACGTTTAAAAGCTGTTTTAGCATCTCATAAAAATGTGTCACCAGATAATATCTTGCTAGGAAACGGCAGTGATGAAGTTCTTGATCTAATACTAAGAGCATTTTGTAACCCTGGTATTGACAATATAATCACACTTCCTCCTACATACGGTATGTATGAGGTATTAGCCAATGTGAATGCCGTTGATGTCATTAAAGTTAATTTGAATACTGATTTCCAACCTGATGTGGATGGGATTTTAAGTGCGCGTAATCAAAATTCTAAAATCTTGTTTTTATGTTCACCCAATAACCCTAGTGGCAATAGTTTTGGAATTGAAGACGTAGAAAAATTACTAATTGAGTTTAAAGGAATAGTTATAATTGATGAAGCATACATTGATTTTGCCGAGCAAGATAGTTGGTTATTGAGATTAGAAGAATTCCCGGGTTTAATTATAACTCAAACACTTTCAAAAGCCTATGGAATGGCTGGGATTAGATTAGGTATATGTTATGCTTCACAAGATATAATTTCAATTTTAGAAAAAATAAAGCCTCCATATAATATCAATGCGTTGACACAGGAAAAAGCAATTGATAGGTTATCTCAATTAGAAGAGATACAAACAGAAATTAAGACTATTGTATCAGATAAACTTCAATTGATTAAAGACTTATTAACCATAGATTTTGTTGAACACATTTTTCCATCAGACTCAAATTTTCTACTTTTTAGAGTTGATGATGCCAGCAAGCGTTATAATCAATTAATTAAAAGCGGTATTGTGGTTAGAAACAGATCCAAACAAACTTTATGTCATAATTGTTTAAGGGTTACAATAGGGACATTTATTGAGAATAAAAAATTAGTAACGACATTAAAAACTTTAGAATAATGAAAAGAGTTTTATTTATTGATAGAGATGGTACGCTGATTAAAGAACCATCAGATGAACAAATTGATGGATTTGATAAGTTAGAGTTCTATCCTAAAGTATTTCAATATTTAGGTAAAATTGCAAGGGAGTTAGACTTTGAAATTGTAATGATTACGAATCAAGATGGCTTGGGGACTGCCGTATATCCCGAAAACACCTTTTGGCCAGTGCATCATTTTGTTATGCAAACTTTCAAGAATGAAGGCGTTGAGTTTGCAGCACAATTTATTGATAGAACATTTGCCAAAGACAACGCGCCAACGAGAAAACCAAATACGGGATTATTGACCAAGTATTTTTCTGAAGACTATAATTTAGAAAACTCATTCGTGATTGGCGATCGTTTAACAGATGTAGAATTAGCTAAAAACTTAGGATCTAAAGGTATTTATATTAATGATGACACCAATTTAGGAACTAATGAAATCACAGTAAAACGGGATGCTTTAGATGAATATATTGCCTTAGAATGCAACGATTGGGAAGTCATTTATAAATTCCTTAAAACAAAGTGCAGAACAG
>JAGSHF010000168.1 GCA_023954685.1 Flavobacteriaceae bacterium | reverse complement strand
TATTATCGAGTTTTGCCCCAATCTTTGAGGTCCGTTTGGTTTTTCTTGCCAAATTACCATCCACGCAGTCTAATAGGAAAGAAAAATAAATATAAAGTGTTCCTATTAATATTTCATTTAAGAAAAAATAATACGCTGCCAATATTCCTAATATTCCAGATACAATGGTTACCGAATTTGGGGTAATGAATTTTATTTTGGCAATTAGATTTGTAATAGGGATGCCGAGCCAATCAAAGAAAAGGATATCTGCAGAAAACGAAAGGCCTCTATTAAAAGAAGCTTTGTTTTTTAATTTTGATAATGTTTTTAATACATTCATTTGTATATGATATTATAGGGCTAAAATACATTATCAATAATCACTTAATACTGCATTATCACTTGAAGTATTTTTAATACTTATAAAGTGTAATATAAATTAAAGATGTTAAAGACAAAAATATCTGTACAAATTAGATTGTAGAATACTTCCTGATTATTAATAATACGTTTGTTAATAACTTCTGTACTGGCATACTATCATCTTGTATATTCGGTAATTGTTGTAATTAATTGTCATCAACAACAACATTCCCTAATTTGGTTTTAAAAAATGATCATCAGTTTTGATGAAAACCAGCGTCAGATTGTTTATCTGATCAAACTCAATATCTAAAATTTTAAGAATGGGGTGCTTAGGCTCTTAAAGGTTGATTTAAAATTAAATCTATATAGAGATTAACTTTGTTCTTTAAATCCTTTCGATGTGTGATAAAATCTAAAAACCCGTGTTCTTGAACAAATTCAGCCGTTTGAAATCCTTCAGGCAATTCTTTTCCTGTGGTATCCCTCACTACACGGGGTCCTGCAAACCCAATTAAAGCTCCAGGTTCACTAATGTTAATGTCACCTAGCATTGCAAATGATGCTGTAGTACCTCCTGTTGTTGGATCTGTACATAAAGAAATGTAAGGGATATTGGCATCTGCTAACTGGGCTAGTTTAGCTGATGTTTTAGCCAATTGCATTAATGATAATGCAGCCTCCATCATACGTGCACCACCAGATTTAGAAATTATCATAAAAGGCAGCTTTTTTTTCAGAGCGTAATCTGCAGCACGAGCAATTTTCTCACCTACAACACTACCCATTGACCCTCCAATAAAACTAAAATCCATACAAGCAATAACAAGGTCCTTACCTTTAGATTTTCCGACACCAGTTCTAACAGCATCGATTAGCTTTGTTTTTTCCTGAGCAGCTTTTAAGCGATCTGGGTATTTTTTTGTATCCTCAAATTTTAAAGGATCTTTTGATGTTAACTTAATGTCGAACTCTTTGAATTTGCCTTCATCAAAAAGGATATCAAAATATTCATTACTACCTATTCTTACATGATAACCATCTTCAGGACTCACGTAATAATTCTTTTCTAATTCTTCAGTATCTATTACTTTTCCAGTTGGAGATTTGTACCAAAGACCTCTAGGTGTGTCTTTTTTTGATTCTGTAGGGGTGTTTATTCCTTTGTCTTTTCTTTTAAACCAAGCCATAAGGTTATTTTAATTAGTTTTATTAGAATGCGAAATTACGGAAATTTATAATGTGTTCACATTATTTAAATCCTCAAAAGCCTTTTTAAGTCGTGTAACAAATGTGTTTTCGCCTTCACGTAACCATTTTCTTGGATCGTAGTATTTTTTATTTGGCACATCATCGCCATCTGGGTTGCCAATCTGCGTTTTTAAGTAATCAACTTTTTCTCCCATATAATCACGTATGCCAGTCATGAAAGCATATTGCATATCTGTATCAATATTCATTTTTATGACACCATAACCTATGGCTTCTCTTATTTCTTCAACTGTTGAACCTGATCCGCCGTGAAAAACAAAATCAATATGATTGTGACCTACGCCGTATTTTGTCGATATATATTCCTGAGAATTTTTAAGAATTTTAGGTGTTAGCTTTACATTTCCAGGTTTGTAGACACCATGTACATTGCCAAAAGCAGCTGCAATCGTGAATTGATCACTTACTTTACTTAACTCTTCAAAGGCATAAGCAACTTCTTCAGGTTGTGTATATAATTTTGAATCATCCACATCAGTATTATCAACTCCATCTTCTTCACCGCCAGTAATCCCTAATTCAATTTCTAAGGTCATGCCCATTTTACTCATTCGAGTTAAGTATTTCTTACACGTTTCTATGTTTTCTTCAAGTGGTTCTTCACTTAAATCAATCATATGTGAACTGTAAAGTGGTTTTCCTGTTTGTGCAAAAAAATCTTCACTTGCATCTAGTAAACCATCAATCCATGGTAGTAATTTTTTTGCGCAATGGTCGGTGTGTAAGATTACCGGAACACCGTAGGCTTCAGCCATGAGGTGTACGTGTTTTGCGCCTGCGATAGAACCTGCGATAGCAGCTTTTTGATTCTCATTTGATAACCCTTTGCCTGCATTGAAGCATCCACCACCATTAGAAAATTGAATAATTACTGGGGCATTCAAATCTCTTGCTGTTTCTAAAACTCCATTGATACTGTTTGAGCCCACAACATTTACAGCTGGCAATGCAAACCCTTTGGCTTTGGCCAATTTAAAAATATCTTGTACTTCGCTTCCTGTGGCAACACCTGCCTTAATATTGTGAGTCATTTGATTGTTGTTTTGTAATGAAAATTGTAAAACAAAAGTAATAATTTTTACTCAAGTTTAAGTAGAATAAAGACTTGAAAACAATTTTCAAGGACGAAAACGTTATCGGTATCAGCAATGCGTTTTAAAAAGGATAATTTATACCAATATTATAAACGGCTCTTTTAAAATTGTAATCATTAAACCAACGGTTGCGATCGCCATATGATGGGTCATAAGTTTTAAAACCGATATCACCTCTAAGCACAAAAAAACCAAAATTGTAACGCAAACCAAACCCTGAACCAATTGCAATATCTTTTAAGGATTCAAAGCCAGTAAATGTGGCTCTAGGATCAGTAACATCATCAAGTACATTCCATATATTTCCAACATCTACAAACAGCGCGCCATGTAACTTTCCAAACAAGTTATAGCGATATTCCATGCTGTATGCAATTTTTAAATTCGCTTCATTAAATTCACTTTTACTATCAGTACTTCCTGGTCCTAAGTTATAAGCTGTCCAAGCACGGTTATCATTGGCGCCCCCGGCAAAAAAACTTTTTGTAAATGGTATGCTTGAGGCATTGCCATAAGGGATTGCGATACCAAAATAGGTGCGCATCGCAAAAACATTTTGATTCCCCAAGTCCCAATGCTTAACATAATCTAGTTCAGTTTTGATGTATTGTGAATAAGGAACACCAAAAAGTTCATACTGGCCGAGTTCATTTTGATTAAGATTTAAAGGTTTAGCGAAGGCCGATAGTAAATTTCCAGCAAATTCAAATTTGGCTCTAAAAATGAAGAATGTTTCATCAAATAAGTCTTGTCTACTGTCAATTTCTAAACTAAAGTTTGATGCAAGAATTAAATTATTTGTTGTTAGTCTATCTTTACGTTCACTAATATTACTAACGGTTCGATAATCATCAGGGTTTGTCATTTCGTAAACCTCATCAGATAATACCAAAGCCATAAATGGATCTGCCAATGGTTGTCTTAGAAATTGGTTTCCATTAGCATCCGTACCTAAGAAAATAGGAGGTGTTGGATAATCATTGACGGCGATATCATTAAGGCTTTGAAATGAATTTGTATAAACATTAAAGTAATTTTCTGGGTTTAAGTTGTTGACATACTGAATGTTAAATAAATCAAATTGATGAAATAAGGTATTGGAGGGTCGCCATCTATAATTGACAATGCCGTTTAATGTTTGTTTATCTAAACCAATATTAGTTTGGCCCGTAAAACCAAGACTTAACCGCGTGCTTGGCGACATGTATTTTGGAATTATTTTTCCAGTTTTAAAGGGTGTAAAGAATCTGGGGATAATAAGCCTAACATCCGCACCAAATTCTCTGATGTCAAAAAAACGATCATCAGCGTTGCCGCCATCTTTAGATGAACCTACGGAGCCAATTCCTGAAATTTCTAATGTTTCGGAACCTTTAAAAATGTTTCTTATAGATAATGAGGTACTAAATGCAAAACCAAATCGCTGTATGTTACTTTGAGACACATCGAAGTTAAATCCTAAACCGTATTTTTTTCTTGGATTAAGGTATATGTTTGTTGTAAGCGTAGTGTCATTTGTATTTTCTACATACTCTATATTTGGGTATTTGAAAGTCCGTAATTCATTTAAATATCTATATGTTCTGGTTCTATCAATGTCTTTATAAACACTATCTTTTTGAATAAAAATGGCATCGGTCAAAGGATTTGGACGATACCTCATTTTGCCATAGCTATAGATTTTGTAGTTTCTAAAAAGAATAGAATCTTGATATTTTTTTCCAGCCCCGCCTAAGGCATTATCAGTAATGATGTTCACCTCCTTAATTTTGTATACTTTAAAAGGTACATGAGCCACAGAATCTTCATTTCTAATAATTCGGTTTTTAATTTGAACTTCAGTATTAACCTTATGATTGGTGTCTATGGTATCATTTTCAAATGAAATATAATCTTGTTGAAAATAGTAGACACCAGAATTTTTGAAGGTCGATGTCAGTCTTTCACGTTCTGCTTCATAATTATCCTGTTTAAATTGTTCACCATTCAATAAGAATGATTCATTCAATGTTTTTTGATATAACGTGTCAATAACAGGAGATTCAATTCTAGTTGTAATAGAGTCTAAAATATAGGGCGCTTTGGTTGTGATATTATAGGTCACATTACCACGCTTGTTCTCGAGCAGATCCATGCTATAATCAATTTCTCTATTGAACCATCCATTAGCAAAATAATAATCCATTAAATTAGATTTTATCTCATTTGAACTTGTAGAGTCAATAATTACAGGAGCTTCTCCAGTTTTTCTTAACCAGTTATTAAAACCTAATGCGGAAGATTTTAGGTTACTCACTTGTTTTTTTGAAAGTGCACGGTCATATCGTAATCGCCTTTTAGGATTTTTATCCATCCAGGCTTCAAAGAGAGAATCCCTATTGTCTCGTGCTAAGTTGTATATGTGGACACGTAGAGGAAAACCAAAAACACGACTGTTTGTATTTTGGTTGACCATGGTACTGACTTTGTTGTCTTTATTGTTTTGCCCATTGACTAAAATTTTATTCTGAGTAAGCATATGTTCATTGTCGCCAACTCTTTTTACTACATTACACGAGCTAATGAAACTTACTATTAAAAGAATTAATGATATTTTTGCTATAAATTGTTTCAACTAAAAACGTCTATGGGTTAATTGGTTCATGTCAATTTAGATTCAAAAATACACTATTTCCATTGAAAATAATATTTAAATAAATGGCTTTAAATGGCAAGTTATAAACACTATATAATTCAAGAAAAATCAAATTTTAATGTTAAGTAAAAATCAAATAAAATTAGTTAATAGCTTAAAACAAAAAAAATATCGATTTGAGCATCAGTTGTTTATTGCTGAAGGTTTTAAAACCGTTAATGAACTCATAAATTCAAGCTTTGAACTGCAGCAACTATATAGTATTAATACCGATTTTGGTCTGTCAGATAAACTAGTTACAAAAATCACTCCAAACGATCTCAAAAAAATAAGTTGTTTAAAATCGCCTAATGAAGTTCTCGCAGTTTTTCATATTCCAAAACATGAATTAAACGCTATTTCTGAACTTACTATTGCATTGGATAATTTAAGAGATCCTGGTAATTTAGGAACCATAATTAGATTGTGTGATTGGTATGGCGTTTCAAACCTGATTTGTAATTTGGAAACCGTAGATTGTTATAACCCTAAAGTCGTGCAGGCCACAATGGGATCCATAGCTCGCGTTAATGTAAATTACGTGAATTTAAAGGATTGGTTGCCTGCTCAAAACACACCTGTATTAGGTGCTTTTATGGATGGTGATAACGTTTATAAACATAAATTACCTAACTCCGGAATTTTGGTTCTTGGTAACGAAGCAAATGGTATTGATGAATCCTTAGAACTGTATATAGATCAACGTATTTCTATACCTAGATTTGGCGCGTTACAGGCAACCGAAAGTTTAAATGTTGCTAATGCTGCAGCAGTTTTATTGAGCGAATTTAGAAGAAATCTTACTGAAAAGTAAAGCTAATGAGTACACCACGTGTTTTCATACTTGCAACATTTCCAGTCCATGGACTGTTAGGATCCACATCTCTAACCAATTCATCGTTTATGGCAAAAATACCCCGGATTGCTGGCGTGAATTTAAACCAGAATAAATACATATCAATTCCAAATCCAACTTCGTAAAAGAAGACCCCTTTTTTTGTTCTAAATTGTCCTGCACTATTATCATCTGGGTTATCTTGGTTACTTGATAGGTTTAAAGCTGCAGAAAAACCACCAACTAAAAATGGTTTGATATTGTTAAAACGTTTTGCGGATACTTTTAACAACAACGGAAAATGAATGTAAGTAGATTGAACTTCTCTGATTAAATCTGATGGTGTAAAGTCTGGGTCATTAATAAAATGACTTTCATTATAAACTAAATCACGTTTTGTTATAAAAAGTCCAGGCTCCATGCGTAGATCTAAATACTCATTAATTCTCATGTTTCCAATAAGTCCAACACTAAACCCAACGTTTTTATCAACGAGAATATCATCTAAGTCGTCATAATAATCAAAATTAAAATCATAACTATTGAAACCTAAATAGTAGCCCCATGAAAATTTTGCTTTATCAAAATTTTCATTGTTTTTGATTTTTTCTTTACTAAAAAGTTGCGCGTTAGCGGTTTGGGCTAATAGCACTATGGTTAATATAACAATTAGTCTTTGCACAGATTAAGATTTAGTTGCTTTATAAATTGTAGCGACACCAAACGTTTGTGGTAAAGCTTCCGCATTTATAAACCCAATTTTATGTAAAATATTGTTAAGTGCTTCTCCATATGGGAAAACAGAGGCAGAT
>JAGSHF010000143.1 GCA_023954685.1 Flavobacteriaceae bacterium | reverse complement strand
GCACGATCTAATCTATTTGGAGATACATCAGTAGTTAACATGCTTTGAGATAAATCCAATGCAATTATCAATTGTGACTCAAGTTTTTTAGTTGGCTCTTTAACCTCTTCCCAAGTAGGGCCTAAAAACCCAACAAATGCCAATCCAAACATTAAAAACAATGACATATGAATAAGTCGTGATTTCCAGGCGGTCCCTTTTTGAATTACATAGGGTCTTAAGTGTTTGCCTATATGTTTTTTCCAAGAATTATTTTCAGAATACGCAATTACACCCATAATTAAAATAATGAAAATAGGTATTGCCAACCACAAATAATCTGGTCTTAAAAAATGGAATTTCTCCCAATCTATATGTTTTACACTCTCAATCATGAGCTAGGCCTAAATCGTTTAAAAAGGAGAATCAAATTATTAATTAAAACTACCATTCCTGCGAGTGCCAATGCAATACCCAAAGGAATGTAATACAATAATGTTATAGGCACAAAGCGCTCTTCTTCATATTCTAATGGCTCCAACGTATCTAATTCGGTATAAATATTTTCGAGAGCTTCTACATCTTTAGCTCTAAAATATTTACCATTTGTCATATCTGCAATTTCCTTTAAAGTGCGCTCATCCAAATCCGATCCTCTATTTCCAGGATCACCAATTCCAACTGTATAAATAACAGTCGAATCTTTCTTTGCCAAACTTGCAGCATCTAATGGTAATATTTCTGTGCCACTGTCCACACCATCGGTTAATAATAACATCACTTTACTCTGAATGGTATCTCTTTGAAATAAATCCATGCCTTTTACAATGGCTTTTCCAATATTAGTCATTTGTCCCGCCATACCAACGTCGGCTTCTTCGAGCATGGTTTGTATTGTTTTCAAATCTGATGTAAATGGTGCCTGTACGTAGGCATTACTACCAAAAAATACGAGCCCCATTCTATCGCTTTGTCGCTTAGCAATAAAATCGTGCATAATATCTTTAACAGCTGTCCATCTCGTAACTTTTTCTCCATCTATCATCCAATCATTATTCGCCATACTAAAACTCAAGTCGGCCACAATTAGAAAATTACGCGCAGTTTTAATTTTCTTTTCTGGTTTCCCTACCAATTGAGGAGAAGATAAAGCCGCAACCAATAATATCCAAATGGCATACATGACTATCCAGCTTATCCAATTTCTAGTCTTTACAAACGATGCTTTTTTTGGTTTTTGATTTGTGACTTTTGAAGCGCTCTTAAAATAAGGAAATTTTAAGGCACTACTTCTATTCTTTATAGGAGGCAACAGCCAATAAATAAGTATAGGCAAAAGCAGTAACACAAGAACCCATGGATATGCTATTTGAAAATTTTCAGGCATGCTTTTTAATCCATTTTATGGTTAATTGAGAAAACTCCTCCTTATTAAAATATGCTTTAGTAAGTAATGTTTTACTATAAATTGCATCTGTAATCGCACTTTTATATGCTATGAAATTTGAGCCCGGTACTTTTTCATCTAAAAAGGACAGCCACTCATCCCCTTGTAATGATGCTACCTCAACTCTAGTATAAGATTGTAACGCGGTTTGCTTTAAAACAATTAGTACTCTAGTTATGAAACTATTTAAAGGCTGTTCATTATTTTTTACCAATGCTTCAATTTCTGCAACTGCACTACGCTTGTATTTGTTGTTTCTATATGTAACAAAAATGCGATACCCAACATATATGATTAAAAAAATTAACAACACTAAAAGTATTTTCCATCCAATTGTATTAAATGAAAACGAAATTGGTTCCGGTTCTAAAATAGCACCCAATTCTAATTCACTGGATTGTGAATCTTGTAATAGCGTCATATGTTTGATTAAAAATTTCAAAAACTATCTTGGGTTAAATCTTGTAAATAATTGAATTAATTGTTCTTCTAATTTGTCTACTGTATTTATTTTAAAAAGCGTGATATTATATTTTTCTATTTCCGATTTGAACTGGTCATAATTAGACTCAAAATCAGCCGTAAAATCCTCACGCGTTTTCTTTTGTTTACCATTCATTTGAATTTGATGTGATATATTACTCAAAGTTATTTTCTCATTTGGTAATTGCACTTCAACGGGATCAAAAACTTTGATTAAGACAACATCATTATGTTCAGACATCTCACTCAAATATTTTATGGTTTCTGAATTGTATCTATAAAAATCGCTAATTATAATTACCATATAATCATGAGTAATAATATTGCGAAGTTTACCTGTTATGTTTTTTAAAGCTTCGGAAAAATCAAATGCTTTATAATCATAAATGATATTATTGGCATCAATAATTTTTTTCAAAAAATTGAGCATATTTCTTCGATCTCGCTTTGGGGTCACTAAATCATAATCTTCACCCTTAAAAACCATGCCTCCAACCCGATCACCGCCTTTTAAGATTTTAAAAGCTGAGATTGCGGCAAGTTCACCGGCAACAACTGATTTGGTTTTATGAGTAGATCCAAATCCCATAGTAGCAGATTGATCTACAAATATGAATGCAGGCTTCTCCTTTTCTTCAGTAAAAACTTTAGTATGAGTTTGGCCTGTTTTGGCGGTTACATTCCAATCTATATTTCTAATATCGTCACCAATAACATAGGGTCGTGCCTCTTCAAAATCAAGACCTCTACCACGAAGTCGCGATGTAAATCGTCCTGACAAAACACTGTTAGATTTTTGTACGCCTATCTTAAAATTAAGCACAGAATTTAACCACTCAAATTGCAATAAATGCTCAAGAGTTAAAAAAATATTTTTATTTTCAGGTTGTTTTTTCATAGCAAGATGCTTACACCTTTTTTTTTAGTATCAGGCAACTACTGCGACTTGCTCTATTATTTTATCTATAACTTGATTTACATTAACACCCTCTGCTCGAGCTCTGTAACTTAGTGCAATACGATGACGAAGGACATCCTTGATTACATTATGAATATTATCTGGCGAAACAAAATCTTTTCCTGACATCCATGCATTAACACGACTACATCTATCTAATGCAATCGTTCCTCTTGGACTCGACCCAAAATCAATTAAATCTCGTAATTCTTGATTGTAACGATCTGGAAAACGAGTTGCGGCTATTAAACTAACCATATACTTTTCAATTTCCTCCGTTACTTTTACTGCTCCAATTTCTTTCCTAGCATCAAAAATATGTTGCTGTGATATAGTAAAATCCTCAGCCTTATTAGACTGAACACTCTGCTCTCGTTTATTTAACCTTAATATTTCTAATTCTGAATTATCATCAGGGTAATCGATAACCACATGCATAATAAAACGATCCATTTGAGCCTCAGGTAAAGGGTATGTTCCTTCTTGTTCTATAGGGTTTTGTGTGGCCATTACCATAAACAAATCCTCCATCTTATAGGTGCTACCAGCAACGGTAACTTGTCGTTCTTCCATAGCTTCTAGTAAAGCAGATTGTACTTTTGCTGGGGCCCTATTAATTTCATCAGCAAGAATTAAATTACTGAAGATAGGCCCTTTCTGAAAAATAAATTTTTCTTTTTCCGACGGTTGATATATCTCAGTTCCTGTTATATCAGATGGCAATAAATCTGGTGTAAACTGAATTCTACTTAAATCACAATCCAAATGTTTTGACAACACTTTAATGGCTCTAGTTTTTGCCAAACCAGGTAACCCCTCTAATAGCATATTACCATCGGCTAATAAAACTAAAATTAAACGGTCTATTAATTGATTTTGTCCAATAATTGATTCAGACATTTTCTCTTTTAAGGCTTGGATTGCTTCTATTGGATTCATAATTTCCTAGTGAATAAAAGTTATTTAATTTATTTTAAAATTAAGTAAAAAAAATGCCATAGTATTAATATGGCATTTTTTATTATTTGTAGATATTTTAATTTTGAGGCTTGGTCTGTAAGGACTGAACCACTTTATCAACACCTAATGATCCTCCTCGAACCGGTGGGAAATCTTTAAAAGTTGCTAAAAACTTTGCTACGTAAGCTTGTGCGGGGACAAAAGTCCACATATTATCAGCAAACCATCTAATATAAAGTGCAGAATCCATAGAAACCTCAAATGGATCGGCACGTAAATTTATTAATATAGGCCAAGATGGTGTTTTTCTATATGCCGTATTAATAGCGCCTTCCATGATAGAAAAATGTAATTTCCAATCTTTATATCTCAAAGCATTTAAATTACCTCCTGCATCAAAATAAAATATTTCATTTCTTGGAGACTCAGTAACATCACCTTTTAAATAAGGCAACATATTATATCCATCCAAATGTGCTTTAAATGTTTTCCCATTTGCAGTATATCCAGTCAATAATTTTTCTTTCACATCCGGAACTCCAGCTGCCGCTAATAAAGTAGGCATCATGTCTTCATGTGAAAAAATACCATTCTCTTTTGTTCCAGGCTTAATAACACCAGGCCATCTAATAGCACATGGTGCTCTAAAACCACCTTCCCAGGTCGTTCCTTTTTCGCCTTTAAAAGGTGTAGTACCTCCATCAGGCCAAGTAAACTTCTCAGCACCATTATCTGTTGAGTACATGATAATAGTATTGTCTATAATTCCTAATTCTTCTAATTTAGCGAGAACTGTACCTATTGCTTTATCATGCTCTACCATACCATCAGGATACAAACCTATTCCAGTTACGCCTACACTATCTTCCTTTAAATGCGTCCATACGTGCATTCTTGTAGCGCTTAGCCAAACAAAGAAAGGTTTTCCAGCTGCATGTGCTTTTTCAATAAATGCAATAGCCGCACCAGTGAATTCATCATCTGCCGTTTCCATGCGCTTTCTTGTCAATGGCCCCGTATCTTCAATTTTTCCATCAGAATAGGAGTGAATCACACCTCTTGGCCCAAACTTTTTATGAAATTCTGGGTCTTTCGGATAATAATACGTTTCCGGCTCTTCTTCTGCATTTAGGTGGTATAGATTTCCATAAAACTCATCAAAACCATGATTTGTTGGCAAATGCTCATCCCGATCACCTAGGTGATTCTTACCAAACTGTCCAGAAGTATAACCCTGTTCTTTTAATAATTCCGCAATTGTGGGTTGATTGTCTTGAATCCCTTGCTCAGCGCCTGGCATACCAATGGTTAACAGCCCTGTTCTAAATGGGTGTTGTCCCAAAATAAAAGCTGCTCTACCTGCAGTACAAGATTGTTGTGAATACCAATCTGTAAACATAGCACCTTCATTCGCAATACGATCAATATTAGGCGTTTGATACCCCATCATGCCATGGTTATACGCACTAATATTATCCCATCCTATATCATCTCCCCAAATCACTAAAATATTGGGTTTATCCTGCGCAAAAATTGCCGAAACTGAAACACAACATATTAATAAAAATAATAACTTAAATCGCTTCATACTTTTTGTTTTTTTTTAAAAATTTGAAGCATAAAGATATGACAAATAATAATTTAAGAATAAAATATTTTGATTTGATTCTATTATTTTCTTTAACTTTAAAGTTTCTATTTAAATTCATATTTATTCAAAAATAAATTTATAACCATGTTAAAAACACTATTAATATTTCCATTATTTCTCTTCTCTTTTTGTGGTTTCTCACAAGAGACAAAAAAAATGGACTCAACGGCCATTTTCATTTTAGATAAGATGAGCAATGTTATTGGAGAATTGGAATCCTGTACTTTTGAATTAGTAACGTCTTCAGATCATCTCAATGAAGAAAATAATATTGTAAAAAGTTTTGCAAATTCAAAGGTAAGTATGGTTGGTCCAGATAAGCTAATTACGAGAACCAAAAATGAAAAAGGAACACATCGATTTTTTTATGATGGCAGTCATATGACCTATTATTCTATGGATGAGAACAACTATGTCACCTTAGATGCCCCAGAAACCATCATGGAGATGATAGATGAAATGCATGTTTCTTACGGATTTGAATTTCCTGGAGCAGACTTTTTTTACCCTTCACTAACCGATGATATTATTGAAGGCTTTGATTCTTTAGAATTTTTAGGAAAGAAAATAATTGACGGTGAAGAATGCTACCACATTATGGCATCAAATAAAAAAATGAATGTCCAAATTTGGGTCTCTATCGATATGTACGTTTTACCAAAACGCTTTTTGTTTATTAATAAGGAAAAAAACAATATACAATATGAAGGGGTTTTTAAAAATTGGGATTTGAATAAAACCATTCCTAATTCAGTTTTTAATTTTTTACCACCACCAAAATCCAAATTAATTAGCATTCTAAAAAAATCATAATTCTAATACATACTAAATTTTCATATTATGTCTGCATATAATCCAATATCAAAATTAAAAATAGGTGTTTTCTTAGCGTTTTTCGCTTTTGTTATGCCAAATGAACTATTCGCACAACGTATGGGACATGGTGCTTCTCGTGGAGGTGGAAGATCTATGTCAAGAAGTCATTCTACTCCTAATCGATCAACAACCACAAGAAATAGAACACCAAATCGCACCACTAATAATAGAGCAACAACAAACAGAACGCCTGCTACATCAAATAGATCAAAGAGTACAATAAACGGCGGACACAAAAAGTCTACAAATAGAACTACGAATCGTTCCAGCGCAGCTAATAAATCAACAACTCCAAACCGGTCTACAACCAGAAATAAGACATCTAATGTAAAAAACAGAAATGGAAATAACACCAATAATAGAGGCAATGGCAATAATGTAGGAAACAAAACCCGCGTTGGCAACAACAACGTAAATATTAATGTAAACAACAGCCGAAATACGTATGTTCGCTCAAGTTCAGTGCGCTACGCAAGGCCACCTTATCGTTATGGTGGGCATCGCTACTATTGCCATAGACCCTATTTTTATCACCCGTATACGCCATTTTATTGGGGGCCCGTTTATCACCCATGGGGATTCTTTGTCGCTACTTTGGCAACCACAGCAATTATTGTTAGCATCACCAGTGATAATAATGATGATGCTAAAGATGAATATCATTATGAAAACGGGACATATTATATGAAAACCGAAGATGGCTTCGTGGCCGTTCAGGCTCCCGTTGGAGCTCAAGTCCCCGAAATTCCCAAAGAGGCTGAAAAAGTAAAAGTCAACGAAACCAATAATTATTATTATGGCGGTGCATTTTACGAACAAAATAAAGACGGGTACATCGTAGTTCCTGCAACTGCGGGCACCATAGTTCCTGGGTTACCTGAGGGAGGGGAAGAAGTAAAAATAGGAGATCAAACCTATGTGCAATTTGGAGAAACGTACTATCAACCTATTCAAGTAGATGGCCAAAACATGTACGAGATTGCTGAGGTTAAGGCAGAATAAACTTATATAAATTCAAGAATTATCTGGCTAATATTATTGGATTAGAAGAAATGAAGCATACTATATCTCTACTTTTTGTTTTGATATTTGCTATAATTAAAGGTGGATATTTGTTAGCACAAGGCGATGGTCCACGAGCGCATTTACTTGCTCCTAAGGGCGTTTGGGCTATAAATCCAAAATATTTACATCTTAATCAAAACATATTACCTGCGGGTAATATTTATGTGAAAAATTCGGATATAACGGTTGATCTTTTCCCAACTACCTTTGTACATACGTTCAACTTAGGTGGTAAATTTGCGCGTATTTTTGCCATGGCAAATCCTGGATCTGTTAAGGCAAGTGCTTTTATTGAACCTTTTGCTTCAGGCGAATCATTAAATGCTAGTGGGTTTTCAGATGGTTTTATTGCTTTTGAGTATGGATTAATTGGTTCACCTGCGTTAAACGCCATCGAATTTTCAAAACATGATCCTCAATTTAGCTTAAATGGGTATTTCCGATATTGGTATTCTGGCTCATATGATAGTGACAAATTATTAAATTTAGGAACCAATCGATCCACTTTTGAAATAGGAACAACCATGGCAATCCCATTTCATAAAGAAATCTCACAGAATGCAACTTGGCTAGAAAT
>JAGSHF010000157.1 GCA_023954685.1 Flavobacteriaceae bacterium | reverse complement strand
TATGAATTGGGAACAATTACTATCACTAAAGCGTTACGGCGATACCAATAAAAGACTTAGAAAAGAGCAAGATGAAACACGCCTAGGTTTTGAGGTAGATTATGATCGGGTAATTTTTTCTTCAGAATTTAGGAGTCTTCAAGATAAAACCCAGGTGATACCTCTATCGGAGACAGATTTTGTTCATACAAGGTTAACACACAGCTTGGAAGTGAGTGTAGTTGGGCGATCATTAGGGCGTCAAGTAGGTTTACGCCTATTGAACAAGCACCCACATTTACAGCAAATTCATGGTTATCAAGCGAACGATTTTGGTGCCATTGTAGCTGCGGCAGCTTTAGCGCATGATATTGGGAATCCACCTTTTGGTCATTCTGGAGAGAAAGCAATTGGACAGTATTTTAAAACAGGTCAAGGCGCTAAATTTAAGGATCAACTAACAGCGAAGGAGTATCAAGATTTATGCGATTTTGAAGGGAATGCCAATGGATTTAAAATTGTAACGCAGAGTAGAAAAGGTAGAGAAGGAGGGCTGCGATTAAGTTATGCTACTTTGGGTGCATTTACCAAATACCCAAAAGCCTCCTTGCCTAAAAAACCAACTACTCATATTGCTGATAAAAAATATGGCTTTTTTCAAAATGACAAAGAGGCGTTCATAGATGTGGCTAAAGAGTTGGGCTTACATCAAAAGGGAAACGATGATGACTTTCGCTTTTCAAGACATCCGTTAGCATTTTTGGTTGAGGCTGCTGATGATATATGTTATACCATCATTGATTTTGAAGATGGTATTAATCTCGGGTTAATTCAAGAAGAATATGCACTTGAATACCTTATAAATTTAGTTAGAGACACCATAAATACTAAGAAATATAATCAGCTTGCTACTACTCAAGACAGAGTGAGTTATTTACGTGCATTGGCAATAAATACTTTAATTAATGAAGCTGTATCAGTATTTGTAAATAATGAAGAAGCTATACTAAATGGATCCTTTCATACCGCCCTATTAGACAAGAGTAAATATGAGGCTCAAATTAATGACATCATTAAAATAAGTATTGATAAGGTTTACCAATCAAAGGAAGTGGTGGACAAAGAAATTTCGGGCTACGAAGTGATTTCAAAATTATTGAATGTATATATAACTGCTGTAAATAATAATTTTGATAATAATGCTTCAAATTACGATAAGTTGATATTGAAAAGTACTTTAAACTTAACAATTGAAACTGAAACTTCGCTTTATGATAGAATATTAAATGTCTGTCAGTACGTGGCAATGCTTTCGGATAGCAGTGCTGTCCTTTCGTATAAAAAGTTAAATGGTTTAAGTTTTTAACAAATACGAGTGTTTATCGACAAAAGTTGTATTTAGTCGAATCTATACGTATTTTTAACATATGTTCCCAAAACATGTCGACTAATGAAAAAAAAATTGCTTACCGCGATTGTATTAATCTTTATTGCTTTTGCTGTTTTTTTAGTAATGAGCGATATGAATAATACCAATAAAACAACATTTGAATCAGGAACTTACGTGATAGACGACTAAGTTAATAATGTCTCTATTTCTTTTCGAATACTTTCAGAATTTATCGCAGTTTGTTCCTCCAATTCGAGTATACTTCCATGTTCAATAAATACATCTGGAATACCTAAAATGTTTAAGGTACTTGAATAGTTGTTTGCAATTTTAAACTCAGCGATGGCACTGCCGAATCCACCCTTAATAGTACCATTTTCTATGGTTATAATGTGCATATATGTCTTAAAAATATGGTGAAGTAAAGTTGCATCAAGCGGTTTAATAAAGCGCATATCGTAATGCGAAACATTAAGGTCTGCAATGGCTTCCGATACATTAATTGCTGTTGTACCGATACTTAAAACAGCAAGATCTTTTCCTGTTTTTAAGCAAAGCCCTTTGCCTATTAAGAGTTGTTTATAAGGTTGTTTCCAATTTAAAATGGTGCCCCGTCCACGGGGATACCTTATAGCAATAGGGAGGTCTAATCCAAGTTGTGCCGTATACATAATATTCCGGAGTTCAATTTCATTTCGAGGGGCAAATAAAATGAGATTCGGAATGCATCTTAGATAAGCTAAATCAAAAACACCATGATGTGTAGCGCCATCTTCGCCAACTAAACCAGCACGATCTAAACAAAAAATTACGGGTAATTTTTGAAGAGCTACATCATGAATAACTTGGTCATAAGCACGTTGAAGGAAAGTAGAATATATATTACAGAACGGAACCAAACCTTGTGTTGCCATACCTGCGGCTAGTGTGACTGCATGTTGTTCTGCAATGCCGACATCAAAAGCCCGATCAGGCATTTCATCCATCATATATTTCAGAGAGCTCCCAGTAGGCATGGCTGGTGTGATTCCTACGATGTTTTTGTTTTCTTTAGCAAGTTCAACAATAGTATGCCCAAATACATCTTGAAATTTAGGAGGAAGTTCTGTGATTGAGTGTGCATAAAGTTCTCCCGTTTTAGCATCAAATTTTCCTGGCGCATGATACTTAACCTGATTTTCTTCAGCTTGTTTTAAGCCTTTTCCTTTTGTGGTAATAACATGAAGTAACTTAGGGCCTTTAACATGTTTAAGGCGCTCTAATTCAGAAACAACCTCAAAAATGTTATGACCGTCAATAGGGCCAGAATAGTCAAAGTTTAAAGCCTCAAATATATTGTCTTGCTTTTGTGTCTCATATTTAACATTTGTCAGGTATTGTTTCAAAGCACCAACACTTGGATCAATACCAATCGCATTGTCATTTAAAATGACTAGCAAATTAGCATCAGTAACGCCGGCGTGGTTGAGTCCTTCAAAGGCCATACCACTCGCAATGGAGGCGTCACCAATAACGGCAATATGATGTTTGTTAAAATCACCTTTTAACTTAGAGGCAATCGCCATACCTAATGCTGCCGAAATTGACGTTGATGAATGCCCAACACCAAAAGAGTCAAATGCACTCTCTGCGCGTTTCGGAAACCCACTAATCCCATTGTGCTGTCTGTTTGTGTGAAAGATTGATTTCCGTCCGGTTAATATCTTATGACCATATGCTTGATGACCGACATCCCAGATCAATTGATCACTTGGCGTATTAAATACATAATGCAACGCAATAGTAAGTTCAACAACACCTAAACTGGCTCCTAAATGCCCTTCCTTCGTGGCTACAATATTGATGATGTACTCACGAAGTTCCTGAGCTAATACAGGCAGATCTTCTGTTGATAGCTGACGTAAATCCTCAGGGAAATTGATATGTTCTAATATTTTGTGCATCAGTTTACAAATGTAGCATTTGATATTGTATTTTTGATTTTCAAGCTTTTAATTTTTCTGCGATGGAAAACCTTTTTGATGATACTTATTTTATGAAACGTGCGTTGCAAGAGGCCGAGGCTGCATTTGATAAAGGCGAAACTCCTGTAGGAGCCGTCATTGTTGTTGATAATAGGATAATTGCAAGAGCCCATAATTTAGTTGAGTTGCTAAATGACGTTACTGCTCATGCCGAAATGCAAGCTATCACGGCTGCTGCCAATTTTTTAGGAGGAAAGTATTTGAATAATTGCACCTTGTATGTCACCTTAGAACCGTGCCAAATGTGCGCAGGGGCTTTATATTGGAGTCAAATTTCTAGAATTGTATTTGGAGCAACCGATGTGAATAGAGGTTGTGGAGCGATGGGAACGAAATTACATCCAAAAACAAAACTTCAAGGCGGTGTTCTAGCGGAAGAAGCTTCAGCTCTAATGAAGCGTTTTTTTATTGAGCGACGAAACATAAATTAGTATTTTTTGTCTTTTTGATCTTCACGCATCTTTTCTATGTTTTCTTTTGTCAGCATATAATCTGCTACTTTTTTATCCTTCCACCTGTAATAAGAGAATAAAGGGAACACTACAAAAAATAATAAAAGGACCCCAAATCCAATAAGTTTTTGGCCATAGGCAACATCTAAAAAGTAGCCTGCAAGAAGAAGGCCAATAGACGTTATAAAGAAGAACCAAATTAAATATTTCAAGGTATAATAAATTTGTTTTACGATGTAAAATTAATCAATTCACGTCGATAAGCTGTTAATAATTTTGATTTAGACACGAAACCAAAATACTTTTTGTTTTTTAATACGGGCAGATTCCAAGCTCCAGAATCTTGAAATTTTTGCATTACTTTTCTCATCGAATCTTTTTCATAATGAATAACTGCCGGGGGATTATTCATAAACGTTTCAACAGATGTCGTTTTGTATAAACTTTGATCAAACATAACATCCCTTATGTGATCCAATAAAATTACGCCTACCAAAAGATCATCATCGTCAACAACAGGAAATAAATTTCTGTTAGATTTTGCCACGCCTAGATGCAGCATATCACCAAGTGACATTTCTGGATTAAGCGTTATGAAATTTCTCTCAATTACGGTATCTATTTTCATTAGCGTAAGTACACTTTCATCTTTGTTATGCGTTAATAATTCCCCTTTTTCGGCTAATTCTTTGGTGTAAATGGTGTGTTCTAAACTGTTTTTAGTTAGGATGAACGACATGGAAACCGTAATCATTAATGGAATAAACAACTCATAACTACCAGTAATTTCCGCTATTAAAAAGATCGCCGTTAAAGGGGCGTGTAAAACACCAGCGATAAGTCCAGCCATGCCAAGTAAAGTGAAATTAGATTCGGAAACGTGAAAATCTAAACCTAAATTATTAATAATTTTTGCTACCACGTTTCCTAAAGCACTACCCATTACTAGAGTTGGTATTATAATCCCACCAGTGCCACCTGCCGCAAAAGTAGTTGTCATCGCGATGGATTTAAAAATCGTAATGCCAATCAATAAGGCTACAACAACCCAAATATTATCTGTATAGGCATCAAAAGGGGTATCTCCAATGGCTGCAAGATGATTTCCAGAAAGTAAATCATTAATAAAACTAAAGCCTTCGCCATATAATGAAGGAATGAAATATAGCATAATCCCAATTGCAAAACCACCGATTACTAGTTTTTTTAGAGGGGACTCAAACCGGTTGAAAAAAGCAAAAATGGCCAAGTATATTTTTGAAAAATAGACAGAAGCTACTCCAGTACCTACACCTAGAAGAATGTAAAACAAAGTGTCTTTCACCTGAAAGATGTCTGTCACTTGAAATTTAAACAGAATTTCATCTCCAACAAAAAAGTAGGATGTAATAATTGAAGTGAGCGAGGCAATAAGTAAAGGTAAGAGTGAGGCAAAAGTTAAATCAAGACTAAATACTTCAATGGCAAAAATAATGGCCGCTAGGGGGGATTTAAAGCTCGTTGCAATAACACCTGCAGCGGCACAACCAATTAGTAAAGTTCTTGTTTTTCGGTTGATGTGAAAAAGGGAACCAATACTGGAACTAGCGGCCGACGCTGAAAAAATTGCAGGACTCAGTAAACCAACAGAACCACCAAAACCAACCGTTAATGGGGCGGTAATTAATGGTAATATCATTTTGTTAGACGCTAATTTGCCGTCTTTTTTGGACAAGGCATATAGAATAGAAGGAATGGCTGGACCCAATGGTTTTTTTGAAACACGTTTCACAAACACATAGACCAAAGCCAACCCGATTACAGGTAATATAAAGTAGATTTTGTTTTGTGAAAAGATGATGCTCTTCTCAAGAAGCCAAGAAATTCCATAAGTTAAGTTTTTTAATAAAACAGAAATCAATCCAGCTAAAAGACCAACAATAGCACTTAATATTAAAACAAAATTCTTTTGTGATACATATTTGTATCTAAGTTTTAAAAGACGTTTTATAAAGTTGCGGGTCGGCATTTGAATAAATGTAATAAAAAAACCTGTTAGGTATTAGAAACATAACAGGTTTTGATTTTAATTTTATTAACGGATTATAAATTAAGTTTCAAATTTAGTTCTTTCAATTGCGCATCGTCAATGTTAGAAGGAGCATCAATCATGACATCTCGTCCTGAATTATTTTTTGGGAACGCAATGAAATCTCTTATTGTTTCTTGTCCACCTAAAATAGCAACCAATCTATCCAATCCAAAAGCTAAACCGCCATGCGGAGGCGCTCCATACTGAAAGGCGTCCATTAAAAATCCAAATTGTGCTTTAGCTTCTTCAGGCGAAAAGCCTAAATAATCAAACATCAATGCTTGTGTTTCCTTATCGTGAATACGTATTGAGCCACCACCTATTTCGTTTCCATTTAACACTAAATCATATGCATTAGCCTTCACGTCCCCTGGATTAGTTTTCAATAATTCAATTTGTCCTGGTTTCGGTGAAGTAAACGGATGATGCATAGCGTGATAACGCTCAGTATCTTCATCCCACTCTAGTAAAGGAAAATCCAAAACCCATAGTGGTGCAAATTCGTTAGGCTTTCGCAAGCCTAAACGCTCTGCCAATTCCATACGTAACGCACTTAATTGTGCTCTTACTTTATTGGTATCTCCTGAAAGTACACAAACTAAATCTCCAGCTTTTGCTCCAGTTACCTCAGCCCATTTAGCTAAGTCTTCTTGATCGTAAAATTTATCTACGGAAGACTTAAAAGAACCATCATTATTACAACGCGAATAGATCATTCCTAAAGCACCAATTTGTGGACGCTTTACCCAATTAATAAGTTTATCAATTTCTTTTCTTGTGTAACTATTGCCTCCTGGAACTGCAATCCCAATTACAAGTTCAGCAGTATTGAAAACACCAAAATCTTTGTGTTGCGCCACGGCATTGAGTTCACCAAACTCCATTCCAAAACGAATGTCTGGTTTATCATTCCCGTATAAACGCATGGCGTCATCATAGAGAATTCTTGGAAATTGTTCAACTTCAACGCCTTTGATTTCTTTAAGTAAATGACGAGTTAATCCTTCAAAAGCATTTAAAATATCTTCTTGCTCAATGAATGCCATCTCGCAGTCAATTTGAGTGAATTCAGGTTGTCGATCAGCTCGTAAATCTTCATCCCTAAAACATTTTACAATCTGAAAATATTTATCCATACCACCAACCATAAGTAATTGCTTAAAAGTTTGAGGTGATTGTGGTAAGGCGTAAAATTGCCCTTCATTCATACGTGAAGGCACGACAAAATCACGAGCGCCTTCAGGTGTAGATTTTATTAAATATGGTGTTTCTACTTCTATAAAATCATGGTTAGACAAATAGTTACGGACCTCTTGAGTTACTTTATGCCTAAAAATTAAGCTTTCTTTCACGGGGTTACGACGAATATCTAAATAGCGATATTTCATACGTAACTCTTCTCC
>JAGSHF010000114.1 GCA_023954685.1 Flavobacteriaceae bacterium | reverse complement strand
GGGAAATCAACAGCTTTTAATAATTTTGCTTCTACTCGATATGACAATTGAAAAACTGAACGTATTTGTTTAGCCATTTCTATATTATCATTTTGAAGTTTTTGTATCATTAATTATGACAGGTTATTGTGTTAGGCACTTAATCTTTTGGACAAGATAAATAAGTGCTTCTAGGTCGAAGTTAATAAAAGATAACGAACAGTGGGATATTTCTCAGGTTTTCTTAAACAATTAAACCAAAGCAATTTTAAGCTAGCGTTAGCGCCTGCATTTATTCTTTTAATTGTTTAAGTTTATTAATCGCGTTCTGATTTTCAGGATTTAAGGCTAACGATTTTTTAAAGTTGGAAATGGCATTATCAAAATCTTCTTTGTAAAGATATGCTTCGGCTAAACTATCATACAAATTTGCCGATTGCGGATATATATGCAACGCCAGTTTAAATACATTGAGACCTTCATTAAATTTTGAAGGGTTAAAAGACAAGCGCAACCCTAGGGTATTTAGCATGCCTTCTTTAAGTTCAAGCTTTGGATGTTTTGCTATTGTGTTTTCATATAATGCAATTAAATCTTGATAACCCTGATTAATTGCTAAGTCATTGAAATCTTTATAATCAAAGTCCTTCAAAACAGTCTTTTTCATTTTTTTTGAAATCAGACGTTCCTGAATGCCATTTTCCTTAGGGGTATTTTCCATAAATACCTTTGCCTTTTCTTCATTTTTCAAAGTAGCATTTAAAAATAATAAGGTATGCTCAGAAAGTAGTTTATATGAAGCCATGATTTCAGCATCACTTTTGTCTTGTCTTTTGTCTCTTTGAGCAAATAATACACCAAAGGAACTAAAATAAGAATGGGTAAGGTGGTGAAATTTATAGCTGCTAACATTACTAAATGTTAAAGCATCATATAATTGAAAATTGTAATTCAACTCAGCAGGAATTTTATCTTTAACTAAAACTTCTTCTGGAATATCTTTTTGAGCAAAATGTATATAGGGCACATTAAATTTATCTAAATCAAAATAAGGCGATTTTTCTAGGACAGCATAATTATATCTTTCTGTACCATCTAAACTTACTAGTGCATTTATATTATGATTTTTCATAGCAGTAATGGCAATTGATAATCCACCAAAACTAAAGCCCATTAAGGAAATTTTATTAAAGTCTATCTCTTCATATTTATAAATTTCTTTTAGCAAGAACTCAATATCTCTGGATTGGGTTTCCATATCTTTTGTAGTTCCCCCTTCTAACAACCTTGTCTCCGTTCCCCTTGATGGGCATGAAATTACTACAAAACCATTACTGGCTAAATATTCAAATAATGCAAAATTTTCTATGGAGGTCGCCTGATAACTTGGGGCATACACTATAACAGGAAATTTTCCTTCTAAAAAAGCAGAATTTCCATATGCCTTAACTTTTTCGGGTAGATGTGCTCTATTTTTTGGTGTATTCCATAAATAATGAAACCAATCTAATAAAAATCCATTTGGTAAGTTTTTCCACTCTTCCTCTTCTTTTAAAATTTCTAAATAGTTTAAAACAGTTAATTGCTTAGTATTACTCGCGTTCGATTTTGAAGGATACCAAATACTGATTGGTATTGGTCTGTTTATAAATTGATTATTAAACTCATTTTTAATTTGGTAAGTTCTTGTGCTATCGGTGATGGTGTAGTGCATGTAGCCAACATTATAATTTCCGTAGTTGAGGTCTATAGCCTTTAATGAAGTCTGTCCGTTGGATAGGTTAGTTAAACAGATTAACGTAATCAATATTGATAATCGCATTATTTTCATATTAATTATAGATGTTATTGGTCGACGTTTTTATAGATTTTTATGTTCTGTTTTTTTGAAGAGGTATTCTAGTACGAAGCAAAAAGTAATAATTCCAAGTGCAATAAACACATCAGATTTACTAATAGAAAAATGTTGAACTAATAATGCAATCATAGCCACAAAACATAATATTGTTCCTAATAAAGGAATGCTTTTTTTGCCATTAATTTCTTTTGATAATTTGAATCCGGTAAAATTAACTACCGCAAAAATTAATAGAAACCCAACACTTCCTGTAGTAGAAATACTTTCTAATTTTAAGGTGTTTACTAATACAATTGTGGCCAGAGCAGTAATTAATAATCCAACAGGCTGGTTCCAAAGTTTGCGGGTAAATTCTTTTGGCAATTCATCATCTTGAGCTAATTCATAATTGACCCTACTACCCCCATAAAGAGAAGCATTTATGGCAGAAAAGGTAGAGATTAATGCAGCAATAGTAATTATGGTAAATCCAATTTTACCTAACATTGGCTTAGCGGCTTCTGCCAAAACGTAATCTTGTGCCGTCGCAATCTGACTAAATTCAAGAGAACCAACAGTAATTGCAGCAATGATGATGTATAAAAAGATTACAAATATTACTGACCAATAATAAGCCCGAGGTATATTTTTTTCTGGATTTTCAATATCAGGCGCCGCGTTAGCAATTAATTCAAAGCCCTCATAGGCAACGAAAATCACCATTCCTGCGGCAAGCAGCTTAAAAGGGGATTCCCATTGTTCTGGTGATAATTGTTCTAAATTCGGATTCCCAATTAGTCCATATAAACCAAACCCAACAAAGGATAACAAGATTATTAGTTTAATGATTACAGCATAAGACTCTATCTTGCTTACAACGGAAATACTATAATAGTTAATTGAAGTAGCTATGATTACAATTGCAGAAGCATAAATATGAGAATCTACAATTTTATCCTGTGTAAGTTGAAATAAATTAGGAGCATAAGAGCCAAATGCTGAAGCATATAAGGCTAGCATTATAATGTAACTTGCCCATAGTAAATTATTTATTCCACCACTAAAAACACCAATTCCAAAACCTTGATTTACAAATTTTACGGTGCCACCTTTATTAGGGTATTTAAGTGATAATTTAACATAACTGTAGGATGTTATTAATGCGATAATTCCAGCAATTAAAAAAGAAATGGGAGTGCCTCCTTTTGCTAAAGCAACTGCCAAACCAAGTACCGCAAAAATTCCACCACCAACCATACCACCAATGCCAATTGAAATAGCTTCTTTTAACCCTATTTTTTTATTCAAATTTGGAATGTTTTAAATGTTGCCTGCGTATAGGGTATGATTGGTTGTGCGTTTAAGACTCTAATTTAGTAAACATATCACAGATAGAAAATTTTAGAAGCATTTAGGAAACCTAAAGTCCCCAAGCCATTAATTATTCACGCTGATGCCATAGCGTTTCTTTATTCCGTTTGAGCTATTGATATAAAACATATCGAGGCGGCTTTATACCATTTAGTCTCATGTAAACGAGCATTTGACCTCTATGGTGGGTTATATGATCTGTCAGTAATAATAAAATTTGTCTTTTAGTTCTGTCGGACCCAAAATAATCGAGCCTTTCTCCAAGTTTGTTCCCATCAAAATTTGAGATAAATTCTACGGTATTGTCAAATGTTCTATCAATTGTATGAATCATTTCTTTTTTTGATTTATTGTCAACCTTCAATGCTGTGTCGGTATTCCAATCTCTAGCTTCGCGACCACCCATAAGTGATTCACTATGCCAATCCATTGCCCAACTAATATGCATTAAGTGTTCAGAAAAACTCATTGATTCTGGCGTTGCTTTGAAATTATATTGATCCTCAGGCATAGATTCCGCTACAAGAATTAGATATTTTTTTGAACTTTCTAATCGCTCCAAATATTCTTTAATAAAGATGTTTTCTTGGCTGAAAAGTGACGTTGAAAATGAAGAAGATAACATTATCAAAGTCAGAACGATTAAGGGTTTTATATTATTAGGTTTTAGTTTCATATTTATTATTATCTCATAGTTTAAAACGGTTTCTACCATGAGTATTTGTGTTGATTAGTACTTAACTTTGTTAGACCACACTAAACTGAAAATTCATAAGGATTTTTAGAAAAAGGGAAGAACAAACAATTACGCATAGCCATTGGTTGTTCATTTGTCACTTTTTTCAAATTAATTGATGACTACTTCATTCGATTAAATCAGTATTTAATATCGGTTTGCCATCTGTAAATTTATAATATCTAATTTAATTTGATGAACGACTTAATTTGATTTATTTTTTATAATAATGACTATCAACGGGTTCGTATATGACTACTATTGTATGTGCTTATATACATAATCAAAACTAAGACATTTAAGATAAAATAAAAACTACTTTTAAATTGAGCGATTTTAATTAGGCCGTTTTTGTACCACTATGATCTACTTATTTTGTTAAATATTAAATCTTTTACGACTAAGGGAATATCTAATTAATGTAATGGCAGAACAGAATCTTTCAAAATATACTTATAAAGACATCTTTTCACTAAGCGTTGTGCAATTTGAAAAAGCGTGTGTGTTTAACAAGCCAGAACAAATAGATGCTTATAGTATTTATTGGATTATAGAAGGCAAAGGCCGTTATAATATTGATTTTGAAAGTTATACGTTTGAAGATAATGTACTTGTTTTTTTATCTCCTGGTCAAGTATTTTCTGTGGAATCTGAAAAAATAAAAGTAGCCTATAAACTGACTTTTGTGAGGGACTTTTATTGTATACAAACTCACGATAAAGAAGTGGCATGCAATGGTGTGCTATTTAATAATATTTATGAAACACCATTTGTCAAACCTTGTAAGAGCGACGCTTTAAAACTTCAATTTATTATAGATAATTTGATGGAAGAATTTAATCGTGATAACGCTACTGCCCAATATGATATGCTTCAGGCCTATTTAAAACAATTCATTATTCATGCGGTTCGTGTAAAAAAAGAGCATCACAGTATAAAAAATGATGATCAAACAAGACTCTTCAAGGATTTTAGCTTACTGGTAGAGCAGAATTTCAAAACATTACATGCTGTAACAGATTACGCGCAGCGTTTGGGAGTGTCTCCTAAGTCATTGACCAAACACTTTCAAAAGATTGGATCTTCTACACCATTACATTATATTAAGAATAGAATTGCTTTAGAAGCACAACGTCAATTAATTTATTCTAATGATTCGGTTAAACAAATAGGATATGATTTAGGATTTAATGATGCAGCTTATTTCACAAGATTCTTCAAAAAAGCAACTACAAAATCACCACTTCAATTCAAAAAAGACTATAAAAACTAGTCTGTCCTATCATTAGGAACTTTTGTCCATTTTTTCACTTTAGTATCTATCGCATATTTGCATTGTAATTAAAACAAAGTCAATATGCAAGCAGAACAAAACAACCAATGTCCAAATTGCTGGGGATATCAAGAATACGATAAAATTTATCCAGAAAGACAATTATGCGAATGTAAAAACACAAATAAATAACAAAAAAAATAGAAATTATGAGCACAAGAATTAAAACATTAAATCCAGAAATAACTACAGGAAAATCAAAAGAATTGTTTAATGCTGTACAAAGCAAATTAGGATTTATTCCAAATCTCATTAAAGTGTTTGGAAACTCCCCAGCAACCTTGCAAACGTATATGAGTTTGGGAGAATTAACAGGTAGCGGAAATTTCAATAATAAATTTAGAGAGCAATTAGCATTGGCAATAGCTGAAGAAAATGCATGTAACTACTGCTTGTCCGCCCATACCACAATTGGAAAAATGAATGGTTTAACGATTGAAGAAACCGAACAAAACAGACAAGGGATTGCATCAGATGCTAAAACTCAAGCTGGTTTGCAATTTGCACAATTAGTTACTAGAGAGCGAGGGCAAGTTTCTACAGAGGCTATTCAAAAGGCAAAAGCAGCTGGATATAATGATGGAGACATATTGGAAATAATATTAAATGTAGTGTCAAATACGCTAACAAATTATGTAAATCATATAGCAGAAACAGAAGTAGATTTTCCAAGTGTTGAAGCAGGAAAATTTGCAGTTACAACGAACTAAAAAATCAGTAAAAACAATAAAATTTTAAAAATGAAAACAATGAAAAATTTAATAGTAGGATTATTTTTAGTGGCTTTTACGCTCACAGCTATTGCACAAGATAAAATGATGAATAAGGAAATGGTAAAAACCATTGCTTTAGAACAAACTAAAGGTGAGTTTACTCAAAAAAACCTAACACTTTCTGAAGGGACTTATATTTTTGAAGTTTCCAATAATAATGCTGCTCCAGAAGTTGGTTTAGTATTAATTGAAGATGGAAAAGATGGAGCTAATCCTAATAACCATATCAAAGATGCATACGTGTCTCAAATGGTAAAACACGGTAAAACAGAATCTTCTAAAGCGGTGACTTTAAGAAAAGGAACCTACAAGTATTTTTGCCCTTTCAATAATACCCCACAATACACATTAATTGTAAAGTGATAATAAGGATGGATTGTTGATTAGTAGGGAGTAAACTGGCTTAAAGGTTTGCTCCCTTTTTTATTTCGCGTTCATCAAATCCTCAATCTCTTCGGCATCAATGGGAATATTTTGCATCAAATTAAAAGGCACACCTTGATCTTGAATGACCACATCATCTTCTAAGCGAATTCCCATGTTTTCATCTGGAATATAAATGCCAGGTTCAACCGTAAAGACCATGTTGGCTTTCATCGGTGTTTTGAGTGCGCCATAATCATGCGTATCTAATCCCATATGGTGAGATGTACCATGCATAAAGTATTTTTTATAGGCAGGCCATTTTGGATCTTCATTTTGCACATCAGCTTTATCTATAAGCTTTAATCCTAATAATTCCGAAGTCATGAGCTTACCAACTTCCACATGATAATCTGCCCAAATGGCGCCTGGAACCAATAGTTTTGTTGCCTCATTTTTTACGCGATGTACGGCATTGTACACTGCACGCTGCCTGTCTGTAAATTTGCCGTTTACCGGAATTGTACGGGTCATGTCACTGGAGTAGTTCGCATATTCTGCTCCAACATCCATGAGTAGCATGTCACCATCTTTACATTGCTGATTGTTTTCTATATAATGCAACACACAAGCGTTGTAGCCCGAACCTATTATTGGTGTGTAGGCAAAACCTTTAGAGCGGTTTCGCAAAAATTCATGCATAAATTCAGCTTCAAGTTCATATTCCATAACCCCAGGCTTTGTAAAACCTAATATTCTACGGAATCCTTTTTCGGTTATATTGCATGCGGTTTGCAACAACTCAAGTTCTTCGGCCTCTTTTACACCGCGTATGGCTTCCATAAAAGGGAAGCTTTTTGCCCAGCGATGCGCAGGAAATTTGTCTTTTACCATTTTTATAAAACGGTCTTCTCGGGTTTCCATTTCTACGGATTGACGGTAATGTTCATTGGTGCTAAAATAAACGGTTTCAGCCTCCGTCATTAAATCAAAAAACACTTTGTCAAATTCATTCAACCAATAAATAGTATTAATTCCCGAAGTTTCTTTTGCTTGAGATTTGTTGAGTTTGGCACCTTCCCAAACTGCAATATGGTCATTGGTTTCTCTAACAAACAAAATTTCTCTGTGATTGGGGTTGATAGCATCTGGAAACAAAATCAAAATGCTTTCTTCTTGATCAGCACCAGATAAATAAAAAATATTACGATGTTGATGAAAAGGCATTGTGCTATCGGCACCTGTTGCAAAAACATCATTTGAGTTAAAAACGGCTATTGATTTCGGCTCCATCTGTGCCACAAACTTAGCTCTGTTTTTTATAAATAATTGATTGGAGATATGATGGTATTTCATTTTGAAAACATTTGAAAACAAATGTAAGAATTATGGTGAAACATTCATTGGGCAAATTTTAACCTTTTGCAACTTGCGAATTGTTTATATTTGAAAAGCTTTCAAAACATAGTCCTAAAACCAACCAAAATGGGTCGTAAATATATTTTGATGTGCTTACTTTTAAGCACATTTGTTTTTCAAAATGGGTTCTCTCAAATTACTAATGAAGTCTTTAAAGATTTGAATTTCAGGTTTATTGGCCCTGAGGGTAACAGGACAATTGCTATTGCTGGTGTTCCTGGTGACCCCAAGATAAATTATATTGGAGCTGCCTCAGGGGGGCTTTGGAAAACTACCGATGGAGGTGTTTCTTGGCGATCTATTTTTGACGATCAAGATGTGTCTTCAATTGGGGCCATTGCCATTGCGCCAAGTAACCCTGATGTGATTTGGGTTGGTACAGGTGAAACTTTTGTAATTCGTCCTGCTCATGCTATGGGAGATGGTATCTATAAATCGGAAGACGGAGGAATGAGCTGGGTCAATATGGGACTTGAAAAATCAGGGCGTATAGGTCGTGTAATAATACACCCTACAAATCCAGATATTGTTTATGCCGCTGCATTGGGTCATACTTTTGGCCCACAAGAAGAACGGGGGGTTTATAAAACTACCGATGGTGGTAAAACATGGAAGCGTATTTTATTTATTGATGCAGATACGGGTGCAGCAGATATTGCTATAGACCCTAAGAATCCAGACCGTTTAATGGTGGGGATGTGGAGTATATTTATCAATACTTGGGGACTTAATAGTGGTGGTGAAGGTGGTGGAATTTACCGTTCTGTCGATGGGGGTGCAACTTGGGATGCTATGAAAGATCAAGGCCTACCTGGAGGTAAAGATCGTCCGGTTGGAAAAACTGCTGTAGCTATTGCGCCTTCCAATCCGAATGTGGTGTATGCCTTGTTTGAAATAGAAAGCCCTGCCTTATACCAATCAAAAGATTTTGGTGAAACCTGGGAACTTATGACCAGAAACCATGATATAAATGAACGTGCACCATATTATACTAGAATTAGCGTATCGTCAACAAATCCTGATGAGATATACATTCCAAATGTAAAATTTATCACCTCAACTGATGGCGGAAAAACACTAAGAGGTGGTTATCGTGCAGGAGGTGATAATCATGATGTTTGGATCGATCCTACCAATGCTGATCGCATTATGGTAGCACATGATGGTGGAGCGAGTATTAGCCTTAATCACGGTAAAAGTTTTCAGCGTGTGGTACTGCCTATTGCTCAAATGTATCATGTTGCCGTTGATGATCAAGTGCCTTACAATGTCTATGGTAATCGTCAAGATGGTTACTCTTATAAAGGACCTAGTAACAGTTTGCAAGGTTATATTCCATTAGGCTTATGGAAAGGTGTTGGTGGTTGTGAAAGTGGTTTTGCACAACCAGATCCTTTTGATAATAATATTGTATGGTCTGGATGTTATGATGGCGGTTTAGAGCGTTATGATTTAAGAACAGGACATGCTCGTGATGTGCGTGTTTGGCCCGAAGCTGGATATGGTTGGGCCCCCTCCGATATGAAATACAGATGGTATTGGAATTTCCCATTAGAATTTTCAACCCATAAACAACATCGGGTATATGTAGGTTCACAATTTGTGCATAAAAGTGATGATGATGGTCAAAGCTGGCAAGTTATAAGTCCAGATTTAACAAGAAACGATAAATCACATCAGCAGAGCTCTGGTGGTATTGCCATTGATAATTTAATGACGTGGGATGGTGCCGTTTTAATATCGATTGAGGAATCTGAAATTGAAGCCGGTCTAATTATGGCTGGAAGTAATGATGGGCAGCTGTCTATTACTAGAAATTATGGTGAAACTTGGGAGAATATATCTTCAAATATTACAGGCCTTCCAGAATGGGGGACCATTTCTAATATTGAAATATCTAAGCATAAAAAAGGGACAGCTTATATTACAATAGATCTCCACCATATGGGTGATTTTGATCCCTATGTATATAAAACAACCGATTACGGAAAAACGTGGAAGAAAATAAGTACAAGCGTTCCAAAATCCATTCACAGTTTTGCACATGTGGTAAAAGAGGATCCTAAAAAAGAAGGGATGCTCTATTTAGGGACAGATAATGGTCTCTATATCAGTTTTG
>JAGSHF010000202.1 GCA_023954685.1 Flavobacteriaceae bacterium | reverse complement strand
TAATCTAAAATGAAGTCCCATTAATTTTCTTCAATGAGTGGGATGTAAATTTCCGTAACCCAATCTGCAGGATTAGGAAACGCTCCAGGGTCGTTGGTGTAAATTTCAAATGGAAACATAGTAGATCGTTGTAAATTATTGTCTGCTATATGCTGCATGGCAGCTGACCACGCTTCTGTTAGATTGGTGTAATTTCCTTTAGATGTGACTTTAAGCGATCTTGTTTTGGGCATGTAATCGCAAAGTATATTACTATTTGCCAACATAACAATTTTTTCTTTTACAGGTATAGCATTGCTCATAATGACATTGCCATCTTGAACATTCATGTCATTAAGATAAATAGTGAAGGGCATACCAGAAGGTTGAATGCCGTTTGGTATGGCAAATTGCATGATTTCACCAAATTGTTGTCCCATCATTTGGCTAATGTTATCGCCTCTAGCTGAAGTGGTTTTGTATAGATAAAATCCGCCACCATATTCAGTAATACCATTAATGGTTATTTCATGCACTTTCATGCTTTCTACAATTAAACTATCTAATTTTTCTAACCCACGTTCAAAATCGGGACCAATCATATTTTCAAAACCTCCTGTAAACGCAGCCATGGCTTTAAGCATAAATGGTAAATCTTCACCAAGCATCTGCCACGAGACTTTTGTTTTTCCATCTTCAATAGGTTCAAACATCCAATTTACTTGAGAAGGCGCATATTCATCAATTTGTAACTTTTGTTCAATGGACACATTAGCTGTTGTGCTTAAGGTTTCCATCCGTCCAACGCCATCGTTATCTTTCCAGGTATAGCTGCCGCCAACGCCTTCGGTTTGATCGGCCAAAGTAATGACAGTTTCAGGATGTGCTTCTACCCAAGCGGACCAAGCTTCCCAGTTTTTAAAATCAATGACGTTATTATAGATTACTGCCGCTGGGGCATTAATAGTTCTAGATCTTGTAACCTCATAAGAATTAGGTTGCACAGCAATATAAATAGAAGTGCCAATAATGAGTATAAGCAGAACAAAAATAATATATTTTAAAGCTTTCACTATTTCAAAGGTTTAATGATAGTACTCAAAGATAAGTATTTTGTTTGCTTTTGGGATCCTGTCAAATAAATTAATTCCATAAGAAATAATGTGGTTAAATAGTATTAATTTAGAAGTCTTAATATTTAAACAATAAGTGATGAATTTTAAAGTAATAATAGCCACATTTTTAACAATGATCATGATGTGGTCTTGCAAAAAGGAAGCTGTTGAAATTGAAGCTTTTAAAGAAGAGTTGGTAGAGATTTCAAATGATGATTTTGAGTATTTAATTGAACAATTTGCAGATTTAAAAATTTTAAGATATCAAATTCCAGGTTGGGAAAATTTAAGCTTAAAAGAGCAGAAATTGGTATATTATTTAACTCAAGCAGGGTTGAGTGGTCGTGATATTATGTGGAATATGAACTACAGACATAACCTTAAAATTAGAAATGCGCTTGAAAATGTGTATGTGAATTATGAAGGTGATAAGGGCTCAAACGATTGGAAAGCATTTGAACTTTATTTAAAACGTGTTTGGTTTAGTAACGGGATCCATCATCATTACAGCAATTCAAAATTGGTTCCTGAATTTTCTTCAGACTATTTAACAAGCTTGCTTACAGAAACAGACACTAGACTTGAGAGTGAAGCTTTTGATGTGATTTTTAATGACGAGGATGCCAAAAAAGTAAATAAATCAAAAGGGGTAGATAATGTATTAGAAAGTGCAGTGAATTTTTACGGCCCAGATGTTACTACAGCCGATGTAGAAGCCTTTTATTTGAAACTAAAACCTTCTGATCCAGATATTCCTGTGGCTGAGGGGAATGTTGTAGAAGCTGAAGAAAAAGTAAAAGATCTCAATCGCCCATTATCTTATGGACTTAACTCTATGTTGGTGAAAGAAAATGGTGTTTTGAAAGAGCGTGTCTATAAATCAGGAGGTTTGTATGGCGAAGCGATTGATGAAATTATCAAGTGGCTAAAATTAGCAGAAGGTGTTGCTGAAAATAAAGCTCAAGGGGATGCTCTAGGCTTACTCATTAAATACTATCAAACAGGTGATTTACAAACTTGGGATGATTATAATGTCGTTTGGACGGCTGCCACAGAAGGGAATATTGATTACATTAATAGTTTTATTGAAGTCTATAACGATCCAGTTGGCTACAGAGGTTCATATGAAACCATAGTGCAAATAAAAGATTTTGACATGTCGGCTAAGATGGCTGTTTTATCGGAAAACGCGCAATGGTTCGAAGATAATTCACCGTTAATGGATGAACATAAAAAGAAGAATGTTGTTGGGGTGAGTTATAAAACTGTAAATGTTGCTGGAGAAGCTGGAGATGCATCACCAAGCACACCCATAGGTGTTAATTTACCAAACGCTAGTTGGATTCGTGCTGCTGTAGGAAGTAAATCGGTGTCCTTAGGAAATATCATTAATGCCTATAATAATTCAGGAAGTAGTGGAAGGCTTCAAGAGTTTGTACATGATGAAGAGGAACATGAATTAGAGAAAAAATATGGGCAACTTGGAGATAAATTACATACTGCATTACATGAAGTTGTAGGTCACGCATCGGGTCAATTAAATCCAGGTGTTGGAGAAACGAAAGAAACCTTAAAACAGTATGCTTCAACATTAGAAGAAGGACGTGCAGATTTGGTTGGATTATATTATTTGTACAATCCAAAATTACAAGAATTAGGATTGGTTGAAGATTGGAAAGCATTGGGTAAAGCGGCCTTTGATGGTTATATACGTAATGGACTTATTACACAATTAATTCGTTTGGAGTTGGGTGATGATGTTGAAGAGTCACATATGGTTAATAGGCAATGGGTTTCTGCTTGGGCATTTGAAAAAGGAAAGAAAGATAATGTGATTGAAAAAGTAACTCGTGATGGGAAAACCTACTATAATATTAATGATTATGAAAAGTTGCATGCGTTATTTGGGCAATTGTTACGAGAGACTCAGCGCATAAAATCTGAAGGGGATTTTGAAGCTGTAGAGGCGTTAGTAGAAAATTATGGGGTGAAAGTTAATCAAGAGTTACACGCTGAAGTTTTAGAGCGTAACAAGAAGTTTAAGTCTGCACCATATGGCGGATTTGTGAACCCAGTATTAGTGCCTGAAACTGACGAAAATGGTGAAATAACGAACATAAAAGTTATGCATGCGGTGAGTTTTGAAAACCAGATGTTAAGTTATTCAAACAAATATGGGTTTTTACCAGAAGAGAATTAAGAGCTTCTTAACGAAGTTTATGAGCCTTGATTGAAAGATCAAGGCTTTTTTATTTACAATACCTTAATGATTATCCTAAAAAGAATTTTATCGACACAATCATCAAAAGAAATGCAATAAAAGCAATAAGCACCCACACACTACCTTTATAATACTTTTCATGAATTTTGAAATCCTTACGGTATGCAAAAATCAAAATTAAAATAAATACTAAGGCAAAAAGAATCCCAAAAATTATTTGACCATTGCTAAACATATTTGTTTATTTTTATGCGAATTTAATAAATTATTAGGACGATATTTCTGTTTTTATAGAAATGAAAATAAAATTATAATGAAGAATAAAATAGAAGCTGTAAAAGCGTTTCATACAGCGTATAAATTGGGCTATAGAGAAACACCAAAAGCGCATTTAGGAATTGAGAAAAATATGTTGCGTTATAAGTTAATGCGAGAAGAGAACGAAGAATACTTAGAGGCCGCTAATAATGATGATTTAGTTGAAGTTGCTGATGCTTTGGGAGATATGCTTTATATCCTATGCGGAACTATTATTGAACATGGAATGCAACATAAAATTGAGGAAGTTTTTAATGAAATCCAACGCAGTAATATGAGTAAGTTAGGAGAAGATGGTGAGCCTATTTATCGAGAGGATGGTAAAGTGTTGAAAGGCCCGAATTATTTTAAACCAAAACTAAAAGAAATTTTAGAGTCATAAAAAAAGGAAGCCATTTGGCTTCCTTTTTTTATGATCTATATTTTATATCGCCAACCGTGTTTGTCTTCGGCTTTATTAGATTGTATATCGGTTAGTTGCTTTTTAAGTAGCGTTGCATATGACGTTTCTTGAGGTTTTAATTCAAAAAGTTCTTCTGCGTGTTGAAATGCAGAAATTGGATTTATAACCGCTGCAGTACCAGCTCCAAATATCTCTTTAAGACTTCCGTTAATTGCTGCCTCTTTAATTTCACTAACACTGATCCTACGTACATCTATTTCAATATTGTTATCTTCTGCTAATTGAATTAAACTTTTTCTAGTGACACCATCTAATATTCTATCATTATTAGGAGCTGTAATTAAAGTGTCATTGATGCGAAAGAAAATATTCATTGTGCCAGCTTCTTCCAGATATTCATGGGTATTGGCATCTGTCCAAATAATTTGTTGAAAGCCTTTTTTATTCGCCAGTCCCGTTGGATAAAATTGAGCAGCATAGTTCCCTGCAGCTTTTGCATAGCCAACACCACCATCTGCCGATCTACTATAATTTTGTGCAATGATCACTTTGATCGCATCAGTATAATAAGCTTTTGCTGGAGAACATATGATCATGAACTTGTATTCTTCGGCAGGAGCCGCAGCTATTGCAGGTTCAGTGGCAATAATGAATGGCCTTAAATATAAGCTGTTGCCTTGCCCTTTTTGAACCCAATCACGATCTAAATCTACTAAGGTCTTAAGACCTTCAAAGAAATAATCTTCAGGAAAAGCAGGCATAGCTAATCGTTCTGCCGAAATGTTTATGCGTCTAAAATTTTCATCTGGACGAAACAACCATACGTCATCCTGATCATCTTTGTAAGCTTTCATTCCTTCAAAAACCGCCTGCCCGTAATGAAAAACTCTAGCTGATGGATCTATGGTTAAGGCTTGATAAGGTTTAATTTTTGGCGTTTGCCATTTACCATTAATAAAATCACATTCAAACATGTGATCTGTAAATTGTCTACCAAATGGAAGGTTGTCAAAGTCCACATCATTAATTTTTGATTGCGTGGCTTTAGTAACTTCTATTGTATTGTTAAGATTCTTTGTCATTTCTGAATAAATTCAGCTGCAAATTTACTGAATTTGAAGCTTATAAAAAATGGAATGATGTTTTAAAAAAACTGTATCTTTATGGCATCTATTTTATTAAAAATTAAAGCCTAAAAAATGAAAAGTAAGATAATTATATTGTTGGTTGTTCTGGTTTCTTTTGCTTGTAAGAATGAAAAGGAAAACGCTGTTTCTGCAGAAGAATCTCCTGTAAATGATGTAGCTTCAGAATTAGCCTATGCTTCTTTTGGAGAGGTGATAGAGGCTGATGGTGCATGGGATGCTTCGCTATTGGCAGAAAAGTACGAAAGCCTCAACTCAGGGGATACCCTTATAACTAAGGTCTCTGCTAGTATCAATGAGGTATGTTCTAGTAAAGGGTGTTGGATGAAATTAGATTTGGGGAATGACGAAGAAGTGATGGTAAAGTTTAAGGATTATGGTTTT
>JAGSHF010000088.1 GCA_023954685.1 Flavobacteriaceae bacterium | reverse complement strand
TGAAACACCTCGAATTGCTGCTACCTATGAAATTTCGTACAACAATAGTGTGATTCAAAATGTGAGCTACAATTACGATAGAAACGAGAGTATCTTAAATTATATTACAATTGAAAATATAGATAACGTTACGATACAAGAATCGGTACCTGAACTGTTCGATACAATAAAAAGTGAATCAAATATTAATGCCTTGTGGAAATGGTTTGTTATTTTTGCAATGGTGTTTTTAATTATTGAAATGCTCATCATAAAATATTTTAAATGAACACACTCATAAAATCTGCGACAATAATTGATCCAAAAAGTGAGTTTCACAACCAAACTGTAGATATTCTTATTGAAAATGGCAATATATCTGCAATCGCTAAAACAATAAAGAATCCCAAAGAATATAAAGAAATCGCGCTTGAAAATCTCCATGTATCTCAAGGTTGGTTTGATAGTAGTGTGAGTTTTGGTGAACCAGGTTTTGAAGAAAGAGAAACTCTTTTTAATGGTTTAAAAACAGCTGGACATTCAGGATACACAAACATAGCTGTTAATGCCAATACTTTTCCAATAATTGATAGCAATACTGATGTCGCATTTTTGAAATCAAAAGCACATAATCATGCTGTTAACCTAAACCCAATAGGTGCACTAACAAAAGACAGCAAAGGTGTTGATTTGGCAGAGCTATATGACATGAAGAACGCAGGAGCTGTGGCTTTTGGTGATTATCAAAACCCTATAGCAAACGCCAATTTAATGAAGATTGCTTTGCAATATGCAAGTAGTTTTGACGGATTAGTCTATTCATTTCCTCAAGATGATTCTATAGCCAAAAATGGGGTGATGAATGAGCACGTTACAAGTACTACAATAGGCTTAAAAGGAATTCCGGCATTAGCGGAAGAACTTCAAATAAAAAGAGATATCGCACTCCTCGAATATACTGATGGGAAATTACACATTCCAACAATTTCAACTGCAAATTCTGTAACATTAATTCGGGCAGCTAAGCAACAAAAACTAAATATAAGTTGTAGTGTAGCCATTCATAATTTGATTTTTACAGACGAGAGTCTAACCAGTTTCGACACCAACTATAAAGTAAAGCCACCTCTAAGAACGCAAGAAGATTTAGAGGCGCTTATAGAAGGACTAAAAGATGGTACTATTGATATGGTTACGTCAGATCACAATCCTTTAGACATTGAATTAAAAAAAATTGAATTTGACTATGCATCAAATGGTACAATTGGTTTGGAGAGTGCTTTCGGTGCTTTAAACACGATTCTACCTTTAAAAACTGTTATAAAACTACTGACTAAAGGGAAAGATAGATTCGGGATAGAAAGCTCGAGTATAAATATTGGTAACCGTGCAGATATTAGCTTATTCAATCCCAAATTGAATTATACATTTACTAAGAATCACATCATCTCGAAATCTAATAATGCTATTTTTGAAGACTTCGCCTTAAAAGGAAAAGCTTATGGCATAATTAATAACAATAAAGTTGTATTATAAAGTTAAACGTCATGACAGAAGCCACAATAGAAGAGGGGAAATCAAACGCTATTATTAGCTATTTAACCATCATTGGAACCATCATTGCCTTTTATCTTAACAATGATAAGAAAAATGATTTTGCTAGTTTTCATATTAGACAAGCACTTGGACTTTGGCTTACTTTTTTTGCGCTAGGCTATGTCATAGGTGCTTTTAATAGCTGGATGATCACTATGGGATGGTATTTATTTTTTGGTGTTTTATTTATTTTTGGATTTATGACAGCTATTGCTGGAAAGACTACCCCAACTCCAATTGTTGGTCCTCTTTATCAAAAATTATTTGCAAGTTTCGGAAAATAATGAATACACAAAATTTATCACTAGAGCACGTTACCAGACCTTCATCATTAACTAATACAAAAGCACCATTATTGATTATGCTTCATGGTTATGGTAGTGATGAAAATGATCTTTTTTCATTTGCATCAGAACTGTCTGATGAAATTTTTATCATTTCAGTGAGAGCCCCATATCCAATGCAACCTTATGGCAATGCTTGGTATGCCATCAATTTTGATGCAAAACAAGGCAAATGGAATGATAACGTTCAAGGCGCTTCGTCTCGAGATTTAATTGCAAAGTTTATAGATGAAGCCTGCTCAGCATACCCTGTTAACGTCAACAATGTAAGCTTATTAGGCTTTAGTCAAGGTACTATTCTAAGTTATGCCGTAGCACTCAACTATCCGGAAAAAATAAAGAATGTAATTGCTCTTAGTGGCTATATAAATACCGAGCTTCTGCCTGAGCCATTAAATCCTGCAAACTATACACATTTGGATTTTTACTGCTCGCATGGTAGTGTAGATCAAGTTATACCAGTGGATTGGGCAAGACAGGCCCCTAAGTTTTTAGAAAACCTAAAGATAAAACACAGTTATAGTGAGTTTCCAGTTGGTCATGGTGTAGCGCCACAAAATTTTTATGAGTTAAAGCATTGGCTAGAGTCTCGTATTTAAGTCTATTGTGGTGGATACATAAAAGATTCAACCAAATTGAATTTGAGTAGTTGGTCTGGCGTGATTTCATAAGTAATAAATAATTCTCCCCAGTATTTACCATCTGAAAAATCTGCTAGAATCCATTTATGATTTAATAACCTTATTTTATTTATCATAATTTTACCGCCACTCATTGCTGCATAAGGCACTAATGGGTGTTCTCCTTTTTCTTCATTCAATTTGTAGATTTCATCCTTAATAAACGGAATCAATTCTGCAGTATCGTAACCATCGCGCTCAAAATAACTTAATGCATCTTCATTGTGTTTCAAATTAAAATACATGAGATCCAATATATTGCTTTCCAATTTCATTATGGTATCCTGATATACTTCAACTTTTTCTTCAGCAGCAATTATTTTCTTTTCATATGTGTTAATAATGTTCTTAGAGTTTACATAGAGAAACAAGGACAATAGTAATGTAAATACGAATAGGTATAAAAATATTTTTCCTTTCATTAGTATATATTAAGTTCTAAATTATCATAGGCCAGGTGAACGTTTGGAGGTAAGTTTTTTTCTACTTCATCATGAAATCCAAGCAAATGACTAATATGTGTTAAGTATGCTTTTTTTGGTTTTATAATTTTAATAAACTCTAGAGCTTCTTCAAGATTAAAATGTGAGTGATGTGGTTTATGCCTTAATGCATTCACGACCAAAACCTCCAAATTCTCTAACTTGTGAAATTCAGAATCAGGAACCGTTTTAACGTCTGTTAAATATGCGAATTTATCAAATCTATAACCAAAAACTTGTAAATCATTATGGTATATATTAATTGGAATAATTTGCATTCCTGCCAATGAAAAAGCAGCATTCTTCACTTCGCACTCCTCTACTGCTGGTGCGCCCGGATATTTATTCTCCGTTTCAAAAATATACGCAAATCGTTTATGAAACGATTTTAAAACACGTTCATGAGCATAAATTGGCAAATCTCCTTGTCGAAAAACAAACGGCCTAATATCATCTAAACCTGCCACATGATCGGCATGTTCATGAGTAAATAAAATACCATCTAATTTAAGGCAGTTTACTCTCAACATTTGGTATCTAAAATCGGGACCGCAGTCTACAACGTAAGCATGATTATCCCACTCAACTAGTACGGATACACGTAAACGTTTATCCTTTGGGTTTTCACTAAGGCAAACGGGATGATCACTCCCAATTACTGGAATACCTTGAGAAGTTCCTGTACCTAAAAAAGTCACCTTCAAACCCTGTTAATTTTAAACAAAAATAGGGTTTATTTTTTTCTTTACTACACTAATTTAATACCTTTGCTTTCTACCACAAATAAGAAATTTAGATGGAAATCACTCTCAAAGGAGATAGCGAAATTGAAAATATTCCTTCGTTAAAGCAAAAGGCACTTCGTATTAATCTTAATGAAAACATTTACGGAACGTTTGCAGAAATAGGTGCAGGTCAAGAAACTGTGCGTCAATTCTTTAGAGCTGGTGGTGCTTCCAGAACGATAGCGAAATCAATGTCGGCATACGATAAAGATTTTAGTGATGCCATTTATGGGATTGAAGATGACAAGCGCTATGTTACTGAAACACGTTTGAGAAAGATGCTAAATCATGAAATGGAGCTGATTGAAAAGCGAATTACACGTGATAAGCATCCTAATAAGATGTTTTTTGCATATGCTAATACAGTGGCTACAATCGATTTTGCAAAAAAATATAAAGGTCACGGTTGGGTTGGACTAAAATATCAAACAGAACCAAACCAAGAATACAATGAAATTATTCTCCATTTAAGATTTAGAGAAAATGATGCACGCTTGCAACAAGAAACATTAGGAATTCTTGGAACCAACTTAATCTATGGTGCATTTTATAAATATAATGAACCAAAAAAATTACTACGCTATCTATATGATCATTTAGATAAGGATCAATTAGAAATAGACACTATTAATTTCTCAGGCCCTTTATTTGAGCATGTAGACAACCGATTAATGAGTTTACAACTTGTTAAAAACGGAATGACTGATGCTGTTATGTTTGCTCCAGATGGTAATAATGTATTACCTGCACGGGTACTCTATAAGAAAAACATCTTAACACTTCGTGGTAGTTTTAGACCTGTTACAAAGGTGAACATGGATATGTTTGAGAAATCACATAAAATGTTTTTGGCGGAAAAGAAAGTTGATGAAAATAAAGCTCAGGTAATTTTTGAAATTACCTTGTCTAATTTAAGAGCTGAAGGTGAAATTGATGAACAAGATTTTTTAGATCGGGCAGATCTATTATGCTCTTTAGGGCAAACCGTTCTAATTTCCAATTTTCAAGAATATTACAAACTTGTTGAATATTTTTCACAATATACCAAAGCCAGAATGGGCTTAGCCTTAGGGGTAAATAACCTAGTAGATATTTTTGATGAGAAATATTACCGTCATTTGAGTGGTGGGATTTTAGAAGCTTTCGGGAAATTATTCTTTAAGGATTTAAAGGTATACCTCTACCCAATGTATGATTCAGAAAAAGAAATGCTTGTCACCAGTGAAAATATAAAAGTACATCCACGTATGAAAGAATTATACAAATTCTTTAAATACAACGGAAAAGTAACTGATGTTGCAGATTATGATCCTGAAATATTAGGCATTTTCTCAAGAGAAGTATTGCACAAAATTGCCTCTGGAGAAAAAGGTTGGGAAAACATGCTGCCAGAAGGTATTGCAGATTTAATCAAGGACTATAGATTATTTGGTTATACAAGAAAACCCCTGACATTAAAGAAGTAACAAGAAACCTATACAGACAAAGAAATAATTAATTTAATTACTTTTTTTTATTTCAATATTTGATCTGTATGCGCCTTGGTTTTAACCTTTAGGATAACATCCTCAATTATACCGTGTTCATCAATAACGAATGTGGTTCTATGAATTCCGTCATAAACTTTGCCCATGAATTTTTTTGTTCCCCATACATCATAAGATTTTATAACATCCATAGATTCATCCGCCAAAAGAGGGTAAGTTAACTCATATTTAGTTTTAAAATTAGCCTGTCGCTTCGCTGAATCCGCAGATACACCCAATATTTCGTAACCTAAAGATTTAAAACGCTCATGGTTATCTCTTAAATTACAAGCTTCAACGGTACAACCAGGTGTACTTGCCTTAGGGTAAAAAAACAAAACTAGTTTCTTTCCTTTAAAATCTTCTAAACTAACAGTATTTCCTTCTTGGTCTACTGAATTAAAACTTGGTGCCTTATCTCCTATTTTTAATGAAGTCATATTTATTATCTTTGATCACTTTAGCAAAGATACTCAAATGAAGAAACAAGAAAAGGTAAATTTTGTAATTAATACATTACAACAGCTATATCCGGAAATTCCAATTCCATTAGATCATAAAGATCCATTCACACTTTTAATTGCCGTTTTAATGTCTGCTCAAAGCACCGATGTTAGAGTTAATAAAATAACACCTTTACTGTTCGCTAAGGCAGATAATCCTCATGATATGATCAAGCTTAGTATTGAAGAAATAAGAGATATCATTAAGCCTGTTGGTTTGTCTCCAATGAAAAGTAAAGGAATTCACGGGTTGTCTCAAATTTTAATTGATAAACATAATGGTGAAGTTCCTCAAAGTTTTGAGGCTCTTGAAGCCCTACCGGCAGTTGGTCATAAAACTGCTAGTGTCGTCATGTCACAAGCTTTTGGTGTCCCAGCTTTTCCCGTAGACACGCATATTCATCGACTTATGTATCGTTGGAATTTAACCAATGGTAAAAACGTAGTTCAGACCGAAAAAGATGCAAAACGCTTATTTCCTGAATCGTTATGGAATGATTTGCATTTACAAATAATTTGGTATGGCCGTGAGTATTCCCCAGCACGTGGGTGGGATTTAAAGAAAGATCTTATTACTAGGACTATTGGAAGGCAATCTGTTTTAAACGAATATAATAGCAAAAAAAAGTCCTGATATTCTCAGAATCAGGACTTAATTTCGCCAAAGTTTAGTTTAGAAGCGCTTCAAACTTCAGGTGATTACAATTAATAACACTTAAAGCCTGAGAATAATTCAGAAGAAAATTAACCGTCTCTTCTTTCGGTTTTAGAGTTTTAAGATTTTCAAAATCTTCAATGTAAAGTTTCGCCATTTGTTAATTTTTGGTGTTTATTACCTTATTAACGAAACAAAACTAGATATATTGTATTTAAAACATAATTAATTCGTTAACACGATATTATGTTTGTCAATTACCTTTCTTAAATTGATAAGCGCATACCGCATTCTGCCTAATGCTGTATTGATACTAACTCCCGTTTTATCTGAAATTTCTTTAAAACTCATGTCATTATACATTCGCATGATAAGCACTTGTTTTTGATCTTCAGGTAATTCTTGAATTAACCGTCTTACGTCATTTTCAACTTGATCTTTTATTAATATTTTTTCAGCGTTTAGAGACGAATCACTAATCACAGAAAAAATATCAAAATCACTATTATTGTCAAATTTTGGCATTCTATTATTCTTTCTAAAATAATCAATGACCAAGTTATGGGCAATACGCATAACCCAAGGCAAAAATTTGCCTTCTTCGTTGTATTTTCCTAATCTTAAAGTTTTAATAACTTTAATAAAAGTGTCCTGAAAAATATCTTCAGTAACATCTCTATCAAAAACTTTTGAGTAGATAAAACTATAAATTTTTTGTTTGTGTCGGTTAATTAGAATGGCGAGTGAGTTTTCGTCGCCAATAATGTAGTTGCTTACCAATGTAGCATCCGAGATCAATTCTCTTTTCATAATCATTACTTTTTTAACACACAGATGTACACATCTACGCTTGGGGATTAAATTTTAAAAAGTAATTTTATGTATAAGCTAAAAGGTTAATATGCTGATTAATACTACTCAAAGATAACAACAATCATTCTTAAAATGCAAAAAGAAATCTATTTTTTTTCAAATTAACATAACTCCTCGCCATTTTTATTGCTGCAATACTTATAGTATCTTTGCTAGATTATTTCTTTAAAACATCAATGAATACAGACATTTCAAGTGCAAACCCGAAACATAATATCCTTATAAAAGGAGCCAGATTACATAACCTAAAAAATATTGATGTTGTAATACCAAGAAATAAATTGGTTGTTATTACGGGATTATCGGGTTCTGGAAAGTCCAGTTTAGCTTTTGACACCTTATATGCAGAGGGCCAACGACGATATGTTGAGAGTTTATCGAGTTATGCTCGCCAGTTTTTAGGACGTTTACATAAACCAAAGGTTGATTACATTAAAGGGATAGCTCCTGCCATTGCCATTGAACAAAAAGTAAACTCAACAAATCCACGCTCCACGGTTGGAACAACTACTGAAATTTATGATTATCTAAAACTTCTTTTCGCCAGAATAGGAAAAACCTACTCACCAATATCAAATAAAGAGGTCAAAAAAGATACCGTAACCGATGTTCTTAATTATATAAAAACTTTTGCTGAGGGCGAAAAGTTACTACTTCTTGCCCCCATTCTCCTTGAAAGCGGAAGAACTATTGAAGACAAACTAAAAGCACTTCAACAACAAGGTTACGCAAGAATTAAATTAAATGATAAAGTATTAAGGATTGAAGATAATTTAAAAATATCTAAAAAAGATAAGCTGTTTTTAGTTGTTGATAGAGTTATAGTAAGAGACGAAGAAGATTTTTATAACCGCTTGGCTGATGCAATACAAACTGCATTTTTTGAAGGAAAAAACGAATGTTTTATTGAAAATTTAAAATCCAATACAACGCAGCATTTTAGCAATAAATTTGAGCGCGACGGCATTCAGTTTCTAGAACCAAACGTACATTTATTTAGTTTCAACAATCCATATGGAGCTTGTCCACAATGTGAGGGCTACGGTGATGTTATTGGTATAGATGAAAGTCTCGTGGTACCCAATACAGCATTATCGGTTTTTGAAAATGCTATTTTTCCATGGCGCGGTGAAAGTATGAGTTATTATAGGGATCAATTGGTTAACAATTCTCATAAATTTAATTTTCCTATACATAAACCATTTTTTGAACTTTCAGATAAAGATCAGCAACTCATTTGGGATGGTAATGAATATTTTGAAGGCTTATTATCATTTTTCGCAGATTTAGAATCTAAAGCTTATAAAATTCAAAATAGAGTCATGTTATCACGGTATCGGGGTAAAACAAAATGTCATATTTGTAATGGTAAGCGATTGCGAGAAGAAGCGAATTACGTTAAAGTTGACGGTGTTACAATTACAGATCTCGTTGAAATGTCACTTAATGACATAAGAGGTTTTTTTAGTAATATTAAACTTAATGCTTATGACCTTGAAGTAGCTAAGCGATTGCTCACAGAAATCAATAATAGATTGTCTTTTCTAACTAATGTTGGCTTAGATTACTTAACACTTAACCGAAAATCTAATACCTTATCCGGCGGAGAGAGTCAGCGTATCAATTTGGCAACATCACTTGGATCAAGCTTAGTAGGCTCTATGTATATTTTAGACGAACCCAGTATTGGCTTACATCCTAAAGATACTGAACGATTGATTTCTGTACTGGAATCGCTACGAGATTTAGGAAACACTGTTATTGTTGTCGAGCATGATGAAGATATTATGGTCGCTGCCGAAGAAATTATTGATATTGGACCAGAAGCGGGAACTTTTGGCGGTCATGTCGTGGCAACTGGCACATACCAAGATATATTAAATTCGAACTCTCTTACAGCAAAATATTTAAATGGCGAATTAAAAATTGAAGTTCCTCTAACGCGACGAACATCAAAGTATTTTGTGGACATAAAAGGAGCACGCGAGCATAATTTAAAAAATATTGATGTTACTTTTCCATTAGGCATGTTAACTGTTGTTACTGGCGTTTCTGGCAGTGGGAAGAGTACTTTAGTGAAAAAAATTCTTTATCCTGCGCTAATTAAAGAGATTGGAAGTTTTGGTGATAAACCTGGGGAGTTCACAAGTATTTCTGGTAATTTTAGTAACGTGAAGCATCTTGAGTTTGTTGATCAAAACCCCATTGGCAGATCTTCTCGATCAAACCCTGTGACTTACATTAAGGCGTATGATGATATTAGAGCCTTATATTCCAAACAAAAATTGAGTTTAATAAGGGGTTATCAGCCCAAACATTTCTCTTTTAATGTTGATGGGGGCCGATGTGAAACCTGCAAAGGGGAAGGTGAAGTAACTATTGAAATGCAATTTATGGCAGACGTTCATTTGGAATGTGAAACCTGTAAAGGCAAGCGCTTTAAAAAAGAAGTCTTAGAAGTTACTTTTGAAGGTAAAACCATAGATAACATCTTAAACTTAACAATTGATGATGCTATTGCATTTTTTGATAAACATCAATCAATAAAAATAAAAAACAAGTTACAACCATTGCAAGATGTAGGTTTAGGCTATGTAACTTTAGGTCAAAGCTCTTCTACCCTTTCCGGTGGTGAAGCACAACGTATTAAATTGGCTTCATTCCTTGGAAAAGGTAATACAAAAGATACCGCATTGTTTATTTTCGATGAACCCACAACAGGCTTACATTATCACGATATTCAAAAATTATTAAAATCATTTAATGCTTTAATTGAAAAAGGCCATTCTGTTGTGGTTATAGAACACAATTTGGAACTTATAAAGTGTGCCGATTATATCATTGACCTCGGACCTGAAGGAGGTTCGAATGGTGGAGAAATTGTTGCGTTTGGCACGCCCGAAACTCTTGTAAAGAACACAAAATCTGTAACAGGGTTTTATCTGAAATCTAAAATTTAAGTATTTAATATAATAAAAAAGATAGTCCTACCATGATCATTAGCGCTATTGGTAGCACAAACAACATATATAAGAAGCTTACCATACCAGATTTAATAAAACTAATAAAGTATCCTTGTTGATAAAACTGTTTAATTGCTATTACCAAATATACAAACGTTGAGAGGATAACCATCCAATCTATCCAATCTGGAATATCCCAAATAAAATTTACTCCCAATATGATACACATCGATACGAACAAAAAGGAAAAAAAATAAAAACTAAAGACCAAATGATGTGCGAATGCACCTCTGCGCCAAAAGAATATTTTTAAAATTAACGCGAATATTGGTAATAATACAAACAACGAAATCGGTATACTATCATAAAACGCTTGCAATATCCCTCCTCCTTTATTTTTATGAAACTTTAGCCCTTGTTTGTAAAAAAGCTTTCCAAAAAAACCAGTATCCTCTTTCTGCCCTAATACCGCTAACTGTTCTTGTTCAGGAGCATCGTTTGCTATTAGAGAATCAAGTTTCACGGTATCATAACCAAAATCGAAATTGTTATCGATTTTTTGTGATTTGGTAGTCATCGCAAAAACTGAATCCAACTCAGCCCGATCGTTTTCAGACATCCCTTCCATTAGTTTCGTGTTTTTTAAGGGATTTGTAATGCTAGCAAGTTTAGCAGAATCCAATGGCATCAAATTAATAGAATCTTTTGATTGTTCCATTTCGAATCCTTTCTTTATCGCCTTATCCAAGTTAGAATTGTATTCTCGGATTTTAAAAGAGAACATAAAGAAAAATACCACAGAAATGAATAGATACATTTGAGCCGGGTGCAAATATAATAATCGCTTACCTTCAACGAATCGACGAGCCAAATAACCTGGTCTGAACATCAACGGTATAAAACTCTTAAGGAACCGCGCATCAAAAGAAAAATAATTGCTAATCGTATTATAAAATAATACCCCAATAGTTAAATCATCCTTTGCTTTTTGTCCACAATATGGACAAAATTCAAAAGAATCGTCAAAAGATTCTTCGCAATTTTTGCATGGTTTGTTGGTGGATAGTTCGCTCATATTGGTTAAAAATACTTGATAAGATAGTCAAAAACAATAGTACTTCAATGATATTCTTATTCTTAAGACGAATAGATTCATCTTTTGTATCAAAAGATCTACCTGTTTATTGCTCATTTAGGTTTAATTCTTCACGAATTTCAATGTTTTCAAAATGTTCTGCAATAGATCTGAAAAACTCTAAGGAAGCATAATCACTACTAGGTTCGAATTCAACATCATTATATCGTGGATTTGCCGATAATTTAACCACAATTGTATGTGTAATTGGATTAATATAAATGTATTGATTGTATACCCCAATGGCCATAAATTCTCCTTTTTCTCCTTCTGGAATCCACCATTGATAGCCATATCCGAACGATTCACCAGGTTGTACATGCTGCCCTTCTGAAACAACAGAAACCTTCACCCAATCTTCCGAAATAATTTGATTATTCCGCCACAACCCATTATGCATATACAACGATCCAATTTTTGCATAATCTCTGAGTGTCATATTTAATCCACCTAGAGCGACTTCCATATTTTCTCCATCCTTAATCCAATACGAATCATATTCAATCCCTAAAGGCTCGATCAACTTTTCTTGCATATAACTTGTAATTGATCTCCCAGTCGCACGATCTAGAATCATTCCTAAAACATGTGTATTTATACTCACATAATGATTAACTGTTCCTGGTTTAGTTTCACGTTTTAATGTTGCTGCAAAATCATCTTGAGAACTCCCCAATGCAAAACTCCTACCCCACCTATTTATATCACTAAAAAAGTCGCCATAATCTTCATCAAAAGCAACACCAGTTGACATTTGCAATACATCTTTTATACGGACCCCTTCATAAGCTGTTCCAACCAATTCTGGTACATAATCTTCAACATTTTGATTTATGTTATCAATAAAACCATCCGCAATGGCAATACCAATCAAAGCAGAAATAAAAGATTTGGCCATTGACCATGATATATTCTTTGTTGTTTCAGTATTTCCCAAATAATACTTTTCAAAAACAATACTATCATTTTGAATTACCAATAATCCTGTAGTCCATGAATCTTTTATAAATTGATTTGCCTTAAAACGCTCTCCTTTGAATACAAAGGATTCGGGCATTGCAAAATTCACCCCCTTAGGATATATAAATGGATTTGAAGAAGCATTCATCGTTGAAAATGGATAAACCGAATCTAGTGTTCTAAAATTAGTTACAAT
>JAGSHF010000037.1 GCA_023954685.1 Flavobacteriaceae bacterium | reverse complement strand
ATATACTGTCTAATTAGGTCATTGTCATAATCAGGAAAATCTAAATTATCAATTTGAAAATCATCCACGCAAAGCACAAAAGTTTTATATTGATCAAAATCTATTTTTTCATCAAAATTATAACTTATCGAACTCGTAGTTGCACACCCTACAAGCAGCATTAATAGAACGCTTAACGTAAATTTGGCTAAATTTTTCATATTTCAAGAGGTTTAAAATGAGTATTAATTGAAACATAAAGTTCAGTGTATCTGTAAAGAATAACAATGATAAATATCAGTTTTAGATGTTAAAAGCATGGCAATAAAAAAAGCATCGCTAATGATAACAAATTAACGATGCTTTAATAATTTTATAAAGTGTCTAGTTGCCTTTATTGTTTATTGGTGGTGGACCATCAGGAATAATAGATTCATATACCTCACTACCTTTACGTTCTTTATATTCTAATTTTACTTTATCTACTAAAGTTGGGTTTTCATATAAATCTACCATGGTCATAGCCATAGCTTTAGCCGCATATGTTAAGCCTTTATGACCAATACTCATACCGCCGCAAGCAACAACGGCCCATGAGTGCCATGGGGTGTCCTTAGGGGCAGTGGTAACACCTAAATTAATATTTGCAACATTCCAACTCACGTCACCAACATCTGTAGAACCACCTCCTGGATGCTCTTTAGTTTGTTCAAGAGGTTTTATTTTACTATCCATACCAACTTGTGGTTTTTTTGTTGCGGCCTGAATACCTTTACCAAAAGCAATTTCTTCATCTGTATATTCAATGGGGCCTAATAATTCCAAGTTAGATTGCATAATTCGCCCACCTTCGCGATTTACAAGAACTTCATAAATACCAGAAATCAAGGACACTTTATAGTCTACATTTGCCATAATTGCGGCACCTTCTGCCATTTTCTTTAGTTGCTCATAAACCGGCATCATACCTGATCTTTTGGTATCTCTTACTCTCATCCATAATCTTGAATAATCAGGAACAACATTAACCACTTGCCCGCCATCCTGTATATGATAATGCATCCTTACGGTAGGTTTTACGTGCTCACGATAATAATTTACACCAGTAGTATACAATTCTAATGCATCTGATGCACTACGACCATTCCATGGGTCACCAGAGGCATGAGCGGCTTGACCATAAAATTCAATTTTAAAATCAATTAATGCCAATGAACTTTGCACATCCGCTTTTATTTCGGCTGATGGATGCCAGCTAATATTAACATCTACATCATCCCAAAGCCCAGCATTTACCATCCAAATTTTTCCAAAATATTTTTCTTCACTTGGCGTACCAAAGAATTTTACAGTACCACTAATTTTTCCACTCTCAATAAGTTCTTTAATGGCTATTGCAGCACCCAAACTTCCCGCACCAAACATATTGTGTCCACAACCGTGTCCAGCCGCACCTTCATAGAGTGGGTTTTTATCTGGTGTCGTTTTTTGAGAGAGCCCTGGGAGCGCATCAAATTCTCCTAAAACACTAATTACAGGTCTTCCAGAACCGTATGTAGCGACGAAGGCCGTTGGCATTTCTGCAACACCACGTTCTACAGTAAACCCTTGTTCTTCTGCATAATCTGCTAAAATTTTTGCAGATTTATTTTCTTCAAAAGCTGTTTCTGCTAAGGCCCAGATTTCATCACTAATATCAATTAATTTTGATTTGTGATTTTCAACCGAAGCAATAATATTCTTTTTGTTTTGTGTTATTTTTTGCTGTGCAAAAGAGAACGATAGCACACCAAAAAAGAACAATAAAAGGCTTGATTTTAAATTCATATTTTTTGTGTTAGTTAGTCTTAATTTCTAAAGATATAAAATCTCCATCACAAATGATTAAAAATCATATTGCTAAGTTTCAGTAATCATGGCCAACGCCATTTATATTCTGTTCTAATCTACAATTTGTAGCGCCTAATAATAGATACTAGTAAAATCAAAATTACTCAACAGCTTTAAGATATTTTATGATAAATATTTATCATGTCAATGACAATATAATTCCAAGGATTTATGTCACAACATTAGAAATGTGCCCATTAATAAGTGCATAGATTGTGATGACTCTAAGCTCAAAAAGCACCATAACCTTTCTTAGAATGTAGTGGCATAAAATGGGATAGAGATTAATCATTTGTGAGAATTATATAAAACTTAGGCAATCCACAACAAAATTGGTACGCTTTGAATTTGGGAATGTTATTTGTAAATTTGGCGTAAATATTATAAAATCAAAATTAATTCGAATGAAAAAATTACTATTAATAACTTTAGCATTTACGATGTCTTATGCGATAAATGCTCAAATTAAAACTCCAGCACCAAGTCCTGGAGCAAAGATTGAACAAACTGTTGGTTTAACCGAAGTTGCTGTTGAATATTCTAGGCCGGCAATGCGTGGGCGTACCATTTATGGCGATTTAGTGCCTTTTGACAAGTTATGGCGTACAGGTGCAAACACAAGAACTAAAGTAACGTTTAGTAACGATGTAAAAGTTGGTGGACATACATTAAAAGCAGGTTCTTATGCTATTTTTTCGATACCTCAAAAGGATATGTGGGACGTGATATTTTATACAGAACACGAAGGTGGAGGAGCACCACAAGAATTGGATGAGAATAAGGTAGCTGCGCGTTTTATGGTAGATGTTCAGGGCATGCCAATGGACATTGAATCTTTTACGATTACTATTGATGATATCACAAGTTCTTCTGCGGTAATAGGGATTCTGTGGGAAAAGACCTATGTTGGTATTAAGTTTGAAGTACCAACTGATGAAGCTGTTTTAGCGTCAATAAACACAGTATTATCTAATGATCCTAAAGCGGCCGATTACTATGCGGCTGCAACATATTACTCAAGCGAAAATAAAGATATTAAAACCGCTAAAGAATGGATGGATAAGGCAATGAGTATGACTGAAAAACCAGCATTTTGGCAGTTGAGACAACAGTCTTTAATTTATGCAAAATCAGGGGATAAACAAGGTGCCATTGCAATTGCTAAAAAGTCTTTAGCTGGTGCAGAGGAAGCTGGTAACGCAGATTATATAAAGATGAATACAGAATCTATTGCTGAGTGGGAGCAATAGTCATTATTTGAAATTAAACGTAAAGCGCAACTTAAAAAGTTGCGCTTTTTTTATGACGTGGTTTTATTTTTAGTTAATGATTGCAATAGTATGGCGATGAGCATGACGATGGCACAACCAACAAAATTCAACCATAAGAAAGGCAAGTTAATGTACTCGTATTTGTCAAGTAGAAAAAGGGAGACCACACATAATTGCGTAATTATTGCTGCTATAAAAACGGCATTTCCTTTTACGAATTTCACAAAAAAGGCTAATAAGAAAATACCAAGAACATTGCCATAGAATATAGAGCCAATAATATTAACCAATTGTATTAAGTTTTCAAATAAATTAGCAAAACAAGCAACACTTATTGCTATAATACCCCACATTAAAGTAAACCATTTTGAAGCTTTAACCATTTCGGTTTCACTTTTTTCAGAGGTATTTCTTTTATACAAATCAATTGTAGTCGTTGATGCTAAAGCATTTAATTCACTTGAAGTACTAGACATCGCTGCACTTAAGATAACTGCTAGTAATAATCCAATTAAACCACGTGGGAGATTGTTAATAATGAAACTAATAAAGACATAATCCTTATCGTTACTCTCAACTTTAATTTGCTGAGACTCGGCAGCTTTATTTATTAATATTTTGGCCTCTTCTCGCAATTGATCGTTGGCTTCGTTGGCCATTGCAACATATTCTGCTGCATTATCTTGTTTGCCATCGATGAAATTTTCTATAATAATTTGTTTGTCATTAAAAATGTTATGTTGTTCATCTTGTAGTTTTTTATAGTCATCAGCATATTCCGAATTTAAAACTACCGCAGTGGCTGTAGGGTTGAAATTCACTGGAGCTTCATTAAATTGATAAAAGACAAAAACCATGACTCCAACCAATAGAATAAAAAATTGCATTGGTATTTTAAATAAACCATTAAATAAAAGGCCGAGTTGCATTTCTTTTACAGATTTCCCAGATAGGTAACGTTGTACCTGACTTTGATCTGTTCCAAAATAGGAAAGCATTAAAAAAGTACCACCAATTATTCCACTCCAAAAGGTATAGCGGTTATTTAAATCAAATGAAAAATCTAAAATTTCCATTTTACCACTAGCACCTGCTATTTCTAGGGCTTTAGTGAATGTAATATCTTCTGGGAGTTTATTTACAATCAAAATAAAGGCTATAATCATTCCCGTGAAGATTACAATCATTTGATGTTTTTGAGTTACATTAACTGCTTTCGTACCGCCAGAAACTGTATATAAAATAACCATGATACCTATAAAGATATTCAGGAGTAATAAGTTCCATCCTAAAACGACTGATAGAATAATTGCGGGGGCGAATATGGTAATACCTGCAGCTAATCCGCGTTGAATTAAGAAGAGAATAGCCGTAAGTGTTCGCGTTTTTAAATCGAATCTGTTTTCTAATAATTCATAAGCCGTATATACTTTAAGACGATGATAAAGCGGGATAAAGACCATACATATCACCACCATAGCAATAGGAAGCCCGAAGTAAAATTGCACAAAACCCATACCATCATTAAAGGCCTGACCTGGAGTTGAAAGGAAAGTGATGGCACTGGCTTGTGTGGCCATTACCGATAAACCAATGGTCCACCAATGGGATTGGTTACCACCTTTTAAATAATCTTGAACATTTTTACTTTTACGAGTTTTATAGGTGCCGTAGAGCACTATCGTTAAAAGAGTTACTGTAAGAACAGTCCAGTCAAGTACCGCAAGTTTTTCAAATTGATTCATATTAAGAAAGTGAGGCCGTTATAAAGTAAAAAATGATAAAGTATATGGCATTTGCGACAAGTACAAAAGTGTACCAAGTTTTCCATTTTGGTTTTGATTGTTGTTCCATATTAGTCATTTAATTTTTTATCAAGATCAATATTTTCTTTACCTATTGAAAGCATATTTGCAAATAGTCTGTACGCACCCGAAACACCAGCAGGAAATTCTCTAAAGAAACTTAAGCCTGTATAGATGTAATGGCGTTTACCATATTTGGCGACTAGGAGACTACCATCTTTAGCCGTTTCTCCTTTGTCATTTACAGATAATATTGGTGTAAACTCTTTTCCCCAAGTACCAGGAAAATATAGCCCGCGTTCTTGTACCCAACCATCAAAATCTTTTTGGGTGATTTTATTAGGATAATTAAGCAAGGGATGCTCCGGATTTAATAATCTAACTTCGGCATGCTCATCAGTTACACGATCCCGTGATAGTTTGAGTTCATAAGGCGCTAATTGGTCAACTTTAATACCTCTACTCGTATTGTATTGTACAATCATATTGCCACCTTGTTCTACGAAGTCAAATAACAATTGCTGTTTAAATTTCATTTCATCCAAGATGTTGTAAGCACGAATACCTACAACAATGGCATCAAATCGAGACAATGTTTCTACCGTAATATCTTCAGGTTTTAACTTGGCAACGTTGTAGCCTATTTGTTCTAAACTTTCAGGGACTACATCACCCGCACCTTCAATATATCCAATGTTCTCGCCTTTCTTTTTTATGTCTAATCGTACAATTTTACTTTGGCTAGGTAATAAAACAGATTGAAAAGGGATGTGTGCATAATCAATTTCAACCAATTCCTTATCATAAATTTCACCATCAATATTCATCTGAGGTTTGATATAACCTTCACTTTGAGATTTTGGAGGTGTTAGGTTAAATATTACATTTTGAATATTTCCTTTATTCATGATTTTAATATCATGTTGGCTTGGAGATACATTCCAATCTTTAGGATAATCTAATTTTACAACACCAACAAGACTATCTTTTCCAGCTTTTATTTCTACCGTAATCACTTTTGGTTTTTCATTTTCAAAAATGAATACCTTATCACTAATTTTTGCAGTAACGACAGGTATAATTTCAAAAGGCCTATATAGTTCTCCTTTATCAGGTTTGGAGTATCTGTATACCACCTCTTTTGTAATGGTTATTGGCGCATTATCGATAAGCAGGTTAAAATCTACAGACACCGCTCTTGGTGTTTCAGGCAACCCAATTAAAGCAGCGTCATTTACTTTATACATTCCTAAACTTCCTTTTTCTTCTAACCAATAAGGCGCAGTATATTTCAACTTTGAAGGGATATTCAGAGGTTCTTCAAAATTATATTTTGTATTTTCTGCTAAAGAAATTTCCTTTAAAGTTGATGTGCTCTGTGTTGATGTTTTATAGGATACCAATTTAATGCCTAAAGCACTTCTATTAAGCACCTCTAAATTTAATGCCACAGCATTACCATTACTGATGGTTGGTGTGCTAGAGCTTGCTTCTAAGTATAATCCAGAACATGCTTCTATGATCGCTTTTAATTCCGCCGTTTTAATGGTTTTCCAATGGTCATCTTCAATGTTTTGAAGTAGGGCATAGGCTTTCATTAAATCATTAAGATGTACTGAAGGGTTTATGAAATTAAAATTATGCTCAATATTATAAAGAATATCACCTATGGCTTGTCCACCTTGAACTCTATTCCAAGAGGTGTCAATACCCGAGAATAAATTGGATTCATCTTCAGGATATTCACCTTTTAAAAATTCAATATATTCTTCCTGAGATCCACGTTGGGTTAATCGTCCAAAACCTTGACAAAGATGTTTGCTACTGGCTAGAGAGGCCACTTCATTATTAGATAAGCCTTTTAATGGATAATACACACCAATATCTACACTAAGCATATTACTTTTATCTGCCTTAGCAAAATTCTCTTGACTTCCATAAAACCACCAACCTGTATTAAAAAACAGTCGTTTTGGCTGCCAAGTGCCATAAGTTGAAACTTGACCTGAGAATTTTGACGCATCGTTCACCAAATCAAATGCTTCCATGCTCAAAAGTGCTGAACTGGTATGGTGGCCATGAGTTTTTCCTGCACGCCTATGATCAAATCGATTTATAACAACATCTGGTTTAAACTTTCTTATAGCCAAAACCACATCACTTAATACTTCATCTTTCTCCCAAATAGCAAGCGTTTCATCTGGGTGCTTAGAATATCCAAAATCATTAGCTCGAGTAAACATTTGTTGCCCACCATCTACACGTCTTGCTGCTAAAAGTTCTTGGGTTCTAATAACGCCTAAAAGCTCTCTAATTTCTGGGCCAATCAAATTTTGCCCACCATCACCTCGAGTCAATGAGAGGTATGCCGTACGTGCTTTTACTTGATTTGACATGTAAGAAATTAAACGCGTGTTTTCATCGTCTGGATGTGCAGCTACATATAATACTGAACCTAAGAAATTTAACTTCTGTATGGATTCATAAATCTCAGATGTACTTGGTTTGTTTGGTTGTTGCGCAATGGTGCTAATTATGGTAATACAGGATAAAAGAAAAACGAGTATAGATTTTCTCATGAAGATTTTTGTTAGTTAGTAAATCAAATATAAAAAGAAAACCAGCCTAACGGTATGTTTTAATGTTTCTTTAACGTATCAAAAATGATGTTAGAGCCATTTTTTCTTTCTGAAATAAAATATCATTCCAGCAAAAAGTAATAACATAATTCCCCAGAAAATAAAATAACTGTATTTGTAATGAAGTTCAGGCATGTTTTCGAAGTTCATCCCATAGATTCCTGCAATGAACGTCATAGGAATAAATATGGTAGCAATGATGGTTAGTACTTTCATGACTTCGTTCATCTTATTACTAATGGTTGTCATATACATATCCATTAATCCCCAAATCATTTCACGATAAATATCAATGCTTTCTGAGACTTGAATGATATGATCATAAATATCTTTATAAAAATGTATCGTTTTATTCCCTATTAATTCATGTTCGATTTTTTCGATACTACTTACTATTTCTCGTAAAGGAAATATGGCTCGTCTTACTTTTAAGACCTCTCTTTTAAGGGCTTGAATTTGTATGGGAATTTCGTTTGGAGGATTGCCTTCAAACAATTGATCCTCTAGGCCTTCTATTTTTTCGCCCATGGTTTCAATGATGTAATAATAATGGTCTACTAGGGCATCAATTAAGAGGTATAATAAATAATCAGATTTTAACCCCCTGATACGACCTTTGTTAATGCGTATCCTATCTCTTATACTATCAAAAACATCACCCTCAGCCTCCTGAAAAGAAAGAACATAATGCTTACCTAGGATAAAGCTAACCTGTTCTGAAATAATATTTTGTTGATCATCATAATGCAGCATTTTTAATACCACATATAAATAATCATTATGCTCATCTATTTTAGGTCTTTGTGAGGTGTTTACTATATCTTCTAAAGTTAATGAATGAAGGCCATAATGTTCACCTAATTTTTCAATAACGTCTATATGGTTTAGGCCATTAATATTAATCCATGTTGTGGAGTCACTGAGTTTAAAATCAAAAGCATCTTCAATGGTTTTGATTTCTTTTTCATGGTAGGTGTCATGATTATAATCAAAAATTTCAATACTTAATTTTGAATCAACTTTCCCTCCGGTATATGTTAGTGTACCCGGGATCTGACCTACTTTCGTTTTGTATTTGGATGTTTTTCGCTTAGGCATAATATTATAACTTGTTATAAATAAATTATTTACACGGCATCGCTACCGTCATCAATAGCATCTTTTTTTAAGAGCACCACTGGTTTTTGAAGTATTAAAATGTTGGGATAGGTGACTAAATCTCCATTATTTAACCTTAAGTGTAGTTGAAATGCCCTTATATCCTCAATGATTGCTTCCAAAGGGAAATCTTTGTCGTAAATCTGTATTTTATCTCCAACCTTGTAAGGAAATGAGAAAAACATAATAACACCTGAGGTAATATTACTTAAAATGGACCAAATAGCGAATAATGCAATTCCAATGACAGCAAATACAGAAGAGAAAATTAAGGATAAATCTCCTGGTTTTGCCCCAAAAATAAAGGCTTCAATAAGTAGGGCTATTAAAAATAGCAATACTGTAATATACCTTACAATAAGTTTAATTCTAGCTAAATTTATACCACCCTTTCTACCAAGTTTAAAAAGGGCCGCTCGAAATAAATATCTTAGGACTATAAAAAAAACAAAAACTATTAAAGAATTAATAATTTGATTTTGATAGTTTAAAAAAAAATCTGACATGACTTCTGTTTTAATCAAAGATAAGTGCAAGGATTTAATTAGCCAATATTTTTATTTGCGATTTCAATTAGTGATTCATAAAGCATGTGTACAGGTAGCCCCATCACATTAAAGAAAGAGCCTTCAATTTTGGTTACAGCAATGTATCCAAACCATTCTTGAATGCCATACCCACCTGCTTTATCCATAGGATTGAAATTCTTAATATAATACCAAATTTCTTCATCGCTTAAAGCTTTAAATGTCACTTTGGTAACAGCGTGAATGGTTTTTTGAGAATGTAAAGTTTTTAGGCAAACAGAAGTAATAACTTCGTGAGTTTGGTTGCTAAGCGATGTAATCATTTTAAAAGCATCATCCTCAGAATACGGTTTGCCAATAGCTTTATTGTTATGCCATACTATGGTGTCACTCGTAATGAGAATGTCATTTTCGGTAAGGTCCTTTTCAAAAGGCAAAGATTTTAATTCTGCTAGGTAATTACTGATTTCAAAATGTGTTAAACGATCTGGATAATCCTCTACAACAGGTTTTAACCTAATTTCAAAATCTAAGCCTAAATCCTTGAAAAATTGTTGCCTTCTGGGAGATCCCGATGCTAATATAATATTGTATTTTTTAAGTTTTTCTTTTAACATTAGTTCAGAATAAATGGATAAAGCAAAATAGAAAGTACGCCAAATAGCATTACAAATTTAAGCAAATTAGAAAGGTGTTGGAGCTCCTTTTTTGTTTCTGCAGTAAATATTTTTATCGAAAACACAAGTAAAGGAGCAACAATACATAGCAGAAAATAAACCACAGCAATGTAATACTCATATATTTCAGAAATGATATAGTAAACGATAAGAAATTGCAAAAGTATTGATAGTGCGAAGACAACCTTTGTTGCACGCAATCTCCCAATAACTATAGGTAATGTGCGCATTTCCATGGCATGATCACCGTCAATATCTTCAATGTCTTTTAATATTTCTCTGCACAAATTTATCATAAGAGCAAAGATTGCATAATCCATTAAAATCTTGAAAAAACCAAGTTGTAGCAATTGATTTTCCGCAGTTATTACTGGTAGTAAATCAAACAATCCCACAACCAAAAGAACCATACTAACCAATCCCGCAATCACTAAATTACCAATTAATGTCGCCTGTTTTAGATGGGTTGCATACATATATAATAATGCAGAAATCCCAATGAAAATAACTGCAAATCCTGTTTTTTGAACTTGATTGGCTAAGTAGAAACCAATACCTATAGCAATAATGGTTAGTATAACATACCAATTAAATGCTGTTTTTTCTGAAATATGTTTATCAATTATGACACGGTCAGGTTTATTTATTTGATCGGTTTCCAAATCATAAATATCATTTATGATATTGCCTGCTGCTGCAATACACACTGTTGCTAAAACCAATAAACCAAAATTAAAATCAGAAAGCGCTAATGAAAGCGCGTCAATAGTGTTGAATAAAACATATTTTATCAACACTTGAATAAGTAAAATTAAAACTAAGTTTTGCCAACGGATTAATTTGAAAAAATTAATCATACTTGGCATTATAGTTTGCATTCCATTTATCTTGTGCTTTTAATACTTGTTCAATTATATCACGTACTGCTCCTTTACCACCATCTTTATGAGAGATGTATTTTGAAACCGCCTTAATTTCTGGCACAGCATCTTGAGGACAACAGGGCAAGCCAACCAATTTCATCACAGGCAAATCGGGGATATCATCACCCATATAGAGCGCTTGATTTAAAGGGATGTTATGGTTTTCAAGGTATTCATTAAGCTGTTCTATTTTGTCATGTGCACCTAAATAAATATCGGTAATACCAAGTCCTTTTAATCGCCACCGTACGCCTTCATTAGAACCACCAGAAATGATACAAATCTTTATACCATTATCTACTGCAGTCTTTAAAGCATAGCCATCTTTAATATTCATAGTACGCAATAACTCACCGTTTGAAGTTACGGTAACGGTACCATCGGTAAGGACACCATCAACATCAAATATTAATGTTTTCATTGAAGCTAAATATTCTTTGTAATTTTTATCGTCCATGGGTCTTTTGTATTGATTTAGTAAGAAGTTGATAAATGTCTTTGTGTATAGGATTCTTTAATGCGTTTAAATGTTTTTTTATGGTGCGTTTATCCTTACGTATCGCAGGCCCAGTTTGAGCCATGTAAGGAGAGATGCTCTCAATTTTATGGGCCGTCTCCATAATTAAGGGCTTTAAAATTTCGAATTCAACACTCGTAGATTCAGTAATTTCATGAGCGATACGATATAATTGATTCGAAAAATTGTTTACAAAAACAGCAGCGAGATGCAATGTTGCACGTTGATCTGAATTAATACGATAGTAAGGACTTCCAATAACTGTGACTAATTTTTTTAATATAGGAACATCTGCTAATCGATCAATTTCAACACAAATAGGCACATTACTAAAATCGATTTCTGCAGTTTTGGAAAAACTTTGCAACGGGTAAAACACGCCTCGACGGTGTTTTTTGTCTAATTCATGTAAACTGACACTTCCGGAGGTGTGAACGACCAATGTGTTTTCATATGGAATATGTTTAGAAACCTCGGCAATCGCATCATCACTAACAGCAATAATGGTAATGTCAGTCGGCTCCAAGGTGCTTAAATCATTGGTTATGTCGGTTTCGGAGTCAAAATCTTGAACGCATTTTAAATCCCTGCTAAACCATTGATTTATAGCGACTTGATTGGATTTGTTAAATGCTTTGTATAAGTGTGTCGCAACATTGCCTGCGCCAATTATGTTTACTGTAATCATAGTGCTAAAATAAGGATTATTACAAATAGAATTTGCGATTCTCTATCTATTATTTCTTTGATTTGAAAAAGTAAAACCGTCTTCTTAAACTATTTGCTAGTATGAATTGATTTTTTACTACGGTCCTATACGGCTTCATTAATTATTACGCTTATCTTTGATAATCCCTATTTTTAGACAGAAATATAACCCGGATATAAGACTTGAATATGCATAAAGCAGACATTGAAACTCGTGAAGATATTCTACGTTTGGTAAGAGATTTTTACACAAAAGTTAGAGAAGATGAGCTATTAGCACCTTATTTTGCATCAATTTCTGATTGGGAGCATCATATGGAAAAGTTGACTACGTTTTGGGAATCTAGTATTTTTATGAAAACTAAATACTTTGGTAACCCATTAGATGCACATGTAAAAGTGGATCAAGAACATGATCAAAGTATTACGCAATTGCATTTTGGGCAGTGGATGAACTTATGGATTGAGACTGTTGATGAAATTTACGAAGGGGAATATGCTAGCAGAGCCAAAAATAGGGCAAGAAAAATGCATACATTTTTGTACATGAAAATATTTGAAGCAAGGCAATAGTACAGTAGATAATGATGTGTTAAAAGATGTAGTTTTAAACCGGTATTACACAATTTTAATTACCTTTGCACGAGTTTAAAAAGACCACGCTACAATGCTCAAAAAACTATCAAACATTCTGTTTTCTACCCGATTAACAGCAGTACTATTTCTTGTTTTTGCACTTGCCATGGGTATTGGCACTTTTTTGGATGCAGGCCAAGATACCTCACCAACACCATATTCTAGAAATTTGATTTATAACGCTTGGTGGTTTGAGGCCATCATGATGTTTTTTGTCGTTAACTTTATGGGGAATATCTATAGGTTTCGCCTTTATAAAAAGGAAAAATGGGCAACACTTACGTTGCATTTGTCTTTTATTTTTATACTACTGGGCGCCTTTGTAACGCGATATATTGGTTTTGAAGGTATGATGGCAATTCGCGAAGGTCAAACGGAAAATACTTTTCTATCACAAAAAACATACATAACGACATACGTTGATGGGGATTATGTGGTTAACGGTCAGGCGCAACGTCGCGTATTTACAGATGCTGTGGACTTTTCTCCTCGTCTAGAAAATAGTTTTGAGCGTCATACAGATTATAATGACCAACCTATTTCTATTAAATTGATTGATTTTATTGAAGGGGCCGAAGAAGATATTATACCCGCTGATGATGGTGAAAAATACCTAAAAATAGTTGAAGCGGGCGATGGGATGCCTCATAATCATTTTCTTAAAGAAGGACAAGTTCAAAATATTCATAACGTATTATACACCCTTAATAAAACAACTGAAGGTGCGGTAAATATTAAGTTCACAGATTCTACTTTAACTATAGATTCTCCTTTTGAAGGCGAATATATGACTATGGCGACACGTGCTCAAGGTAGATTATTAAAAGATAGTATTCAGCCTTTGTATTTACGTTCTAGATATATAATTGGAAGTCAGACTTTGGTGTTTCCTAAGCCTGTCATTAAAGGAAAGTTTGATATTGTCAAAAAATCGGAATTACTAAAAAATGATGAAGATGGTTTGGTATTCGAAGTCACTGCAAATAACGAAACTCAGCTCGTAAAAATTCTTGGGGGACAAGGTGTAAATAATGCTTTCAAACAAGTCAGTATTGGTGGCTTAGATTTTGCTTTTAAATACGGATCAAAAGTTTTCGAGTTGCCGTTTAGCATCAAGTTGAATGATTTTATTGCGGATCGATATCCTGGAACTGAAAATAGCTATTCATCATTTGCAAGTGAAGTCACTGTAATTGATGAAGCAAACGGCGATTATGATTATAGAATATTTATGAATAATATTTTGGATCAAGATGGCTATCGTTTTTTTCAGGCTTCATTTGATCCTGATGAAAAAGGAACCATTCTCTCTGTAAATCACGACGCCTGGGGTACGCGTCTTACATACTTTGGATATTTTATGTTGTATTTTGGTTTGCTAGCCATTTTATTTGCAAAACACACCCGGTTTGATGATTTGGGTAAGCAGCTAAAAAAAATAAAAAAGAAAAAGTCTAAACTGATTACCATTCTTTTTATAGCTATGGCATGTAATGCTAATGCTCAGGATGGACATAGTGCAGACGATGGTCATGATCATAATAGACCAACGAAAGTGCAAATTGACTCTATTTTATCGGCTAATATTATTTCTGTTGAGGAAGCCGATAAATTTGGACATATGGTCATTCAGGATTTTGATGGACGAATGAAACCTGTTAATACTTATGCTTCAGAATTGTTGAGAAAACTGAGTAAGCATGATACTTATGAAGATTTTGATGCCAATCAAGTGTTTCTATCCATTCAAGAAAGTCCGTTACTTTGGTATAATGTGCCAATCATTTATTTAAAAGCTAAAAAAGGAGATTCAATACGAAGCCTTATAGGCATACCAAAAGAACAAGATTATGCTACACTGGCTGATTTCTTTACGCCTAATGGTAGTTATAAATTAGCTCCGTTTTTGGAGGAAGCATACAAAGCACAGGTCCCTACAGCATTTCAAAAGGAATTTAAGGAAACAGACCAGCGCGTAAATTTGCTTTACAATACTATTGATGGACGAGCATTGAAGTTATTCCCAATTCCGGATGATGAAAATAATACCTGGGTGTCGCCGGTAGAGTATAGAGAAAGTAAGCAAATTTTACCAGATTCATTATATGGTAATTTTATAAATACTGGTTTTAAGGCATATGTGTATATGCTCAACCAAGGGAAGCAAAATGGTGATTTTAGTGAGAGTGATAGATTACTGGATGCCATTAAAAAGTCACAACAAAAATATGGTAGTGACGTGATGCTTAATGACGATAAAGTTAATGCTGAATTACTTTATAATAAGTATGACATTTTTAAAAAACTGTTTAGCTGGTATATGTATGCTGGAACATTAATGTTTATTGTATTAATTGTTCAAATTTTTAAAGACAAGAGCAAAGGAATAGATGCGGCAGTTCAGTGGTTCAAATACATAATATATGCCCTGTTTGCCTTACATACTTTGGGCTTAATTGTGCGTTGGTATATTTCTGGGCATGCACCTTGGAGTGATGCTTATGAATCTATGATTTATGTGGCCTGGGCGACGATGTTGTTTGGTTTGTTATTTGGAAGAAAAAGTACACTTACAATGGCTTCAACGGCATTTGTGACGTCAATGATTTTGATGATTGCTCATTGGAATTGGATGGACCCATCTATTGGTAATTTGCAGCCTGTTCTAGATAGTTATTGGTTAATGATTCACGTTGCAATTATTGTTGGAAGTTATGGCCCGTTCACATTGGCGATGATCTTAGGGTTGGTGAGTTTGTTACTCATGATCTTAACCAATAATAACAACAAACTCAAAATGGATCTTAATATAAAAGAACTTACCATTGTTAATGAAATGGCACTTACTGTTGGATTAGTAATGCTTACTATTGGTAATTTCCTCGGAGGTATGTGGGCCAATGAAAGTTGGGGGCGCTACTGGGGATGGGACCCTAAGGAAACTTGGGCACTTATTAGTATCATGATTTATGCTTTTGTAATTCACACACGATTAATACCAGGGCTGAGAGGTAGATTTACATTTAATGTACTTTCAATTTATGCCTTTGCAAGTATCTTAATGACTTACTTTGGAGTGAACTTTTACCTAGCGGGATTACATTCTTATGCTAAGGATGATCAAAGTATAAGTGTTTACTTTATTTTGGGGGCAGTTCTTATTGTAGCGATAGTGGCATTTTTAGCTTATAGAAAGTATAAGGTTCATTATAAAAAATAAAATTTTAGTATGTCTTCTAAACTTTGTAATTTTAGATATGAAGCATACTTTACTATTATTTGTTTTGGTTTTAAGCATTGCTTGTAAATCCAAAGAAAATCAACCTCCAATTGATAGCACTCAACATATTCTTATTGATACATTTCAAGGAACGTCGTTTTTAAATCAATCACTCACGAGAAGGCAGGTTGATGCTGAAAAAGATTCCGTACAGTTGAAGCTTTATAAAGAAGCGAGAGCCAATTATGAGGCTTCAAAAACGGCTGATCATATCATTTGGGTAGGTCGTAGAATCGCATATCTAGGAGATTATAAAAAAGCAATTTCTTATTTTTCAGAAGGGGTAAGATTGTATCCTTTTGATGCTCGTTTCTTAAGACATCGTGGACATCGCTATATTTCAATCCGTAAGTTAGATCAAGCTATCAACGATTATCAATCAGCGGTCAAACTTATAGCAGGCAAAGAAGATTTGGTAGAACCCGATGGTATGCCAAATAAAATGAACATACCTTTGAGCTCACTTCACAACAATATTTGGTACCATTTGGGATTGGCATATTATTTAAAAAATGATATGGAAAATGCACTTAACGCTTTTCAGGAATGTCTTGCCGTTTCTAATAATGATGACATGCAAGTGGCTGTGCGACATTGGTTGTATATGATTTTAAGGCGTATGGAAAAATTAGAGGCAGCTGAGGACATCCTTGTGCCTATTCATGATGAAATGAATATTATTGAAAATACAGCTTATTATAATTTATTGCGTTTTTATAAAGGCACACTTACTGAAGATGAATTGATTGGAAATGGGAGTCTTGGTTCTAACGAGGCTGTACAATACGGTTTAGGAAATTGGTATTATTATAACGGAGATGAAAGTAAAGCTTCAGAAATATATAACACCTTGCTTCAAAATGGCAATTGGGCTGGATTTGGGTATATCGCCGCTGAAGCCGATATGGCAAAATTGATGCAATCTAGTTTTTAATACAGCACATTTTTAATACGTTCATAGGTTATTGCATCAAAGTGACTTACCACTTGGTTGGCTTTAGAATAATCTTGGTTTTTTGAATTTAAACTGTCATACCCAATACAATAAATTCCAGCATCATAAGCCGCTCTAATGCCATTAGTAGAGTCTTCAATTACAATACAATGTTGTTTATCATGACCAGAAGCCGCCGCCGCCTTAATGAATATTTCTGGATGTGGTTTTGATGCTTTTAAATCTGCACCACTCAATTTATCAATAAAATATTGATTCAAGTTGAATCGCGTGAAAATGGCATTTATTGTCATCATAGAAGCGGATGAAGCTAGCACTAGTGTAAGCCCATTGCTGTGATAATTTTTAATTAAGTCTAAAACCCCATCAATGAGTTTTAAATCAGGATCATTTGCAAACAGCGTTTTAAAAGCATTACGTTTTAACTGAACCAACACTTCGGGATCTTGATTTAAATTAAAGTGATCACATAATTGCTTACAAATATTAATGGTAGACTGTCCCGTAAATGACTGATACAACTCAGGAGTCACATCAATATTGACTTCATTAAACATAATGTAATAGGCTTTATGGTGAAGGGGTTCTGTATCCACAATCACGCCATCCATATCAAATAAGATCGCTTTTAGCATCAATTTTTATTTTTGACAAAATTAGGGATTAGATAGACATTGCCAAATGTTTTAGAATAATAGCTAACTTTGATGCTAAAATCATTGCAAAAATGATTACTACATGGGAAAAAAAGGACAAGAAAAAAACACTAAAAATAAGGCCAAGCATAAAAAATTAATGACTCGGAAAAAGAATAAGCTAAAATCGGATGCTGATAAACGCAAAGAGCGATTAAAAGCAATTGTAGAAAAAGCCAATGCAGAAGAAAAGAATTAATCCGTTTTAAAAAAAGGCACTTTATTTACTTCTCCCGGTGGGATGTTTAAAACAATGCTACCAATACGAATTCTCACTAATCTTAAAGTGGGAAAACCTACAGCCGATGTCATTTTGCGAACCTGTCTAAATTTACCTTCAGTGAGGGTTATGCTTAACCAAGATGTTGGACCATGACGTTCATCTCTAACATGTCTATCGGCTATTGGAAACGTAAAAGGACCTTGTAGACGTGAGACTTTACACGGTTTAGTTTTGTATTTAACACCATTAATACCAATAGTAACTTGAGTTTCTAATGCCTTTATTGCTTCGCTCGTAATGTCACCATCAACCTGCGCATAATACTCTTTCTCGACTTTATTACTAGTGATGTGAGCACTTAACTTTCCATCAGTAGTTAGTAGGAGTAAGCCTTCCGATTTTTCATCTAATCGGCCAATAGCCATAGTGCCTTCAGGAAAATTATATAGCTCACCAAGTAGGCGTTTATTTTTACGTTTGTTTTGGTTGTTTATAAACTGACTCAAATAACCGTAAGGTTTGTGAAATATAAAGTGTTGATGCGTTTCGATGGGAATGGATTAAACTTTATAACGCAAGGTATTGAAAATAATAATTGCGACTCCTAATAAAATTGTCCATATTTGTATTCTTATGATTGCTTAAGTCCAAAAATCGGTTGGTCGATATTTTTCTTCGACGTTTAGAAGTTAAACACCTTAATTCGTTTAACTAAATTTTTATTTATACCTATTTATAATGCAATCAAAATCTTTATCATTCAAACAAATAGTCAAACATTTTAAGGATGCCTTATCAGGCAAGGAGCAAGATTTTACTTCTGGAAGTATACGTCGGGCTGTTTTTATGCTGTCAATTCCAATGATATTGGAAATGCTTATGGAGTCCATTTTTGCTCTTGTAGACATTTTGTATGTTTCAAAAGTAAGCGTCAATGCTGTAGCCACAATTGGTCTTACAGAATCTATCATCACATTAGTATATGCCGTGGCCATAGGACTTAGTATGGCGGCAACGGCGGTTGTAGCCAGACGAGTGGGGGAAAAAGATATAAAAGGTGCATCGCAGGCCGCAGTTCAGGTGATATTTCTAGGCGTAATAATTTCTATGGGAATTACGGCTATTGGAATTTTTTATCCTAAAGATTTATTAGAGTTAATGGGCGCGGAAACCAGCCTTATTGAAGAAGGTTATGGTTATACTCAAGTGCTGCTAGGCGGTAATATTACTATAATGTTACTCTTTTTAGTCAATGCTATTTTTAGAGGAGCGGGTAATGCCTCAGTGGCCATGTGGACGTTAATCCTATCAAATGGTTTAAACATCATTCTCGATCCCATGTTTATTTTTGGATTTGGTCCAATACCTGAATACGGTGTTGAAGGCGCAGCTATTGCCACTACAATAGGCCGAGGGACAGCAGTAGTTTTTCAAATTTTTGTGCTCTTTTACGGCTATAGCAAAATAAAGATCCGGGTTAAAGATTTAGTATTAAGAACTGCTGTAATGCTCAATATTATTAGAGTGTCTATTGGCGGTATAGGTCAATTTTTAATTGGGACGTCTAGTTGGGTGTTTTTAATGCGGATAATGAGTGAATTTGGTAGCGAAGTATTGGCAGGTTACACCATCGCAATACGGGTAATGATGTTTAGTTTAATGCCAGCCTGGGGAATGAGTAATGCTGCGGCAACTTTGGTTGGTCAAAATTTAGGAGCAAAGAAACCAAATAGAGCAGAGGCTTCAGTATGGAAAACAGGAAAGTATACCGCAATTTTTATGGGTATAGTTTCTGTGGTTTACTTAGTGTTTGCTACGCAAATTGTGAGTTGGTTTAATACAGATGCAGAAGTGGTTAAAAATGGAAGTCTGTGTTTGAGAGTCCTTGCTGCAGGTTATATATTTTACGCCTATGGTATGGTCATAATACAATCGTTTAATGGGGCAGGCGATACTAAAACACCTACTTATATTAATTTAATTTGTTTCTGGATGATTCAATTGCCATTTGCGTATCTCATGGCGCTAACTTTTGGTTTTGGTCCAATTGGCGTATTTATGGCCATAACGTTAGCCGAAGTTCTTATTGCTATAATTGGGATCATCTGGTTTAAAAAAGGGACCTGGAAACTCATAAAAATATAACAGAATATTTGTAAATTACCAATTCATTCAAATCTAATAAAATGTCAGAAAAGAAACCTGGAATAAATACCATTTGTACTCATGTTGGAGAAATTGTAGATGAGCAATTTAAAGGTGCAGTTTCACCCATTTATATGTCAACATCTTATGCGTATAATGATGTTGATATTAAAAGATATCCGCGTTATTTTAATACGCCAAACCAAGAGTTTTTAAGTAAAAAAATTGCGGCACTTGAACATGCCGAAACAGGGATGATTTTTGGCTCTGGCATGGCCGCTGTGAGTACAACCTTATTTGCTTTTTTAAAAGCTGGCGATCATGTAGTAGTTCAAAACACCTTATATGGGGGTACGAGTAACTTTATTAGGGAAGAGTTTCCTAAGTTCGGTATTGAATTTACGTTTACTAACGGTTTTGAAGTTGCAGATTTTGAATCGGCAATACAAACCAATACTAAGGTGATTTATATCGAAACT
>JAGSHF010000167.1 GCA_023954685.1 Flavobacteriaceae bacterium | reverse complement strand
CCAGAAGATTATACGCACAGAGTGGGCGATCCAAAAACTGAGTTGGATTTACATCCAACATCACCTGGTTATCGCCTTATTTTAAACAATGTATTATTTCCTGCGGCTAAGAAAAAGAAACAGAAAACCTAAAACTCTTTTCCGTAGAATTTAATGTGATCCAATATTACAACCGCAGGTTTCTCGTGTAAAACTCTGACTTTCTTCATGCCAAGGAAATGCGGCATTATATTTATTATTTTCCCAATAAAACGGAGTCCTTTCTTGTTCGTGATTCCCAATTTCATTCATGGTTTCGGTGTCATAGAGTCTACCATTTACCATTGTATAAATCACACTTTCGGTATGCCTTATATCTTCTAAAGGGTTTTTATCTAGGACTATTAAATCTGCTAATTTTCCGGTTTCTAACGACCCTATATCGTTACCCATACCTAAATATTGAGCACCGTTTAATGTAGCAGCTCTTAGGGCTTCTAAGTTTGTCATACCGCCATGTTGCAGCATCCAGAGTTCCCAATGTGCTCCTAGGCCTTGTAACTGACCATGTGCCCCCAGATTGACTTTTACCCCAACATCGGTTAACGCTTTACAAGTTTGAGAAGTAAGCACATAACCGTTGTCATATTCTTCTTGTGGTACCATCACACGATGTCTTGATCTGGAATCAATAATGCCTCTAGGGAAATATTTCAATAATTTTTCATTTTCCCAAACATTAGTATTTTGATACCAATAGTATTCACCACTCATTCCGGCATAATTTACAACTAGAGTTGGTGTATACCCCGTATTGCTATTTCCCCAAAGCGTGGTAACATCTTTATAAACAGGAGCTACAGGTATGTTGTGTTCAACGCCAGTATGTCCGTCCATTATCATGGTCATATTGGTATAAAACGTAGATCCACCTTCTGGCACAACAAATATACCTTCTTCTCGAGCGGCCTGTAAAATTTGTTGGCGTTGTTCGCGACGTGGTTGATTATAGCTTTTCACAGATAGCGCACCAAATGCTTTTGTACGTCTAATGGATGATCGGGCGTCATCCAAACTGTTAACCACAGCCTTAAAATCACCATCGGCACCGTACAAAATGTGCCCGGTAGAGTAGAGGCGAGGTCCAACCATTTGACCACTTTTTAGTAATTCAGATAAAGCAAATACAGCTTGTGTATTGGCAGAAGGATCATGTGATGTGGTCACGCCAAATGCTAAATTAGCATAAAATTGCCAATGCTTTTGAGTCGTTATTCCAGAACGAAACCCGCCAATATGCGCATGTGCATCAACAATACCAGGCATAATGGTTTTGCCAGCAACATCATAAATTTTTGCGTCAGAAGGAATATTGACTTCGGAATTAGTGCCGATAGCCTCAATTTTATTCTGATTAATAACGATGGTTCCATTCTCAATAACTGAATCGTCATTCATCGTAATAATTCTTGCATTTTTAAATACAATACTCCCACTTGGTTTATCAGTCTTCGTATCAAGATTGATGGTTGCTGTGGGTTTGGTTATGAGTTTTGTATCAGGTGAAGCCTGTGCAGAATAATATTGATTGCCTAATGTCCAATGCAGTGTTTTACTATCCTGTGACCAATGCAGACTGATTCCAGCATCTTCTGTTAATTGAGTAACAGGAACGAATTTGGTTTTATCTGTAAGATCTATTGATTTTCCAGCTTTTGGCATTGGAGCCATATAAACTTTAAATAAATGAATGAAAGCAACCCAACTTCCATCCGGACTTGGAAGCAATCTGTTACCATGTGAAGATTTTATCAAGGTGCGTTCAGAATTTCCCGTAAGATCAATACTTCTGAGCTGTTTGGTAATAGCACCTCCAAAAGTACCACCAGTTTGATATAGGATGCGTTTGTCATCATTTGAAAATTTCGGGTAATCACCTTGAGCTGTTAAAAATTTAGTTTCAAAACCATCAGCATTCATAATATACAAACCTCTATTTTTCGTAAAAGTTCGTCCTTGATCACTATTACCACCTTCCTTTCTATAAACTATATTAAGACCATCATTAGAATAAGACGGGTGTCGGTATATACTTTTGTTCTTCGTTAGTTTTGTTGGAGTTCCACCGTCGGCAGAAATAGTATAGATGTTTCCTAGTTGTTCATCATTCCAAGTCACATAAACAATTTGCTTGCCATCTTTAGAAAATGAAGGCTCAAACTCAAAGTCGGTACCTTGGGTTAGACGTTTAGGAGTACCGTTTGGTAATGTCATAGTGTACAGGTGTCCTAATGCATTAAAGACTAAACTTTTTCCATCGGGTGAAGTTTTGGTTTGTCTAATCACCTTGGCATTAAAATTCTCTGGAGCAACAGGGGTATCAAATTCTACAGCTTTTGCAATTTTTATTTGAGTATTTACCTGAAAAGGAATATTATTAAATTCTAGCGTGTTGATATTTACTTTATTGATTTTTCCACCAGACCAAAAGATGATGCTGTCATCATTAGGTGTCCAACTAAAATTACTATAAACACCAAAAATGGCCCAAGCTTCTTGTTGGTCCTTATTAAGGTCGTCATATATTGGCCACTCTTCACCAGTTTCAATGTCGTGTATATAGAGCACTGTTTTCGTTCTTATACGTTTTACAAAAGCTAACTTTTTACCATCGTTTGATATTTGTGGACGAGCAGCACCGCCAGGCCCTCCTGTAATTCTTTCGGTTTTCCCGGTTTCAAAATCATAGCGATTAATGACATAAATCTGACTATTTGGATCTTTATTGTATTGGAAAAAACCCCCAGGATAGACGTCTTCACTGTAATAAAGGTAACGCCCATCTTTAGAAATACTGGGTTCATTTACATCTTGTTGATCATTCTTTCTTTTAGTAATTTGAATACCACTTCCTCCAGAAATATGATACATCCACATTTCACCAGCACCTAAAGACCGCGTAGAAGAAAAGTGTTTTCTAGCCACGAGGTATTTACCGTCAGGAGTCCAAACACCATTGTTAAGTAATCTAAAGTTTTCTTTGGTGATTTGTTTAGCATTACTACCATCAATATTCATGACCCAAATGTTATCTCCTCCACCCGCATCACTTGTAAAAGAAATAGTTTTACCATCAGGGCTAAATCGGGGCTGCACTTCAAAAGGTAAACCTGTTCTTAAAGCAGTAGCATTTCCACCGTTAATATTCATGATATAAATATCGCCTAGAAGATCAAATACTACTCTGGAGCCATCTGGACTTACGTCAACATTCATCCATGTGCCTTCATCCGTTTCTAAAGCAACGTCTTTAAAATCCCAATCTCCTTCCGGGTTTGAAACGTCCCATTTTTTATCTTTTTCTTGTGCTGTAAGATGTAATATTGAAATAAAAATTAGTGCAATTAATAATTGAAAACGCTTCATTTTTGTAGAGATTAGATATTGAAGCAGTAAGATAGTTATAAAATTTGAAAATATTTAGAGCAAAAATTTAAGACACTTTAAGGCATAAAAAAAATCCGATTCAATTAAGAATCGGATTTTTATAAGCGAAATGTTGTTATTCAATCGGCGAAACGCCCTATTTTACTTTATTCACAATGGCTTCAAAAGCCTCTGGGTTATTCATCGCTAAATCTGCTAAAACCTTACGGTTTAATTCGATATTATTAGCTTTCAATTTCCCCATGAATTGAGAATAAGATAATCCATGTTGTCTTGATCCTGCGTTAATACGCATTATCCATAATGCACGGAATGTTCTCTTTTTATTTCTACGGTCTCTATACGAGTATTGCATCGCTTTATCTACCGCATTTTTTGCTACTGTCCAAACATTCTTACGACGTCCGAAGTAACCTTTTGCTTGCTTAAGAACCTTTTTTCTTCTGGCTCTTTTTGCTACTGAATTTACTGATCTTGGCATTTTTTAAATTTGTTTTTGTAGTGGGCGATCAAAAATTGACACTTTTTAATTTTTCTGAGATTGTATTTCTACAACTTTTAATAATTAGCCCAACTCCATGGTTTATAAATAATTTAACCTAAACAATAATTACTTTAAACGTAATTGTTGTTTAATACTTGCTTCATCACTCTTATGTACTAAAGTACTGTGAGTTAAAGCTAGCTTACGTTTTTTAGACTTCTTTGTTAAGATGTGACTTTTAAACGCGTGCTTTCTTTTAATTTTACCAGTACCAGTAACTTTAAATCGTTTTTTGGCACTAGATTTTGTTTTCATTTTAGGCATTGTTCTCCTTTTATTTAATTACTTCTCGCTTATTCTCTTTGTAAACTACAGCAAATGTGCAGTTGATTGTATTACTTGCCCTTTTTTGGTGCAATAAACATCGTCATACGTTTACCTTCCAATCTTGGCATTTGCTCTACTTTTCCAAACTCTTCCAAATCTTGCGCTAAACGCAATAATAAGATTTGACCTTGTTCTTTATATATGATGGAACGTCCTTTAAAGAATACGAAAGCTTTTAACTTTGCGCCTTCTTTTAAGAACTTCTCAGCATGTTTCTTTTTAAAAGCATAATCATGATCATCCGTTTGTGGACCAAATCGAATTTCTTTCACGATAACTTTTGTCGCCTTAGATTTTAAAGCTTTGTCACGTTTCTTTTGTTCGTAAAGAAACTTTTTATAGTCCATGACTTTACAAACAGGAGGAACAGCTTTAGGCGAAATCTCTACAAGATCAAAACCTTGTTCATCTGCAATTGACAACGCTTCAGAAATTTTGTAAACGCCCACTTCAATGTTATCACCTACTAGACGTACTTCTGGTGTTGTAATTTTCCTGTTTATTCTGTGTTGATCCTCTTTAATAATTCTTGCAGGACCACGATTTCTTCTTCTACGTATTGCTATGACTATAAATTTTTAACTTGTCTATTGACAAGTATGATTAAAATTAAAATTGTTTTAATGTTTTATTTATTTCTGTTTCAACAATTTTTGAGAACTCTTCGACACTTATCATGCCCAAATCTTCTCCGCCATGTTGACGTACAGTTATCTTGTTTTCATTCTGTTCGTTTTCTCCTACCACTATCATATACGGGATTTTTTGCATTTCTGCTTCTCGTATTTTCTTACCCATTGTCTCGTTTCGGTTATCCGCGAGGGCGCGAATTTCGTGATTTTCCAGCAAATTTAAAACTTTTTGTGAGTATTTTTCATATTTCTCACTAATTGATAGTACAATTACTTGTTCTGGCATCAACCAAAGTGGGAAATTACCAGCAGTATGTTCTAGCAAAATTGCTATAAAACGTTCCATACTTCCAAAAGGGGCACGATGAATCATCACAGGTCTGTGAAGCTCATTGTCACTACCTTTGTAAGTTAGATCAAAACGTTCTGGAAGGTTGTAATCCACCTGAATAGTACCTAGTTGCCATTGTCGACCAAGGGCATCCTTTACCATAAAATCTAACTTTGGACCATAAAAGGCAGCTTCACCATATTCTACAACATAAGTTAAGCCTTTATCTATAGTGGCATTTAAAATGGCTTGTTCTGCTTTTTCCCAATTTTCGGTAGAACCAATATATTTATCAGGATTCTCAGGATCTCTTAAAGAGACTTGTGCTGTAAAATTTTCAAAACCTAAAGAACCAAACACATAAAGCACCAGATCAATCACATTTTTGAATTCTTGATCTAATTGATCTGGTGTACAGAAAATATGGGCATCATCTTGTGTAAAACCTCGCACTCTGGTCAGACCATGAAGTTCACCGCTTTGCTCATATCTATATACAGTACCAAATTCGGCATAACGCTTAGGGAGTTCTTTATAACTAAAAGGGCGTGTATTGTAAATTTCACAATGATGAGGGCAATTCATTGGCTTTAGTAAAAACTCCTCATCTGCCTTAGGTGTCTTTATCGGTTGAAAACTATCTTCACCATATTTAGCATAGTGTCCTGATGTTTCATAAAGTTCCTTTTGGCCAATATGCGGTGTAAGCACCATTTCGTAACCCGCCTTTTTCTGAGCTTTCTTTAAGAAATCTTCAAGTCGAGCTCTTAATGCAGCGCCTTTTGGCAACCATAATGGAAGACCTTGTCCCACACGTTTTGAAAACGCGAATAACTCCAATTGTTTGCCTAATTTTCTATGATCTCGTTTTTTTGCTTCTTCTAACAGCGCTAAATGCGCTTTTAAATCTTTTTGCTTCGGAAAAGAAATTCCGTAAACTCTTGTTAATTGGGTATTGTTTTCATCACCTCTCCAATAAGCACCAGCAACACTTAATATTTTAACCGCTTTTATTATACCTGTATTGGGTATATGTCCGCCACGGCATAAATCGGTAAATGTTGAATGATCACAGAATGTTATTGTGCCATCTTCAAGATTTTCTATCAATTCAACTTTATAAGTATTGTCTTCATTCTTATATTTTGCTAAGGCATCTGCTTTAGTTACAGATTTCATGCTGAAATCGTGTTTGCCTCGAGCAATCTCTAACATCTTATCTTCAATAGTTTTAAAATCTTTATCAGAAATAGACGCGTCACCTAGATCAATATCATAATAGAACCCGTTTTCAATAGCCGGTCCTATAGATAATTTTATACCAGGATACAATTCTTCTAAGGCTTGTGCTAAAACGTGAGAAGATGAGTGCCAAAACGCTTTTTTACCCTCGTCGTTATTCCATGTATATAATATAAGGTCACCATCAACGTTAAGTGGGGTTGAGGTTTCTATTACCGTATCATTAAACTTTGCTGAAATAACGTTTCGTGCAAAACCTTCGCTTATATCTTTAGCAACCCCCATTGCAGTTATGCCGCTGTCATAAGTTCGGCTGCTACCATCTGGTAATGTAATCTTAATCATATGTTTTATGCAAATTAAAGCGCAAAGATAATAGTATAATAAGATGTATACAATATATAAGTAAGCATTGTTCTGTTATTTATTTTGAATACAACAATAAAGCTTCTTTCTATAAAAATGGTGTACTATATAATAAGGACAATGTTAAGTAATGGTATGGCTTCTATTGGGTTAAAATTTTTCAAAAAAGATG
>JAGSHF010000069.1 GCA_023954685.1 Flavobacteriaceae bacterium | reverse complement strand
GGTTGCGGCTTCCATGCTCCAGCCGCCTGTCCATCCCTGTATCGCCACCCTTCCGGCGACCCTTCAACCCGACACCCCAAAAAGTCCTTTTCCAGAAAAGCAAACGGCAGCAAGCTTTCACTTGCCGCCGTCCTTGGCTGGTAGGACTCGTCCTTTGGAGAGAGAGAAAGTCCGGGTAGTTATATGCAGGATTTGTGCCAAGGGTAAGGCTGGGTGAGATAAAATATTATTTTTATTTATTTTCAACATAGTACATTTCAATTTAGCCTCTATTCTCAAAAGAAAGTTCAGCATTGTCTTTTAGAAATGTTTAAGTATCTTGGGATAGATTCACTTTCTCAATTCCTTCACAGGTTTCGATACGTCATACAGTGAACACTGTACCCACCCAATTATCATATTGAAATTTATTTATGCAACAATATCAGCCACTCTAAACTCTTTATGTAGCACTAAGTGGATCTTAAAACAGATTTCATTTAATTCATTTTTCAAATCGGATCGATTGGAAAAAAAGCCTGCATTTCTAAAGCTGCTACAACGGTGTTTTTATAATTTATGCATAAACAAAACTAAAATAGTTTAATTATTAATATACGAATTTAAGATATTAAAACCATAAAAGTTATACTTAGTAGTACATATAAAAAGAGGTTTAAGGCCCAACTCGTTGCCTAAAGAGTCTATTAATCTTTAAAATAAGCCCTACCTTTGCCAAGAATAAAAATGACCTCAAATTAATGGTCATTTTATAAACCCTTTATATGTCATTTAAATCCTTAGGGCTTTCTGAAGCTTTATTAAAAGCGGTAAGCAAACAAGGTTATACAACACCATCACCAATTCAACAAAAAGCGATTCCTTTAGTATTAGAACGTAAAGATGTTTTGGCATCCGCACAAACCGGAACGGGGAAAACTGCTGGTTTTACATTACCATTATTACAAATTTTATCTCGTGGACAACAATTGCGTCATCGCCCTGTAAAAGCATTGGTACTTACGCCAACACGTGAGTTGGCAGCGCAAGTTTATGCGAATGTAAAAGCTTATAGTGAGTTTTTAGATTTACGTTCAGCAGTTATTTTTGGGGGTGTTAATCAGCGACCTCAAATTGCGACGCTTAGGCAAGGTGTTGATATTTTGGTAGCTACTCCTGGTCGTCTTTTGGATTTAAACAATCAAGGGTTTTTGTCCTTAGCCAAAATTGAAATTTTGGTCCTTGATGAGGCAGATAGAATGTTAGATATGGGTTTTAAACGTGATATTGATAGAATCATGGATTTAATGCCAGCTAAACGACAAAACCTGTTGTTTTCAGCGACCTTTTCTAAAGAAATTAAACAATTAGCGAATAGTATTTTACATCACCCTGTACTGGTAGAAGCAACACCAGAGAATTCTACAGTAGACGCTATCAGTCAAAAAGTTTTTAGAGTTGCCAAATCTAAAAAGACCGATTTGATCATTAAACTGATTGCAGATGGAAATTGGCATCAAGTACTCGTTTTTACAAGAACAAAACACGGTGCGAATAAGCTGTGTAAAAAAATGATTAGCGCTGGTATTACAGCCGCAGCTATTCATGGTAATAAAAGTCAGGGGGCGAGAACAAAAGCCTTGGCTGGGTTTAAATCAAGTGCGGTACGTGTTTTAGTGGCAACAGATATTGCAGCTAGAGGTTTGGATATTCCGTTATTACCACATGTTATTAATTTTGAAATTCCAAACGTTTCTGAAGATTATGTACACCGTATAGGGCGTACCGGTCGAGCTGGAGCCAAAGGGGAGGCCATTTCTTTAGTTAGTGCTGATGAAACTACATTTTTAAGAGATATTGAAAAACTAACAGGTAATAAAATTCCAGTAGAGATCATGGAAGGTTTTGAACCTGATCCCAATGCGTCAACTCAGCCAGTTAAGCAAGGTCAGGGCAGAGGCAGGCAAGGATCAAACAGGTCAAAATCTAAATCCCAAAATTCAAGAAACTCAAATTCAAGAAGTTCTAATGCTGGCGGTTCTGGAAAAAGCAGGAGTGCAAATAGAAATAAAAGCGGAAGACGACATAACAATAATAACCGGTAATGACTTTACCCTTAAAAGCTAAAATCATAGCCGTTTGCGATAAAAAAATTTCGCAGAAAGGAGACAATGTAGGCTTATCTTTTTACGCCTTTTTTGCAAATAAAAATGAAGATCCAAAACTATTAATGGAAGCGGCCACATGGTGGATACAAACCCATAAATTGAATCATTTTGAAAAGGCAGTGAAAATTAAAAAGTTAGTAGAACGTTTATAATGTCAACACAACCCAATAACCCGCTTCACGGTATAAAATTAGAACAAATTATAAATGATTTGGTAGCGCATTACGGTTGGGAATATTTAGGTTACACGATTAATATTCGTTGTTTTACTCATGATCCTTCTGTGAAGTCTAGTTTGAAATTTTTGAGACGCACCCCTTGGGCACGCACAAAAGTTGAAAACATGTATTTGGAAATGCTGAAGAAGCAAAAGCGAAATTAACGCTTAATTTTAGAAATGATCTTTCCTGATTGAATTGGAATAGAATTGGTGTCATTTTTTGCAAATGTAATGGCGGCAAGTATTAGTTTTTTTACACGGTCATTGCGATAGTCACTTGGTTTTTCAATAGGAATATGTCTAATGTATTTTCCAGTACCTTGCAGCAGTTGGTGAGTATCATTTAATAAGGTACCGCGATTAAATCCTAGATTTAAATGATTGGTATAAATTGGGATCATACAAAAAGCATCTCCCAATTTATCTGAAACCGAATACACTGAGGTTAATGCATGTGTATGGTATAGAAATTCATTGCTATCGGGGTTTAGAGATTTTACAAAGGCTCTTAAATCAATATATAAATCAATGAGTGACTGATCTTTGTATTTAAGATAATACATAAAATCGTCATGAATTCTATGCGTACTTTCCATAACTAAATGTGTTTTAAGCCTTCATAAACTATAATGCTTACTGCATTAGCAAGATTGAGACTTCTTACATGTGCACTGTAAAGCGGGATTTTGTATAACTGATTTGGATGCTTATTAAGTATTGATTTATGTAAACCAACAGACTCCTTACCGAAAATTAAAAACAACTCATCTTCAAATGGGATGTCCCAATGATTTTGTTTACCATGACTGGATAGGAACGCCATTTTTTCGGCATGGTGTTGGCTGAAAAAAGCATCGATATTATCATAATAAGTCACGTTGAGATGTGGCCAATAATCTAATCCTGCACGTTTCAAACGTTTGTCATCAATTTCAAAACCGAAAGGCTTTACCAAGTGTAAGTTTGAACCAGAAGCAAGCGCTAATCGCCCTATGTTTCCAGTATTATTAGGTATTTCGGGTTCTATTAGAACAATGTTTAATGCCATAATGAATACTGAAGTGTAAAAAACATTTTAATTAATTGCGTTCTCATTATCAACAGCTTGTTGAATGATGGATGCTATATCAAGCCCTTCGCCAAAATCATAAATTGCAGACATGGCTTGTTTCATGGTAATAGGATAATATTCAAAATCTTTGTTTACCATATAACGCACTTCTCCGGCATCTAGTTTTGGTGCATCAGGAATATAAACCGCTGTAAATACATCTTTTTGTTCTGTAATAAATCCTATTTTATAATAGATGTCTTCTTTAAAAATAATAGCTGGCCAAAACTCATTGATTGCGTTTTGGTCATCATCCATCAATCTGAATTTGACAATTTGAAGGGATGGAAAAAAGACAAATAGTTTTTTTTCAAATTTGGCGCTCCACTTTTTTATAATCCCTTTTTCAATAAGTAAACCACCCAAATAGCATAATATGAGAAAAAATATAATGCAAACAATAAGGATAGACGCAGGACCAAAAATACTGCGTAATTGAAAGAGATCTGAAATTTTTTCAGCAATTGGTCGGATAACTCCGGCAAAATGTTTCCAGAGAATAAGTACCATGATGAGTGGTATAGAAAAGAATAGTCCCCCCACAATAAGTGACCGGGTTGATTTATTAAAAACAGCCATAATATTTATTAATTAAATTCCCAGCCAAATGAGGTCTGGATGACATAATCTGATTCTGATGCACCGGCTACTGGCTTATTATCAAAGTTATAAGTCAAGCCCAATTTTATAAAGAAATCTAATGGCAAATCGTATTTAAGATTAATGTTATAATCGATACGAAATCGTCCTTTTTCTGTTAAACTGGGATAGCCTGTAATATCTGTATTTAAATCTAAGTCACCTGCATCAAAAATATTCAGCATTACAGAACCGTAGAGTTCAAGTGAGTTACGATTGGTGGCCATTTCATCTGTGAAACTTTCATTGTTAAAAGCCAAACCAAAGCCACCACCAAAATACAGTCTATTGGTGTGTTTAAAATATTTCCCTAAACCACCTTTAATGGTTGATCGCAATTTTAATTTTTGTTCATTATTTGAAAGGAAATCAGCAGACGTAGAGTAAAACCAATCTTTTTTCATAAAGTAACGTATGCTAAGATTGGCGTCCGTACGTTGCGTGGTAGGAACGCTATCTTGATCACTTCTTACGGCATTATAACTTCCACTAAATAACCATTTGTATGCCGTATAACTTAAAGTACTCGTAACAGAAAATTGTTGTAAATTATTACTCTTAGTAACATTGTAACCCAAAGATACCGATGCTTTGAGTCTTGATAAAAAATGATCTTCCACCGGTTTAATATAAACAATATCCTTAAGATCTACAGTAATAGGCGGACTGAGATTTAAAGTTGCTTTTGCTGAATCCCCTTTTTGCGTTATTAATGAGCTATTTATTCGCCTTCCATTGGACATGGTGAGGAGATAAATTTGTTTACTTCTAACACTAATGATATTTAGCCAAGTTATCTTAAAATCGGAATCACTATAATCCGTTTCTATGGTTATAACGCCTTTATCCATAGCCTTAATTTCTCCTACAATAATGTCTTTGTTTTTTAAAACAAGTGTATCATTTTGAGACCAAGAAAGTTGAAAACTCACACAGAAAATAAAAAAAATAACATGTTTAACAGACATAGAATAATAATGGTAGAAATTAAGCAAAATATTTGTCGGTCTAAATATAATAAATACAAATAAAAACTGAATAATAAAAAGCTGTAATATTCAATGTTTCTAAATTATTTAAGGGTCAATTTGCTATGCTTTAACCACTTCCTTTAAGCTGTTTACCAATAGATCGACTTCCTCATGACTATTAAAAATTGCAAAAGAAATGCGAATGCCATTAATGTTGTTTTCATAAATGCCCCTCATGCGTAAATTCTTTTCTTTATTAAAAGTGGGGTTTAATTTCAGGTTGTCTTTCCCTTTAATTCTTATGGTTATCATTGAGGCTGAATAGGCTTCACTTTCAGGCGTTAAAACCTCAATCTGAGGCGTGTTTTCAATGCCTTTTCTAAAATGTAGCACTAATTCTCGGCCACGTTGTGCAATGTTCTCTATACCAATGGTATTTATAAAATCAAAGGCGCTGCCCAATCCTAATGTTATTGGTGTATTTCTAGTACCATATTCTTCCCGCTGGGCGCTATTTCGGTACTCTAAGGTTAAGGTGTTTAAATTAAATGCACTATCCGTATAAGCACCTACAAATACGGGTGAAATCTTTTTAATGATGTTTTTATTTATGAATAAAACACCCGTGCCTTTCGGGCCAAATAGCCATTTATGTCCAGAGCTTGCATAAAAATCTGGATTAATATCTCTTAGGTCTATAGGGAACATGCCTAGTGATTGTGCACCATCTATACATGAATAAATACCTTTACTTTTGCATAATTCTACAATGGCCTTTGCAGGTAATTTCATTCCTGTGGTGCATGTGATGTGTGAAAAGGCAACCACTTTGGTTTTATCTGTGATGCTATCACTTATAATTTGTAAGTTGTTTTCACCATTAAAATCTAAATCTATTAATTTTACAACGGCACCAAAATCTTTTGCTAGGGCCATCCAAGGTGAAGCCCCGCCAACATGCTCATGTGTAGATATGATAATTTCGTCTCCTGATTTTAATCGCAAACTTCTAGCTGCAATATTTATACCTTCAGTAGCATTTCGAGTAAAAGCAATTTCATCAGGCGTGACGTTTAAAAATTTTGCTGCTTTTTTATGCGTTTCAGCTATGAGGTGATGTCCATGACTTGTAGATGTTTCTAAGGTTTTAATTGCCTCACAAATGGTATTTATAACTGTGTTAGGTGAAGGCCCAAGACTTCCAGTATTTAAATAGTGCTTTTGTTTTGGGAATAGGAATTGCTGTCGAATATTATCCCAATCAATAGTGTTATAATTGCTAGTCGATGTCTTTAAAATTGGCGCTGTATGTTTGGCTCCTAAAAAATTATTAGCTTTAACTAAAGGAAATGCTGAGGTTAAAAACAATCCTGTGAGGAGGTTTTTTTTTATAAAACTTCGCCTTGATGATTTTGCCATAGCATAACTTTTGACGAAAGTTAATTGTTTTTAGGCCAATATCAAACTATAAACTTGTTTACAAATCTGTCAATTGAGTTCACTCCCTCATGTGTTACATGCTTCACAAAAGCACTTCCAATAATAGCCCCTTTGGCAAATTTGGTGGCTTGCGTAAACGTTTCGTTGTTAGAAATCCCGAAGCCTACAATTTGTGGGTTCTTTAAATTCATATTTGCAATACGTTCAAAATAAGAGGTTTGCTCCTGACCAAAACCTGATTGTGCTCCCGTTGTACTGGCGCTACTTACCATATAAATGAAACCTTTTGAAATAGAATCAATGTATCTAATGCGGTCGTCACTCGTTTGTGGCGTTATTAGAAATACATTGATCAATCCATATTTTTCAAACGTAGATTTATACTCATCGTGATACACATCTACAGGAAGATCTGGAATAATTAAACCATCAATACCAATCTCTTGACATTTTTTACAAAAACTTTCCACGCCATATTGTAGCATAGGATTAAAATACCCCATGATTATGAGCGGAATATTTACAGATTTTCTGATACCTTTTAATTGATCGAAAAGGACTTCTGAGGTCATGCCATTTTTTAATGCTTCCGTTGAACTCGCTTGGATGGTTGGGCCATCTGCCAAAGGATCGCTAAAAGGCAAGCCTATTTCAATCATATCGACACCATTTTTTTCAAGATTTTGAATGCTGCTCACAGTGTCATCGATATTAGGGTAACCCGCTGTGAAATAGATAGATAGTAGTTTTTTGTCTTCTTGTAGTTTTTGATTGATTCTATTCATGATTAAATTCTTCTTTCAATTTTATAAATACAGCTTTTTGTGCTGCGTTTAAGTTATCTGCCGTAAATATGGAGAAACCTTTCGCTCCTTTTTCTTTTGATAGCCTGATGGCTTTTTCTAAGTCTTTGGGATCTTGCAAGGCCGGACTATATAAACCTGCGTGAATTGGGAAATTGACATCATTAACACCCTGTTCAATTGCAAATCCAATCCAATTTACATTCTCGCGATAGAAATTATTGTAGACCATTGGGTAAGCCGCATCCAAATTAAAATCGTCCCAAGGTTGTCTTACCATTTGGCGAGACATTTCAGGAAAAGGAAATACTGCAGCAGTCATTTTATGATCACTATCGTGAGCGATATCAACCAACTCATTAACTAAAGAAGATACCGCATTTAAGCGATATTGGCGCCATTCCGTATTGAGTTCTGGATGTTCAAAATCTTGAGGGTCTTTTCCGAAAATTGCCTCAAAGCCTTCTCTTGCAATAGGGTGGTAGCCATAATCATATTCTGGCAATTCTGTAGTTTGTTCAAGATCGTATTTAGGTTGTAAATCTGCCCCTAGAATTACGTCGACATAGCGTACATAATCTAAATGTATGGATGCCAACCCTTTTACTTTGGTAAGCTCTCTAACGTTATTTTTAACATGGGCTCTGGCTTCAGGATGAAAGGGACTTAACCACTGGTAATAATCTACATATGCACGATATTCTAATGAGTTTTTCCCTGCTCGATTGACGGCATACCATTCTGGGTGCTTATTTGCAACCGTGTCATTTGGACGATTTAAGGTCCACATCCAAGCATGGATTTTAATGCCTTTGCTCGCTGCTAACGGAATAAGTTGATTGTAAAAATCGACATCACCTCCAACCAAAACTTCCGAAATTCCTAAAGAATCATAAGTCGCTAATTTGGCCTCCCATTTTTCTTTATTAAAATCACCTCCTGGATTTGTCCAAGTGGCAAATGTGAAACTTTGTTTTGATTCAGTTGGCATTGGAAGCTCCGTTTGCTTGTCTTGACAAGAGCTTAATATTAAGATCATTATTAAACTGAGTAGGTTTTTCATAATACTTTTAAGGTGCCTTCTTGATTGATAATATAAGTTTTGTTATTTGTTTTGAGCTGATATTCAAAACCAAAATTGGTTTTAAAAAAAACAGCATTTAAGGATTGGCCTTCAGTGTAAGTAACATCAATGTTTTGAGAAAAACCAAGGTCATTGTTTAAAAGATGCTTTAAGTCGCCATATCTTGTTTTTCTAAATAATGAGAAAGCCGTTTGTTTGATTTCTACATGCTCATCTTTAATAAATTCACTATCATTTGAATTTGGTTGTTCTGTAAATTGTAAAAACCCCCACTTCTCGGGTTCATGCATATTAATGACTTTTTGATTGCTCCAAACCCAATTATACTCTCTAAGGTACTTATTGTTTTCTTTTTTTCGATCATATTTTCCGTCAATAAGATCATGATCCCATTGCACTCTAGAAAAATTAATGCGCCATTGCTCGCCTTCTTTTGGTGTAGATCTCGGTTTATCTTTTAAACCAATTAGCGGTTTTAGTGGAATGGCCATTTCTACGGTCCACCGTCTATCTGTATCGTTAGGATTATTTAATGTGCCTTGAATTTGAACTGCTGATTTAAGAGCGTCCAAATTCCATTCAAAATTCGCTTTTCCTCCAATGCGATAAGGTTTATTTAAATATAAATCCCAAACTGTGTTTAGAGCGTTTATTTCTATTTCGCCGTAGCCAATACCTGTACCTGAAGGGTCTAAAAATATTTCAAAATCATTGTTGTAATAGATGATGGTATCGCGTTGTTTTAGATTTCCCCATATGTGTGGTTCATTTAACTCGGCATATACATAAAGAAATTCTGCATCCCAAAGCATTTTAACTTTGGTATTGAATTTAGGTATCTTAACTCCTTCAATATCAATAAAATTATCGGTGAATAGCGCTTGACTCCACTGAGATTCATCAGCAATTCCATCAATAATAATCTCATTAGTAGTTTTGGAAACTACATAATGTTTTGGTATTACGATATCTGAAGACACATCTACTTGTAAAGTCTCATGCCTGGGTTTTTCACCGCAAGAGCTTATAATGAAACAAATAATTATGACTTGAATGACTCTCATTTACAGCTTAAAATGTTTGATGTAGGTTTCTAAATCTTTATCACCACGACCAGATAAACTCAAAACTACAATATCTTCTGACTTGAAAGTTTTCTTTTCAAAAACAGCTAAAGCATGCGAACTTTCAATAGCAGGAATAATACCTTCTAATTTGCATAAATCTAAACCGGCTGTCATGGCATCATCATCTGTAATTGCAATAAATTCTGCTCTACTTGATTTATATAGATGCGCATGCATAGGTCCAACTCCAGGATAATCCAGACCCGCAGAAATAGAGTAGGGCTCAGTAATTTGTCCGTCGTTAGATTGCATTAGTAAGGTTTTACTGCCGTGAATAATGCCCTCACGCCCTAGAATGGAGGTTGCCGCACTCTCCCCGGAATCAACACCTAAGCCTGCCGCTTCAACGGCAATTAATTTTACCGTTTCATCTTCTAAAAAATGATAGTAAGCACCAGCTGCATTACTACCACCACCAACACATGCAACGACATAATCTGGATTTTCTCGACCTTCTTGTTCTTGCAACTGCCATTTGATTTCATCTGAAACGACAGATTGAAAACGCGCCACCATATCTGGATAGGGGTGGGGACCAACTACAGATCCAATAATATAATGCGTATCAACAGGATTTCTTATCCAATCTCTAATGGCTTCATTAGTGGCATCTTTTAATGTTTTACTTCCTGAAGTTGCGGGCACTACTGTGGCGCCTAACATTTTCATTCTAGCGACGTTTGGCGCTTGACGTGCAATGTCAATTTCTCCCATATATACAATACACTCTAACCCCATTAAAGCACAAACGGTTGCCGTAGCAACACCATGTTGTCCTGCTCCAGTTTCAGCAATAATGCGATGTTTACCTAAACGTTTGGCCATTAATATTTGGCCAATAGTATTGTTAATTTTATGCGCGCCGGTATGATTAAGATCTTCCCGTTTCAAATATATTTTTGTATTGTATTTTTCTGAAAGACGTGTTGCAAAATACAACGGTGACGGGCGACCTACATAGTTTTTAAGTAATTGGTTGAATTCTTTTTGAAAATCGGGTTCAGCCATAATTTTCAAGTAGTTTTGACGTAGCTCTTCTACATTTGGATAAAGCATTTCAGGTATAAATGCTCCTCCAAATTCACCATAATATCCTTTTTCGTTAACGTTGTAACTCATAATTGAGATTTAAATTCTTTTAATAATTCTATGTCTTTTAAGCCTGCTTCAATTTCAAATTTACTGTTTACATCAATGGCGTAACAGTACTTTGATGCTTTATTATTTTGAAATGCTTTTAGCTTTTCGGCTTCGTTTAATCCAATACCACCACTTAATAAGAATGGTTTTGTTGAAGGGTAATCATTTAATACACTCCAATCAAAAGTATAGCCATTTCCTCCTGGTAATTTACCTTTAGTATCGAATAAAAAGTAATCGCATACATCTTCATAAGGTGCTAAAACAGAAAAGTCAAATTCATTTTTAATAGAAAACACTTTAACCACTTTTACATTTGTCGATTTGAGTATTCTACAGAGTTCAGGTGATTCATAACCATGTAATTGGACAACATCTAATCCGTGTTTTACTATTTGACCGTACATGTATTCAACAGTTTCGTCAACAAAGACGCCGACTTTTTTAATGGATTTTGAAATTTCAGGAATTGTAAGATCAAAATACCTAGGTGATTGTGCATGAAATATAAACCCAAAATAGTCTGGTTGCAAATTAGCAACAGCTTCAATATTCTCTTGATATTTCATGCCACAAACTTTTAACTTCATCATTCTAAATCTTTAATAAATTGAGTGGCACTTAATCCAGGGTTATCTGTTTTCATAAAATTTTCTCCTATTAAAAATCCTTTGTAATTATAAGGTTGTAATTCTTTAATGGCAGCAATAGAACTCATTCCACTTTCAGAAACTTTTACAAAATCATCAGGAATCAGTCTACTTAAGAATTTGCTAGTTTCTAAGCTAACCTCAAATGTTTTTAAATTTCTATTATTAACCCCTAACATGTCTAATGAAGGCATCATAGATTTATGTAACTCTTCTTCGTTATGAACTTCTAACAGTACATCTAAATGCAAACTTTTAGCTAACTCCGAAAATTGTTTGATTTCTGCTCTTGTTAAAACAGCTGCGATTAATAGAATCGCATCGGCACCATGCGCTTTTGCTTCTAAAAGTTGATATGCATCAATGATGAATTCTTTACGAAGCAAAGGTAAGTTACAACTCGCCCTAGCAATCAATAAATCATCTAGAGATCCTCCGAAATATTTTCCATCTGTCAAAACGGACATGCCACACACGCCAGCATTTTCATAGCCTTTAGCTACGTATTCAACGCTTAAACTCGTGTTGATTATAGATTTTGAAGGCGAACGCCTTTTATGTTCGGAGATGATTCCAGTTTTACTATTACGTAATTTGTGAGTCAATGAAATTGTGTTTCTCTCAAATAACACTGAATTTTCTAATTGCGTAATAGGAATTAAACTTTTTCGTAATTCAACTTCTATGCGTTTATCTCTTACTATTTTATCTAAGATGTTCATTTACTCAATTCGATTAATTTATTTAAGACGCCTTTTGCTTTGCCACTTAATAATGATTCTTTGGCAAGGTCATATCCATTTTGATGACTAATTTGTTTTGAAGTCGCGATAGCTAATCCGGCGTTAGCACAAACGACATTGTTTTGTGCTTCCGTACCTTTTCCATTAATAACATTAAGAAATATTTTAGCAGCATCCTCTACCGTATTTCCGCCAAAAATAGCACTTTGATTTATTTGACTCACACCTAAATCTTCAGGTGAAAATATAGTTTCGGTTGTATTAGAGATCACCTTAGTTTTTCCAGTCAAAGAAATTTCATCATAACCATCTAGAGCATGAACAATACTGTAATTTTTATCAGTTTGTTGATAGAGATACCCATAGAGGCGTTGTAATTCTAGGTTAAAAACGCCAACCATTTGATTTTTAGGAAAGGAAGGATTCACCATAGGTCCAAGCATATTAAAAAATGTTTTTACGCCTAATTCTCGGCGAATAGGTGCAACATTCTTCATTGCGGGATGAAACAAAGGTGCATGTAGCACACAAATTCCTGTTTGATCAATACATCGTTTTAAGAAGTCTTCTTCACTGGAAAATTTTATCCCTAAATATTCCATAACGTTTGATGATCCACAAGCAGAAGATACGCCGTAATTCCCGTGTTTTGAGACATTTACTCCGGCTCCAGCCGTAACAAAAGATGATAAAGTGGAAATGTTAAACGTGTCTTTTCCATCACCTCCAGTGCCACATAAATCGATTGGGTTAAAGTCATTTAAATCAACCGCAATACATAATTCTAAGAGCGCATCTCGAAAGCCTTGCAGCTCTTCTAGTGTGATACTACGCATCATATATACTGTTAAAAAGGAGGCTATCTGACTTTGATTGTATTGTCCTTCGGATATATTTACCAAAACCCTTTTAGCTTCGTCGCTCGAGATGCTTTCGTGGTTTATAAGTCTATTAAGTAATTGTTTCATAGTCTATGAGTTAACCCAGTTTTCTAGTATCTTTTTTCCATCTGGAGTTAACACCGATTCTGGATGATATTGTACGCCTTTAACATCATAAAATTTATGTCGCAAAGACATCACTTGTCCGTTTTGATCAAAAGAAGTGGCCTGCAAACAATCAGGAAGATTAGGATCTACAACCCAAGAATGGTATCTGCCAACTTCAATTTTTTTATCGAGACCTTCAAATAATGATTCATCGTCAACCACGATAGACACTTTAGTGGCAACACCATGATAAACTTCATCAAGATTAATAAGCGTGCCTCCAAAAACTTCACCAATCGCTTGTTGCCCTAAACACACGCCTAAAATGCTTTTACTCGACGCATATTCTTTAATGATAGCTTTTAATTGTCCAGCTTCATCTGGAATTCCAGGTCCCGGAGATAATACTATTTTGTGAAATGGCTTAACCTCCTCTATACTTAGCTTGTCATTTCTAATCACCGTCACATCACAATTCAAGTCTTCTAAATAATGTACTAAATTGTATGTAAAACTATCGTAATTATCTATTACTAATACTTTCATATTGAAATCCTTTCTGCAATTTTAATTGCTTTTGTTAAAGCGCCTAACTTATTATATACTTCCTGTAATTCGTCTTCAGGTTTTGATTTTGATACTAATCCAGCACCAGCTTGCCAATGTAACTGATGGTTTTTACTTAAAAATGTACGTATCATAATTGCATGATTATAATTGCCTTTAAAATCCATAAACCCAATAGCACCGCCATAGAAAGCTCTGCTAGTTTTTTCGTATTGTTCAATGAGTTGCATGGCTTTGTGTTTGGGTGCACCACTCAAGGTTCCAGCAGGAAAGGTATCAGCCACAACTTGCATTGTTGAAACCTGATCATGCTTTTTACCAATCACTTTACTTACCAAATGGATGACATGTGAAAAGAATTGAACTTCTCGATATTTTTCTACTGTCACTTCACTACCATTCCTACTTAAATCGTTTCTAGCTAAATCAACCAACATAACATGTTCAGCATTCTCTTTGGCATCTTCCACTAATTTTTCGGCTAGCTCTGCATCTTTTAAATCATCACCTGTGCGTTTAAAAGTCCCAGCGATAGGGTGAATTTCTGCTTTTCCATCACTGACCACTAATTGCGCTTCTGGAGAGCTACCAAAAATTTTAAAATTTCCATAATCAAAATAGAACAAATATGGTGACGGATTTATACTTCGTAAAGCTCTGTAGACATTAAATTCATCCCCCTTAAAATTTTGTTGAAACTTTTTAGATAACACCAATTGAAAAACATCACCTCTAGCACAATGCTTTTTAGCGAGTTCAACATGTTTCATATAGGCTTCATCTGATAAATTTGAGCTTATTTCACCTTCAGCGGTAAATTGATATGATGCAAAGTTTTTCGCTTTAATTAAATGTAGTATATCATCAACATTATTTTCTGTTTCAAAACAATGGGCAAAAATATAGGCCTCATTTTTAAAGTGATTTATAGCAATGATATTTTGGTAAACCGCATAATAGATATCAGGAATTTCAAGAGCACCTTCTTTTTTTGAAATTTTGATATCTTCAAAATATTTTACAGCATCGTAAGCTGTGTAACCAAAAACACCATTATTTATAAATTTAAATTGCGCATCGGTGTCAACCTCAAACTGTTGCGTAAAATTGTGAATTTCTGAAGTAACATCGTGTGTTTTGGTTTCTGTCACTGATTGACTGCCATCAGGAAAATGCTGTGTAATTAATTCCTTTTCAACTTTAATTGAAGCAATAGGATTGCAACAGATATAAGAAAAACTATTGTCATTAGCATG
>JAGSHF010000140.1 GCA_023954685.1 Flavobacteriaceae bacterium | reverse complement strand
CATTTTTTATGATCTGTATCGCGGATTCAAAATCAATAGGAATATGATGTGTTTTTACCCAATCATTTCCTGTTCCAATTGGAATGATTCCCACTTTTATTTCAGTAGAAGGCACCAAACCTTGACTCATGATGCCATTGACTATATTATGTAAAGTTCCATCGCCACCAACACTAATAAATTTTCTAAAGCCTTTATTTATAGTGGTTTGAACGATTAAGTTGCTATGGCTTTCATGTTCTGTAAAAACAAAGTCAAAGTCAAAATTATAAGTCTTGAGCAGATGTTTAATTATAGGCCAATGTGTTTTGCTAGAACCGTTTCCAGACGTGGGGTTAATAATTACAAACCAACGGTCAAAATTCATAATCTATGCTGATTTTTTATGAAGCAACCTTGTGAGTTTAATTGAGAGATCGGTTAATATGATTTTCGAATTCCCATTGCGTTCTATATGATAAATCGCATCTTGTAGTTCATTGCTGATATCTAAAATATTATTTTCATGTACAAAGGGAGCGAATTTTTCTAGACTAAAGCCTTTAGTCTTTGGCTCTAAATAAACCAAAGTTTCTGCGTTATAATTAAGTAACATGGCCTGTCTAAAAAAGTCCAAACAAAAATGTAAAAACTGCTTCTGTGTTTCTCGCCCGGTTCTTGCAACGTCTTCACTCCAAGATATTAAATCATGTATAGCACTTTTATTCCCTTTGGCTTTAAAGGCGCTTCTAATCCAAAAGACAAACCATTCTTCAAACTGTAAATCTTCACTATCTTGATAGACTAAATCAGAAGCTTTATTAAAATTACCATGTGCTTGTCTGGCAATTTTAAGGGCAATAGCCTCTTCTAGGTTATATTGTTTTATTAATCCCTGTTTGACATCATTTTCGGATAACGGTGGAAAATGCAGAAGTTGGCATCTTGATTTAATAGTACCAATAATTTGTTCTTCATCTTCAGCAATAAGAATGAAAATGGTTTTATTTGGAGGCTCTTCAATAAGTTTTAATAGTTTATTGGCACAAGCACTATTCATTTTTTCTGCCATCCAAATAATCATCACTTGATGCCCTCCTTCAAAAGGTTTTAATGCTAATGATTTTACAATATCGTGTGCTTCATCGACCCCAATTTGTCCCTGTTTATTGTCTACACCCAATTGCTTATACCAATCAAATAAATTACAATAAGGTTGTTCTCTTAAAAGTTTCCTCCAATCTTCTAAAAAAAGTTTTGAAACGGGATGACTTTTTACCTTATCATTAGTTGCAACGGGAAATGCGAAATGCAAATCTGGATGAGAGAGCGCATCAAATTTTAAATTGCATGTCGAGTCAATATTATTTGATACGTTTTCGTCATTATTATTTTTACAGACTACATATTGTGCATAAGCAATTGCCATAGATAAAGTCCCAGATCCTTCTGGCCCCACGAATAATTGTGCATGTGGAATCCGGCCATGATCTGCACTTTGGGTTAAATGCTTTTTAATATGTTCTTGTCCTAAAATTTCTGAAAACAGCATAAAGCAAATATACTTTTTGTTTTTAACATTCTATTGTAAGAAATAAAAGATAAATCGACTTATTTTTATAGGATATTCATATATAAATGACGCAAAACGCAATTCTTTTTATTCCTGATATTTCTGGATTTACAGAGTTTGTTCATCATACAGATATTTCACATAGCAAGCATATTATTACCGAGCTATTGGAGCTTCTTCTTGATAAAAACGAAATTAAACTGGAATTGGCAGAAATAGAAGGGGACGCACTTTTTTTTTACAAACTCCAAGACATTATTGAATTAAATCAGATTGAACAGCAAATTCAGGAAATGTACGTTGCATTCCATAAGCATTTAAAACGTTATGAGTATCAACGTATATGCCATTGTGGGGCGTGCTCATCTGCTTATAACCTTAATTTGAAGTTTGTAGTTCATTATGGTGAAATAGATTTTATTAAAGTAAAAGGTAATGAGAAACCTTATGGAAGCGCAGTTATTCAGGCCCACCGTTTATTAAAAAACAGTATACCTATTAAGGAGTATGCGTTATTTACTGAAAATGTTATAGCTAAGAGATTAGAAAGCGAAGAGCCTCTGAATTCAATGAATTATGATTTCGGCAATATTTCTTTTAGCTATAAACCACTGAATCATTTAAAGTCACAGATACAAAAAATTGACCCGATTCCAGATAATGTCCCTAAACACAAATTATTAGAGGCCTCTTTTATTGTTCACACAAAAATATTAGACTTATACGAAATAGTCAGTAATTTTGAATTTAGACAGCTTTGGACTAATGGTATTGATAAATTGGAATATGAAAAGAACAAAGTGAATCGAGTAGGTGAAAAACATAGATGCTTAGTTAATAATCGAGAGGTAGAACAGACCACGATAATAAAAAAGAAAGAAAAGAATCAGCTTGTTTATGGTGAAATGACGACGGATATTCCGTTGACCAAAAAATTGAGCATGTATTTTATTTTGGAACAAACAGAAGAAAATAAAGTTAAATTAGATGTGGAGGTTTATGCAGATTTTACGCCTTTAGGTGTTTTTATTAAACCTATTTTAAAAAAAAACCTTAAAAAAGTAGTTTTAGAAAACGCAAAAGCACTTATTTTGTTGGCGGAAACGGATTTTATAGAAACAAAACTTAATTCATAAAAAACTAAGACGTGAAAACGATTAACGATTTTAATTTTAAAAATAAAAAAGCGCTGATCCGAGTGGATTTTAATGTGCCATTAAATGAGCATTTTGAAATTACGGATGCCACAAGAATTCTTTCAGCAAAACCAACAATTATAAAAATATTAGAAGATGGAGGCAGCTGTATATTGATGTCTCATTTAGGCAGGCCTAAAGGGGTTCAAGATGCGTTTTCTATGAAGCATATTGAAGAAAAAGTAGAAGATATTCTTGGAGTTGATGTAAAATTGGCGAGTGACTGTGTTGGTTCAGAAGCAAAGTCAATGGCGCAAAACCTGCAACCTGGAGAGATTTTACTACTAGAAAACTTAAGATTTCATGATGAAGAAAAATTGGGAGATGAAAATTTTGCAAAGGCGTTATCAGAATTAGGAGATATTTATGTCAATGATGCCTTTGGTACAGCACATAGAGCTCATGCATCTACCACTGTGATTGCAAAGTTTTTTGAAGAAAACAAATGCTTTGGAAGCTTATTGGCTAAAGAAATAGAAAGTGTTAAGCGCGTAATGGAGTTTGGAGAAAGCCCTATTACAGCGGTTCTTGGAGGGGCAAAAGTATCTTCAAAAATTACAATTATTGATAATATTTTAGATAAAATAGATCATCTTATAATTGGTGGCGGTATGACATTTACGTTTATAAAGGCACGAGGCGGGCAAATTGGAAATTCTTTGGTTGAAAACGATAAAATTGCTTTAGCAAATGAAATTATTGAAAAAGCAAAACTTAAAAATGTAGAAGTTTATCTTCCTGTTGATGCTATTATTGCGGATGATTTTAGCAATGATGCACACACTAATACGTGTGAAATTGATAAAATTCCTGATGGCTGGATGGGGTTAGATGTAGGACCAAATACCGAAGCTCTTTTTGCTGATGTGATTTCAAAATCTAAAACAATATTATGGAACGGACCTCTTGGTGTATTTGAATTACCAAATTTTGCAAAAGGAACGATTGCTTTGGGTCATGCTATTGCATCTGCGACCCAAAACGGGGCATTTTCACTTGTTGGTGGCGGAGATTCTGTAGCTGCTGTGAAGCAGTTTGGTTTTGAAAACAAAGTGAGTTATGTGAGTACCGGTGGTGGTGCAATGTTAGAAAGTTTAGAGGGAAAAACACTTCCTGGAATAGCTGCAATTTTGAATCAAACAGGCAATTAAAGTTAAATTATCTGATACAGTGGTTTTGTAAGCTTATTAAGACAAACGTTAAATAGAATTTAATTGCTTTCATATCTCCTAGAAAAGTACGATTTTAGCAGCCATAGCGTTAGCTAAATCCAAACCCTTACCAATGATTTTACGTTTTTTAGCATTACTTCTAATACTGCAAACAAGTATTGCATACACCCAAACCAATGATACAATCCCTAAAATAGTTGAAGAAAAACAGGGCGAATCAACGGTTTTAGATACAATCATTGATGGGCAGTCTAATGTTAATAAAGTGGTCTTACCCGTCATAGATTCTTTGTCTAAAAGAAGCATTAAAGACCATGAGCTTGCCGCTAAATTTGATCAGAAATGGCTTGATGAATTATATAGTAACGCCTTATATGACACCGTATATTCTTCAGTGAGAGAATTGAAATATGATTCAATTTACTACCCTGAATTACCAACAGACACATTAAAAAAACGTTTAGCATTACTTAATGAAAAAACACCTTTTAATATTGAATATAATCCCTCACTAGAAAGTGTAATTAAAAGCTATTTAAAGCGTCGTAGAAAATCAATAGAACGGTTAATGGCATTGAGTGCATATTATTTTCCGATGTTTGAACGTGAATTAGACAATTACGACATTCCTCTAGAAATAAAATATTTAGCCATTGTTGAATCGGCATTAAAACCAAAAGCAAAATCTAGAGTGGGAGCAACCGGGTTATGGCAATTTATGTTTTCTACCGGTAAAATGTACGGGCTTGACGTAAGTAGTTATGTAGATGAACGAAGCGATCCTTTAATGTCTACTGAAGCTGCATGTAAATATTTGGCGAGCTTATATCGTGTATTTGGAGATTGGGATTTGGCTTTAGCGGCTTATAATTCGGGCCCCGGAAATGTTACTAAAGCCATAAGGCGTTCCGGAGGGTATCAAAACTATTGGAATATACGACCTAATCTTCCACGTGAAACGGCAGGATATTTACCTGCGTTTTTAGCTACAATGTATATTTTTGAATACGCTGATGAACATGGATTTCAACCTAACAAACCAGAATTCACCTACTTTGAAACAGATACAATTAAGGTGAAACAAATGATTACATTCGATCAAGTTTCGGAACTTTTGGAAGTACCCGTTGAGGAGCTTCAGTTTTTAAACCCTTCTTATAAGCTAGACATTATTCCGCATATTAAGGATGAAAATTATACGTTACGATTACCAAGTGACAAAATTGGTGCTTTTGTCACCAACGAAGACAGTATCTATGCCTTTGCTAAAGCGGAATTTGATAAACGAGAGAAACCATTGCCGCAATTTGTTGAGAATGACACTAAAGTAAGATACCGGGTAAAATCTGGTGATTATTTAGGGAAAATAGCAAGACGATATGGGGTAAGAGTGAGTCAGATAAAAAAATGGAATGGTTTACGGAGCAATAACTTAAAAGTGGGTCAACGTTTAACCATTTATCCTAGGAAACCTTATACTGCGCCCAAGAAGACGAGTACTTCAAAAAATGCTGAAGTCGTGGATCCCAATGCAAAAACATATAAAGTAAAAAGCGGCGATTCTCTTTGGAGCATTTCTCAAAAATTTCCAGGAGTTTCTGTTCAAAACATTAAGGATTGGAATAATATAAGCAACTCAAAACTAAAAATTGGAATGACTCTTGTAGTGTCAAAGCAATAACTACTAAAAAACGCATATAAATGAAAAAATTTATGACCTCTGTTTTCGTACTAGCACTTTTAGTTGCTTGCAATGAAGGCAAATCTGATGGTAAAAAGGCACTTGCATCGTCATCAGGAAATATTAATAATTTATCGGTTGTTATAGACAATGATCTTTGGGAAGGGAGTATTGGTGATGCTGTAAGAGCTAATTTAGGGGCTCCAGTTTATGGTTTACCGCAAGATGAGCCTCTTTTTACTTTGCGTCAAATGCCAACGTCTATATTTACGGGTTTTACAAGAAAAAACAGAACGGTTTTAAAGATCGAAAAAGGCAGTGCTGCTGATACAAAGATTTTTGATAATCCCTATGCACGTCCCCAAAAGATGGCTATTATTTCAGGAATGACAAATATAGAGATTATTGAACAAATTGAAGCAAATGCTGCCCAAATTACGGCAGTTTTTAAAAATGAAGAAATAAAAGAAAAGCAACGACGAATTAGTAAATCACTGCATAAAAACAACAATATTGAGAACGCTTTCGGAATCACTTTAAGTTTTCCTTCAGCATATCGTGTTGCAAAAGAAGAAACAGGATTTACGTGGTTGAGAAGAGATATAAAAACAGGCACTTTGAATTTGATGATATACGAGCTTCCAATAGATGCAATTAGTGATTCTGATCAAGCAATTAATGAAGTCATTGCAATTAGAGATTCTATTGGGCAAGTTTATATTCCCGGGCCGCTTGAGGGATCTTATATGATTACAGAAGAAGCCTATACACCGTTTTTGGGTAAAACATCACTGGATGATAAACCCGCATTAGAAACAAGAAGTACTTGGGAAATTAAAAAAGCTTTTATGGCTGGGCCTTTTTTAAACTATGCAATTAAAGACATTCCTAATAATAGACTATTGGTGATTGAAGGGTTTGCTTTTGCGCCATCTGTAGCAAAACGAGATTACATGTTTGAACTGGAATCCATAATCAAATCGGTGAAATTTAATTAAACAAAAAACCCATCGCACAGCGATGGGTTTTTTTATTTTAGTAAAAGTTTATTCTTTTTCTTCAGGAGCCTGCTGGTCTTCTTTGCTAGCGTCTTTAAATTCTTTAATACCACTTCCTAAACCTCTCATTAATTCAGGGATTTTCTTTCCGCCAAATAATAATAATACAACCACAACAATTAATATAATTTGTGGCGCTCCAATTGCTAAGGGTAACATATATAAGCTCATCAGTTTTTATTTTGTATTACAAAGTTAATAATTAAACTTTAAATACAACGTTTAATAGTAAACTTTAGCATATTATAAAACAAGTTATGATATATTTTTATTTAATTTTGTTTGATAATGACGACCAAAAATAAGGACACAAGAAAGCTGAGAAAAAAACTACTGCATAAGTATAGGCTCGTCATACTTAATGAGGATACCTTTGAAGAACGGTTTGCTATTAAACTTACAAGGTTGAACGTATTTGTTATAATGTCTATACTCACTATTTTCTTAATTATAAGTACAACATTACTTATTGCGTTTACACCGTTGAGAGAATATATTCCTGGATATTCTTCTACAGCTCTGAAAAAAAATGCAACGAGGCTTAATTATAAAACAGATTCGTTAGAGCAAATAATTACTATGAACGACGAGTATATAAACTCTATTAAGCGTGTTTTAACTGGAGAAGTGAATACTGCCGATTTTAATAATGACTCTATTATAGAAGCCGCAGAACTGGATATAAGTGCGTTCAATATTAATCCTTCTAAAGAAGATTCTTTACTTAGAGAAAAGGTTGATAAAGAAGATAAGTATAGCTTATTTGAATCGGCAACCTCTAGAGTGAATTTTGTGTTATTTCCACCAGTTACAGGAACTATTAGCGAAGGGTATAATGCTAAAGAAAAACATTATGCTATTGATATTGTGGTTCCAAAAGACACCCCAATTAAGGCCACAGGAGAAGGGACTGTAATTTTTGCAGAATGGACAACACAAACAGGATACGTTTTATTACTAGATCACGGTAATGGATTGCTTTCTGTTTATAAACATAACGCCTCATTGACTAAAGAACAAGGAGATTTGGTGAAATCTGGTGAAGTTGTCGCAATTTCTGGTAATTCAGGTGAATTTACGACGGGACCTCATTTGCATTTTGAACTCTGGAAGGATGGCCATCCTGTAAACCCATCAACCTTTATAGATTTTGAATAAATGAAACTATTCGAATTTACTTCATTAAAAGCGCTCTTGGTTAAACCATTTGCGAAAAGGGTTTATAAATCCATAAAAAAATGGGCGAATAACCCAATAGAAACGCAACAGCAAGTATTTCAAAATTTGATTAGCCAAGCTACCGCCACAGAATTTGGTAAGGATCACGATTTTGTTAGCATTAATAATTATGAAGATTTTGTTAAACGTGTTCCAGTTCGTGATTATGAAGATCTACGTCTTT